>JAFHKH010000116.1 GCA_016937595.1 Pseudomonas cedrina subsp. fulgida | reverse complement strand
GCGAATGCGGTGTGTCAGCGATTACATCGGTAACTGACCCAAAGCATTCGCGAGCAAGCCCGCTCCCACAGTGTTGACCGAATTTGACAGGAAGTTATCGGTAGGCTCTAAGGCCGCCGCGCTTTGGTTTGGCTTTTGAGCTGGGCCCGGCAACGGCGATGTACGCCCTCGAACCCCAGCCAACCTCAACGCCGAAAAAGCGACCGCATGCGCGGCAAGTGATCAAGCTGTTAAACTCGCCGCCTGCCAGATACCTGACCGAGCTGAAAATACTGTGGAAATCTTCAAAGAGTTTACCTTCGAGTCCGCCCACCGCCTGCCCCACGTGCCGGAAGGCCATAAATGCGGGCGCCTGCATGGGCATTCGTTCAAGGTGGCAATCCACCTGAGCGGCGACCTGGATCCCCATACCGGCTGGATTCGCGACTTCTCGGAGATCAAGGCGATTTTCAAGCCGCTCTATGAACGCCTCGACCACAACTACCTCAATGACATCCCTGGCCTGGAAAACCCGACCAGCGAAGTGCTTGCCAAGTGGATCTGGAAGGAGCTCCAGCCCCTGTTGCCCGAGCTCAGTGCGATCCGCATCCATGAGACCTGCACCAGCGGCTGTATCTATCGCGGCGAGTAAGCCTGGGTATGAACAACCACCCTTGGCGTTAATGCCGATCGGTTAAGCGTACATCACCCTTTGCAGGAGCAAAGTTGCGACCCAAAAGGAGCACGTTGCAATGATACGTCCGGCGACGAGTCATGATGTTGCTGCTATCGAGACCATCGTCCAGGCGGCCTACTCGCCCTACATCGAGCGGATCGGTCGTCAACCGGGGCCGATGCTGGAGGACTATTGCCAGTTGGTGGAGGCCGGTGGCGTGCATGTAATGGAGAATGCCGGGCGGGTTCAGGGCTTTGTCGTTTTGCTGGAGGTCAACGACGCGCTGTTGCTGGATAACCTGGCAGTCGCCCCACAAGCCCAGGGTCTGGGCTTCGGACGTTTGCTGCTGGACTTTGCCGAACAGCAGGCGATCAACGCGGGTTTCGCCACCCTGCACCTGTACACCAATGAAGCCATGACCGAGAACATTAGGCTGTACGCCCGCCGTGGTTATGTCGAAACTCATCGGGCCGAAGCGCACGGCCTGCGCCGCGTGTACATGACCAAGCAGCTCCAGAGGTACTCCATGGAAAACACCTGGCTGGCACAAGCCAAACGTCTGCAGGCGTTGGCGTCCACAGGGCTGCACTTTTGCACCGATAACTTCGAGCGCGAGCGCCTGGAGGAAATTGCCGAGATTGCCCACAGCATGCTGGCGCAATTGGGCAATGTGCCCTTGGACCGTATCGCTGGCCTGGTCACCGACTTCGCCCAGCGTTATTCGACGCCGATGATCGACGTTCGCGGTGCAGTCATCGAAAGCGACCGGATTCTGCTGGTACGGGAATTGACTGATGGGTGTTGGGCGCTGCCGGGCGGTTATGCCGATATCGGCTTCTCTGCGGCGGAAAATATCGTCAAGGAGATTCGCGAGGAAGCCGGGCTGACGGTGACAGCACGGGCACTGTACAGCGTGACGCACAAGGCCAAGGGTTTGTATCGGCCGGATGTACGGGACTTCTACAAGCTGTACTTCCTGTGTGAACCGGTGGATCAGTCAGCACCGATGGCCGGTTTCGAGACCACTGAAGTGGGCTTTTTCCGTCTGGATGAGCTACCACCACTGTCCCGTGGGCGCACAATCGAAAGCGATCTGGAGGCTGCATTTGCCTTCCATCGTGGCGAGACAACCCAGACGCTGTTCGACTGAGCCAATTTGTATCACAGCTGCAACGCTTTCGCGTTAGCCAAGAGGAACTTGCCCATGCACATCATCAACGCCCGCCTGCGCAACCGTGAAGGCCTGCATGATCTGCACCTGGAACATGGCAGGATCGCCAGCATCACGCCGCAATCGAGGCCGCCGATTGCGGCGGCCGACGACCTGGACGCCGCCGGCAACCTGGTGATTCCCCCCTTCGTCGAACCGCATATTCATCTCGACGCCACACTGACCGCCGGCGAGCCGCGCTGGAACATGAGCGGCACCCTGTTCGAAGGCATCGAATGCTGGGGCGAACGCAAGGCCACCATCACCCAGGAAGACACCAAGACCCGCGCCAGGAAGACTATCCAGGCCCTGGCCGCCCACGGTATCCAGCATGTACGCACCCACGTCGATGTCACCGACCCGGACCTCACGGCGCTCAAGGCCATGCTGCAGGTGCGCGAAGAAACCACGCACCTGATCGACTTGCAAATCGTCGCGTTCCCCCAGGAAGGTATCGAATCGTACCGCAATGGCCGCGAGCTGATGGAAGAAGCCATTCGCCTGGGCGCCGACGTGATCGGTGGTATCCCCCACTTTGAATACACCCGCGACCAAGGCGTGAGTTCGGTGAAGTTTTTGATGGACCTGGCCGAACGCACCGGTTGCCTGGTGGACGTGCATTGCGACGAAACCGACGACCCGCACTCGCGCTTTCTTGAAGTCCTGGCCGAAGAAGCCCGCAGCCGCGACATGGGCGCCCGCGTCACCGCCAGCCACACCACGGCGATGGGCTCCTACGACAATGCCTACTGCGCCAAACTCTTCCGCCTGCTGGGGCACTCGGGTATCAGCTTTGTCTCCTGCCCCACCGAGAGCATTCACCTGCAAGGTCGCTTCGACAGCTTCCCGAAACGCCGTGGCGTCACCCGGGTCAATGAATTGCTGGAAGCCGGCATGAACGTGTGCTTTGGCCAGGACTCCATCGTCGACCCCTGGTACCCCCTGGGCAACGGCAACATCCTGCGGGTGCTCGAAGCGGGTTTGCACATCTGCCATATGCTCGGCTACCGCAACTTGCAAAACGCCCTCGACCTGGTGACCGACAACAGTGCCAAGGCCATGGCCCTGGGTGACCGCTACGGCCTGGAGCCGGGGCGGCCTGCGAACCTGTTGATCCTCTCGGCGGACAGCGACTACGAGGTGATCCGCAGCCAGGGCTTGGCGCTGTACTCGATCCGCAACGGCAACGTGTTGATGAAGCGTCGGCTGCGCAGGTGGAGTTTGCATAAAAGGCTGGGTCATACGATTGAATCGATATCCAGCGTCTGCGCCCTCCCCCATTCGTTGTTCATGGCGGGAGGGATACTGGCGACCTGCGGCAGCTCACGGTTTTCACGGTGGCTGAACAGCGCTTGAGGCTGGGTTGCAAGTGGGCGCCGTGGGCGTGGTTGCCATAGACATCACGGGCTTCGAGCCGGCGCCAGCGCAGCGTTGCGAGGCGCTCGCGGCTGGTGTTCAAGCGATCAATCTCGCTGTTCAACGCTTCGTTGTGCTCATAGCCACGGTCGTTGGCGGGCCGCAGACGGGCAAGTTCGCGGCGCTTGTTGCGCAGTTGCTGGCGCATGTCCTCGAGTGCTTGATCGAGCAGCTCGAACTCTCTTGGCGTTACCAACGGGCCGCCGCTTTCCTGGCTTTGTTGCCAGCGGCGCAAGGTCGCCCAGGCAGCCGGGATGTAGCTGGCGGTCATGAAGTGCTGATTGGCCTGGAACAGCTGTTTGAGCAGGTTATCGCGGTCGGGCATGTCACCATGGAGTTGCAACGCTCGGCTGCAACCAGCCTCTTGGATGGATTCACAACCGGGCTTCCAAAGAACCGATGAACGCGTGCCGTCCGCCAGCACGATCGGCATGAAGTGCTGTTGCTCGCCATGGTGCCGGTAGGCGTTGCCACCCAACCGGACCAAGCCGGCAGCGAACAGCAGGCCGCCCGGTGCGGGAGCACTGAACAGTGTGACGGCCCCCGGGATCCAGAGTTTGGCGGTGGTATTCATCCACGTGGCTGGGACGCTGGGGACCGGATCGTTATGATTGACGATGCGATGGTGGACCAGGGTAGAGGCACCTGCGGTGAATTCCGCGTCGGCGGCGCGGGGGGCGCCGTAGGTGTAGAGGAGGATGTTGTATTCATGGCCCGGGGTACGACGCAGCCCTTCGGCTAACAACAACGCGATTGCTCCGCCCAGGCTGTGGCCGCAGATGATTATTCGTTGGTCAGTGTGGAATTGATCGAGGTAGTACAACACGAAATCGCGCATCGCCCGGTAAGCTTGATAAAAACCTTCGTGTGCCTTGCCTACACCTTCAGTGAAAACTACCTGGTGGGCGTTTGCATCCCGCAGTCCATCAGCAGCACTGGCGGTACCACGTACCGCAATCAGGATCACCTCCTGGTGATGGCTGATAAAGGCCTGAGTATCGGTACCAAACTCTTTATCGTCGAAAAAGTGCAGCCGCGCCGGGTGCTCTTGCTTCTCACCCAGCTCCGGTCGGTTTTGTGGATACATCACCGGATCGAAAGGCAGAATTTCGAAGCGTCGAGAATATGGCACCTCCTCGTAAAGGGGGTAGAAACGCTGCTGTTGCTCTGCATCGACTCGCCAGGCTTCGTGATAACCCGAGAGCTTTTCAGCGAAAAGGTGCCCGACGCTGGGGTCAAGAGGGAAGCGGACTTCGTCCTGGGGTTGTTGGGGCGGCTCCTGGCCAAAATTGCAATAACTCAAGGTCGCCATCAATGCCAGTTGATAGAGATTCAAGGCACAGAACCCATCGTCCGTTGAGAGCAATGGCCGCAGGGCTCGTAGCGGCCGAACCTCCAGAACAGTATGGCAATTGGGAAATAACACCACCCCCGCCAATGTCGGCTGCGGCGGACTGAATCCCAGGTTTGCCATCATTTCTAATGCATGCCGTTGGGGCTGATGAGTTCGCGGTTCAATCGGCGGTAAGTGGGCGACATGGCGGACCAAATCTCGTACTTCAACCTGATAGAATCGGTTGTCCGTTTGCTGAGCTCGACTACCTTCGGTGCGCCGACCGTCAGAGCCAGCAAACCGAGTCTGCTCAGCCCGAACTTGAAGCTCGGTGATGGGAAGCTCGTAAGTGGGGCGCACCATCAGCCATTGATACGGCTGCTCTGTTCCTGAATACAACTCGTCAAAAACCAGCACCACAGGTCCGCAGTAAATATTTTGTAGCTTGGCAGCCCCTTCTCCATTCAGCCTGCCTTTGTACTGCTGCCCGGCGCTATCGTGAACGGTGTAAGGCAGACCACCGTATGCCGCTCCAACACCCAGCTCATCGACCAGACAAAAGCTCACCCAATGCCCTCGCAATGAGCAGGCCGGTTGACTGTCACTGAAAAAAGATTGCTTCCGTGCATCCAACTTCATGACCTTGCTCCTTTATTTACAAGATGGATAGACATCACAAATACGACCATCCGGCATTTTTATGGGTTTGAAATCGGAGGTGTTGCCGTTGCAAAACGCATAAAGGTCTTCAAAGTTTTTACCTTTACAACGCCTCCAGCCGCCTGGCACGACTACCCAGTTATTACCCACAGCCGGTTCTTCCTTATCAATGACCGTCAGTGCCATCCTGAGTGTTTTCCCTGGTAGCTGATCTCGCTGCACAAGACCTGACAACGGACCCGCCGTGCTCAGAAAACGACACCTTAGAATCTTGATGATCGCGTGCTGTGACCCCACCGTCCGAAACAACCACTGACATTGCCTGTGTAACGCCTGAATCCCTGCCACTGTCATCCCTGATTCATCAGCGCCTGAATTATCTAGAATTGGAAAACCTGTAAGGTCTCCCCCAACATCCGTATCTCGTTTTCCCCACTTCGCATAAATATCAAACTCCACACTCCGCAAAACCGTAGGACAACCTTCAATCACCTCAGTCAGCGGCAGCTCAAAACTCACCCGCTCAGCCACAGGCTTGTAACGCGCAATAAAGATTTTCCGCTCCGGCCTTTTGCCTCGACGCCTCGGCAACGTACAGGTTTGCCCCGTCGCGGGGCCGTAGTAGGCGGCACCGATAAAGCGAAATTCTGCCGGCAGATCCACCTCCAACGTAAAGCTATCAACCGGCTTTCCCGCACATCCCGCCAGCCCCGTCATCCCCAGCACCATCAACACGCCAAACCATCTTTTACTCATCCCTTTGCCCCATCAACTTCCACTGCTCCACCACCCTCTGAAAGTGATCCTCTGGTGCTTCTCCCACTGTCGGTTGCCACCGTATAAAGCTGCTTCTCGTGGCCTCCTCCAACCTGCGCACCACCAAGAACTCCAGTTGCTCCGGCGTCCGCCATTGCCAGGCGCGCGCCTGCTCCAGCACCTCGGTCAGCCAGACCCTCGGGTCTTGGAATTCCACCAGCGCCACCAGGTCTTCGCTGTGTTCGGCCAACAGGTAACGCAGGATGTTGGCGTGCAGGATGGCTTCGGCGTTCGGGTTTGGCGCGCTCAACCAAGGGGCGGGGTCGGGCACCGGATATTCGCCGGGGGCCGGGTTATCGTTGCAATGCCAATGGCCGTCGTGCCAGTAACACACGCTGATCAATGGGCCGAGAAAGAGCGGGCAATGGTCCCGGTCCAGGTAGGCCAGCGCACGCGCCAGAGTGCGGTTATCGTGAAAGCGGTACAGCGATTGCTCGCCTTGCGGCCCCACCAGCAGACGGTCACGCCAGTGCCGAGCCACGGGCGCCAGGTCCTCGCTGGGCAAACTGCCGAGCCAGCCCCAGTTCGTCTCGGGGTGGCACAGAAGGTCGAGCAGCGCGGGCTCGTTCATCCGTTCCAGCAGCAGGATAACGGGGCCTTGCGCCGCCAATTCCGCCAGGGCGGTCTCGGCGTAGAGGCTGCGATACCCTGCCAAATTGCGTGCCGCCAACAGCGGTTGACGTGCATCATTCTGCCCCTCAAGGATCAAACACAGTCGCCGCCCCGCCTGCTGTTGTTGATCCATCCATCGGCCTGGCCTGTCCTGCATCAGGCAGCCCTCCCCGACAAATCACACAGGCCTTCGCGACAGCGTTCGCATAGCGGGCAGTAGTCCGCTCCCAACTGCCTGGCCAGGCTCATGATGCGGCCCTGGGTTTCAGACATTGTTGGCACTTCGGCCACCGTCAATGCCCCGACCAACCCAGTCGCGGACGGAGCAGCGCCAAGGGTAATGGGGCGACTGCTGAAGATGCCGCCCGCCTGGATGACCAGGTGCTCCCCTCCCGCCTTGAGGCTCAGTTGCGCCCCGGCATCGAGCACCAGGCTGGCGCCGGACTTGAGGTGAAGCTGCTGCCCGGCCTCCAGCACCAGGGTCTGCGCCACGTGGGTCCGGCTATCACCTTGTACATCGAGGTAATCGTTGGCTTCGAGCACGACGTTGCGATCGCCGGTGACGTGGCGATGCTCCTCGCTTTGCAGATGTACAGTGCTGATGCCATGGATGACTTCCCGCCGCTTTCCCGCCACTTCCAACCGGCTGTCATGCCCGACCTGCTGCTCCAGGTCCCGTTGCGCTCGAAGGTAAATAAGCTCTTCTCCACGACGGTCTTCAAGGAACAGCTCGTTGGAGCCCTGCCCACCCGGAGCGCTGCGGCTGCGCAAGACGCTGCGGGTCTTGTGCTGCGGCAAGGAATAGGCCGGCCGGTGCAGCGCGTTCGGCAGGCAACCGTTGATCAACGGCCGGTCCGGATCCCCTTCCAGGAATGTCACCAGCACCTCCATGCCCACCCGCGGGATCATCATCGCGCCGAACCCGTCACCGGCCCACCCGGACGCAACCCTGACCCAACAACTGCTTTTATCATCGGACTTGCCGAGGCGATCCCAGTGAAAACGCACTTTTACCCGGCCGTAGGCGTCGCAATGCACATCCTCGCCGGCGGGTCCGGTCACCGTTGCGGTCTGGCTGCCATTGATGGTCGGCTTGGGATGCTTGAGGGGCGGCCGGTGCACGGCTTGCCAGGGTGTCGCGGTAAAGCGGTTGCGATACCCCTGGAACCCATCGGCCGCTGGCGTCGCCTCCTCCAGCACCTGCGGTTGATAACCCTCATGACGTACCGACGTGATCAGCCAAAGGTCGTTGCAGGAGGGATCGGGATGGTCGCGCAGTTCAAGGAAATGCCCACTGCGCAATGCCGGTTGATCACTCTTGCCCAAGGCCCTGTGCCGGTCGCGTTGGTGGCGCTCCAGCCCACGACGCGCCAATTGCTTGCCACGGGCGCGGTCGGTGAAGCCTGCGGGGTAATGATAGTCCTCAAGAGGGCCTGTCGAAGCAGGACCCGCGCTGCCCTGCAGTTGCACCGAGGGATGTTCGAAGTCGTGATCGCGGCGCACCGTCTTTTGGCTACGGGTGGCCAGGCGCACCTCGAAACCCTGGATAACCGCTGTATCGGCTTGCAGCCCGCCGTCGGCACAATAGCGCTGCTCGGGCAAACGGTGGAACACCGTCTGGTCGTCGCCAAAGACCAACAGGTGCGCATCCGCGCTGTGACGAAAATGGTAATGAATGCCCTCTTCTTCACACAGGCGCTGGATGAAATGCAGGTCGCTTTCGGCATACTGCACGCAGAATGGGCGCGGCGGATAAACCACAGGGCCAAGCTCGAAGCGATAGGCATCCGCCAGGATGCCATGCTGTTCAAGGACGGTGGCAATGATTTGCGGCACGCTGCGCTGCTGGAAAATGCGCTGGTCGCGTCGGTGCGCAAGATAGGCCAGGCGCGGCGCCAGGGTCAGGTGGTAACGCGTAATGCGCCGGCCCGGATCATCACGGCCAACGGCGTAAACCTGCCCATGCAGGCCGTCGCTCATGCCGCCGAAAGCCAGGTACGCCGGTTGGTGGAGCAAGCTCTTAAGATCCAGAGAGGGGTTTTCGCTGACGACCTGCACGTGGATGAAAAACGGTTGATCGAGCACCTCGTTGCCGTTGAATGCCAGCACGGGCAAGTCGATGTTCATGCATGGAAGAATCATATTGAAACGTGACGAAACAAACGCGTTAACCATCCGTTGTTACCCGCCGTTGATGAATGAACGTCCTGGCGCACTTCTTCTCGTTGAACACCGAATAAGTTGCCGCGAAAAAGTGCCTGGACACCCTGAAGCTTAGCCATTCCAGGCAAAAATCGGCCGATTGAAAATAAAATAGAAGTTTCGTACGCCAGAGTTGGAAGTGTCTGTTAAGAAATAAGCAAACAAGTCAATGAGCCACTTCTTAACAATAAGAAATGCCCTACTTAAACTTTCACGGAAATGACTAAGGCATAGAGAAACAGCTGACACCGGATCGCAGCGTCAGCCGTTAAGAAACCTCATGCCTGCGGTTGCGCAACCCCGAACAGACTGACACTCAGCAATGTTGTGCCGTGAGTGTGCAAGCGCACCGGCGCAATGCCACCTGGCATCACCACGTCGACTTCGCCACACTCGACCCAGCCAACCCGCCAGGCTGCACATGCCACGGCGCTGGCGCTGGTACCGGAAGAGGCTGTGGGCCCCTCGCCACGCTCGAACACCCGCGCGATGACTCGGTTGCCAGGCTGGCGCGCTGCCCATTGCAAGTTGACCCCAGCCACACAGGGCCGACCGCCGCCCGCCGGAGGGGCGAAGGCAATCGCCCTCAGCGCCTCGAACAGGCCGGGCTGCTGCATCTGCGTGTTATCCGGCAATGCGGATACCCGCTCGACCAGCGTGACGCAATGGGGATTGCCCACCCGCACAAACTGACTGGTGGCCCACCCTGGGTTGATCGCCGCCAGTTCGCTCACGTGGCTCAGTTGCGTTTCGTCCAGGAACACTTGGGCAACCGCCTCGGCCCCGACCATCGCGGCCCGAACGTGGGTAACCCCAGTTCGAGCCAGAACCCTGCAACCTGTTCGCGAACGGCCGGCTCGACCTGTGTCGACACCGGGGACAGCGCATCGGATTTATCGTGATGCACCCGCAACTCACAGGCGCCGGTCATCAGGGCTTGATCAGTGAGTGCCTGGGCGAAAATCGTCAGGCCATTGCCACTGCGCTCGGCCAGGGAGCCGTCGGTGTTGACGATCAGCAGATCGAACGGCGGCTCGCACTGGAACGGCCCGACCAGCAGGCCGTCACAACGGTGCGCCTTGGCGCCCGGCGCCGCGGGGTCGAGCCCCACCCGCATTGCGCGGCGATGGCCGATGCCGCCCAACGGTGGCGAGCACTCGCGGCCAGGGAAGCGCTCTCGGGCACATCGATGCCTTTGTCTCTTAATGCGATCGGGCTGACCACACCATAGATATTGCCTCGAGCGTCGTAGAACCGGGTCATGGCGATGGTTGCCGGATATTTTTCATCGAATGGGTTCATCCCGTTGCCTGGCTGCACAAGCGACAGCGTATTACAGAACGTTCCAAAGATGGGAGGCGATCTGGAAGGTGGTAATCCACCGCGAGAACCCAGGGGTTCAACAGCCCCCGCGAGGATTACGCACCTTCCAGATCGCCTCTTGCAAACTCGATACCGCTTATGTGGTTGCCGACCGGTCTGACGTTCCAGGTTTGTAAAAATAAAATTCACAACCACCCGGAATCCCGAGGGAACCGTGCTCGCGCATCAGGGCCTGATGTGAAACGATGTCGCGCCGGACACCGTTCATCGAACGCAAAACCAAGGACTTTTCATGACTGCCATCCCCTCCCAGCGTCCGCGGTTCCCGGGCGGCTGGAGCAAATGTCGACCCGTATCGCTTTCTTCATTGCCGGCTTCGGCATCGCGGCCTGGGGCGCCGCTGGTGCCCTATGCCAAGGCCCGCGCCGAGCTGAGCGAAGGCACGCTGGGCCTGCTATTGTTGTGCCTGGGGGTCGGCTCGATCATCGCCATGCCCGCGGCGGGTGCACTGGCCTCGCGCTATGGTTGCCGCCGCGTGCTGAGCGCCGGGACGATCTTGATCTGCCTGGCGTTGCCGATGCTGGCTACGGTCAGTTCGGTGCCGTTGTTGATGATCGGGTTGTTTCTATTTGGTGCCGGCCTGGGCACCGTGGACTCCACCGTCAACCTGCAGGCGGTGATCGTCGAGCGAGCCAGCGGCAAGACCATGATGTCGGGCTTTCATGGGCTGTTCAGTCTGGGCGGGATTGTCGGGGCGGCGGGGGTCTCGACATTGCTCGGGCTGGGCCTGTCGCCCCTGCAGGCGACCCTTGTGGTGGTGGTGATTACGCTGGCGGCGCTGCTCAAGGCTGCGCCGCACCTGCTGCCTTATGGCAGTGAGCGTTCCGGGCCGGCCTTTGCCATCCCCCACGGTGTGGTGCTGTTCATTGGCTGCCTGTGTTTTATCGTGTTCCTGGCCGAAGGTGCGGTGCTGGACTGGAGCGCGGTGTTCCTCAGCGCCGAGCGCGGCCTGGACGAAGCTTACGCAGGCCTGGGTTACGCCGCATTTGCCTTGACCATGACGGTCGGACGGCTGACCGGAGACGCCATCGTGCGCAGGCTGGGTGCCACCCGGGTGATCGTGGCTGGCGGCGCATTGGCAGCGGCCGGCACATTCCTCGCCACCTTGTCGCCGTCCTGGGAATTGGCCTTGCTGGGTTACGCACTCATCGGCGTCGGGTGCTCCAATATTGTCCCGGTGCTCTATACCGCGGTCGGCAAACAGAACGTCATGCCGGAACACATTGCCGTGCCGGCCATTACCACAATGGGCTACGTCGGCATATTGGCCGGGCCTGCCGTGATCGGGTTCATCGCCCATGGCAGCAGCCTGGCAACCGCCTTCCTGCTGATAGGCGTGTTGCTGGCGGCGGTGGCGCTCAGTGGGAAGATCGTGCGGGTATAAGCGTGCATCGGCATGAGCCGCTTGTGTTTCAAGCGGTTCATGTTCGAGCCTTGCGCTATTCGCCCTTCTCTTTCTTGTCGTTCTCTATCCAGCGCTCGATACTGTAATTCTTAAACCAGCCATCGCTGTTACGGCTGCCGAAGAGGTTGTAACCGTTCGCTTTGTAATCATCCAACGACGCTTTCAGCTCTGGCCTGTCCATTATCGTATTGGCCAAATGTACATCGAGTGCCCGGTATTTCTTCCTCGGCATCCGTGTGGCCGGGTCTATCAGGACATTGCCGTTCTTATCCGTAAAATCCGGGTCCGAAGCAATTTCTTTAATCTTGCTTTCGTTCACATACCAGTGCTTTTCGGAAAAGAACGTGCGGTCTTCAGATTTATCCCGCCAATCAGAGAACACTTGAAGGAACGTCTCGGCCACCTCCCGGTTGCTTTTCGCGTGGAATGGGTTCGCGCTATACGTATTGGGATCGGTATTGCCGTGCAGGCTCTTTATCGACTCGGAAAGGGACTCAGGGGTGATCTCCCCACCCTTTCCAACGATTGCTTCCTTCACCCGTGGCCGGTTAAGTATGGCTTCCAAACACTTGCGTGTGCGCTCCGGGACCTTGTCATCTCGGGATGCCTCAAGAAGAGAAGCCAGCGTCAACTTGCCATCTTTCTTATAGCCATCCAGCAAGGGCAGATCGTTCTTCAGGTCAGTCACCAGAAGGTGGTCGTCTGAACTGGTAAAAGGGTTTCCAACCGTGGACATACCCCCTAACAGATTTTGGCCGTCAAAATGCCGCTCGGATCCGTTCGGGAATCTGTGGTGAATTGACCCTAGCCTATTTGGGTTAGGAGAACCTGTCGCAGGACGCGCGAAACCACTTCCCCCCTCCATTGAGGCTTTATTCGAAGGCGCCGCTTGCGCAGAGCCCAGTGTATTGAAACGACTAATCATGATTCACCTCCACCTTATCTAGATTCCGTAGCCTGGACGTTGATTGCCTGGTCCTCGAAAGACCTCAAGTTCAACAAGGCACACGCACAGATTGAGTGGTGCCGCGAACACAATGGTTCCAAAGGCTGGCGTCCGGAACCCCAGGCACGCCTCTGCAATCTTGAGCGTTTGTAACCCCGCTCAATCGGCCGTGCCTCCAGACTCCGGACAGTCCCGCTCGCGGGCATTGCGACACCTAGCGGCGGGACACGGTTTTCAACCAAGTGGCAAACGCTGAACGCTCTGCGCTGGGCGGCGATGCTTCCAGAAACCCTCGAGCCCCCTTGTCAAAATCTTCGGCAGTGGGCGCCTTGAAGCTGGACTTGGGTAAGGATGTAAGGTTGAGGCCGGGTGACTGGGGTGGGTTTGGCGTATGTGCCTGCTGCGCAAGCCCAGCCAGGGTCGAGACGGACTGGGAGTGACGGGATTCACATGATGTCGAATTCATGGTCCATGACCTGATCCACTAGATGAAGGCCCCCACCCGCCACAATGACCGGTGGGTATTTTCTGTGTGGTGTGTTTTTGCCAACGGTCCCTGCATGACTGGGCGTATTTCCCGCAGCAAGCACCCGCCAACCTCTGCCGCGTTGTGCGCGGCAGAGCGCAACCGATGCCTACCCAAGCAGAGCGTATAACGTCTGTCGCGTGATCTTTCCGTCGCGCTGCCAAGCGAGCATATTGTCCATCGCCGACATCAGGTCCGAACGGGCCATGACTTCCTTCGACAATTGGATAAGGCGGTCCGTGTGCGGATCACCGGTCAACGGCTGCATCGCGCGCGCATTGAGGTCCTTGAGCTTGATCGTGTTGCTGAAGTAGCCGCCCTTCAGCGCGTTGAAGTTATTCAGCATTTGCTGGACGAGTTGCTTGTCGTCACTGAGCTTCAACGGGTTGTCCGAACGGACAAAGCTTGCGATATCGTGCTTGGTCAAACGGCCATCCAATGCCCCGGTGCCGCCATTGCGATCCAGCGATTGCAGCAGTCCTGGCCGCCGCAGCAGTTCCTTCGCCAACCGAATGTTCGAGTCCCGCTGGGGGTCACCGGTCAAGGGCAGGTCGGCCATCCTCTGCAGGCTGCGGGCTGTGACGTTGCGGGAAAACCAGCTGCCCTTGAACGCGCCGTAATTGTCCAAAAGCTGTTGGGCGAGTTGCTCGTTGCTTTGCTTGGAGTAATAAGGGTCCGGCTGCGTCGGGTTCGGGCGGGGCGGTGGGCCGGGATTAGGGCGCAGGTTTTCCGGGAGCGGACGCGGTGGCGGGCCAGGGTTCGGCTGCAGATTGCAGGGAAGCGGACGCGGCGGCGGGCCTCCGCAGATCGGGCCGCAGTGACCGGAATGCGAGTTGAAATTGACGCCTGAGGTGCGCTGGGCTTCTGATGCGGCGGCAGACCGCCCGGTCGCGGGCATTGCCTCTGCGAGGGAGGCGTTGTCCAGGGAAGGCGCGACGTTCTGATTGTAGGCTGGTACCGACATTCTAGTTCTCCGGTTCGGTGTGTTCAGGTGCCTGATCTCACCTTCTCGGCGACCCATAGGTTCAATGAGTCGCCGGGAAAGCCAGCGCAGGCAGACATAGCCTGTGTGGCCGAACTGTGGGAAGCGGTTCCTGAGACGGCTGAAGGTTTCCAGAATCCAGGTAGGAAGCCTCTGACTAGAACGTGCTCACGCGCGTTGGCGGTCTGGTCGCCGTGCCGCCCTGGCCCAGCTGGAAATACTGAACTACCGTGCGCCGCCCACCTGCTTGAGACGACTGAGCTTCTCGCGGCTGCCGCACACGCTCATCTGGCACCACTTGCGCTGTTTGTTCTTCGAAATATCAAGGAACACCCAATCGCAGTCGGTGGCGCCGCAACTGCGCAACGCGTGCAGATCACCCGACACCAGCAATTGCGTAGCCTCAATAGCCAGGCGCCCCAGCACCATGGCCGTCAGCTCCTGAGGGGTGGTACAAGGCTTCCATACCCAGGCAGGCTTACCCTCGACGGACCGCAGCAGGCGCCGCTCGACACCTTGCGCAAACGCCTGGTTGATCTGCTGCAACGCTTCATCGGGCGCGCGCCGCCTGCCGACAGTGGATAAAACGCCCGGTAAAGGCATTCCCGGAACGCAATGATGAGGTCCAGGTCGGGTTGGTAGGCCATCGCTGATTCGAACGCCATCGGTTTGTAATCGTCAAACTCCTGGGCAGTGATCAACGACGCATGGCGTGCCCATTCAAAGAAGAACCCAAAGCTGGTGAGCCGTTCTTCAACCGCCTTGAGCGCGGTGCCGGGACGACGGCCGTTGGTGGTATTGATAAAGTCCAATACCCGGGCCCCACCAATCAGGCGGATCGATTTTGCGGTGCCCGTGAAATGTGTCATGCCTGCTCCCGGAAAAAAGCGGTCTCCCTGCGATGGCGCAGATTACCCTGTTTTTTCCCATGACAGACAGTCTGTCCCCGGCGCAAAGCCAGCGCAAAGACAAACGGCTAAGTGCGATCGTCGTTGTGCGCCAGCCAATCAAGAAGGGTCTCGACAGACCGTTCCACTGAAAGCGCCTGGGTATTCAAATGCACTTCCGGAAACACCGGCACGTCATAGTTGGCGTCAATACCGGTGAAGTTCTTGATCAACCCGGCGCGGGCTTTTTTATACAGTCCCTTGGGGTCTCGCTGTTCGGCGGTTTCCAACGGCGCGTCCACGTGTACTTCAACAAAGAACTCGTTACCGATAATCGAGCGTGCGCAGTGCCGGCTCGCGGACGAGGGTGAAATCAGCGCCACGATCACTATCAGCCCCGCCTCCAGCATCAACCGCGCGACTTCAGCGACGCGCCGGATATTCTCATCGCGGTCGCCATCGGTAAAACCCAAGTCTCGGCACAACCCGCCACGCACCGAGTCACCATCGATAATCGCGGTCATCCGCCCCTGTTTGTGCAGGGCAATGTCCAGCGCGTCGGCGATGGTCGACTTGCCGGACGCGGAGATGCCGGTCAACCAGATGACCACGGGCTTTTGCGTCATCCGCGCGTGTTCGGCGCGCCCCTGGCTGAAGGCAAACGCATGCAGGTTCTGGCCCGGGCTGTCGGGGAAATAGCTCATGGTTACTCGCCCTCGTTTATCGAAACAGGCTGTTTGTTCAACAGGAACACCATCACGCATTGCACGAACAGCAACAGCGCCACCACCCAGTAGACCGTCGAGAACGAGCCGGTCAGGTCCTTGGAGAATCCGCCCAGGAAGTTACCGCACACCCCGCCCAGGCCAATCAGCACATTGGCGATGCCGAAGGCCTGGGTCAGTCGACTGACCGGCACGATTTGCCCGATATAACTGGGGACCAGCCCGAAGATGGGGTAAAACGCCAACGCAAACAGAAACGCCGCCAGGTAGAACAACGGCAAGCTGTTGAAACCAAACACCAGGGTGGCGGCCAACCCGGCGCTGAGGAAACACATCGCCAGCGACGCCCGCACGCCCACCTTGTCGGCGATCCAGCCCACCAGAAAGCCCGACGCCATGCCCACGGCACCGATCGTGGTCCAGATAAACCCGGCGTCCCGCACCGACACGCCCAATTCATCGCGAAGGAACGGCGCCAGGTAAGTCTGGAACGGCAGCAGCGCCATGCCATTGAGAAAGGCGATGGCCCAGGTCAGGTACAACGAGCGGCTGAGCCAGGGTGGCTGACTGCCGAACGTCGTGGCGTGCGCGTCAGAAAACCCGGTGTCCTGGCTTGCCGCCAGGTTGCGCAGCAGAAACCAGGCCACCACGCACAGGGCCACCGAGATCAGGCCGGCGGTGAGCCAGATCGAGCGCCAGCCGCCGTTCAAGGTCAGGAACGACACCAGCAAACCGTTGATAAACACGCCATAGCTGGTGCCGCTGGAGATCAGCCCCATGACCCGGGAGCGATTGCCTGGGCTGAAGCCCTTGGTGACGATTTCCGCCAACGGGATGTACACCGAAGCGGAACAGCCACCCAGCAGGATCAACAATGCGCCCGACAACCAGACGCTCTGACTGACACTCAGGCCCAGCAGCGCCAGGGAGGTCAGCACCGTGGACACCAGGCTGATTTTCCAGCCCTCGACATACCGGCTGATGTAGCTGGTCACCGAGGAAAACAGCAGGAAGCCAATCTGCGCGCCGCCGGTGATCAGGCCCACCGTGGTGTAGTCGAACCCGATGTCGCGGCGCATATCCACCACCAGGTTGGCGAACAGGTAAACGCCGAACCCGTAGGTGCTGGCCACGAAGCCTGTGAGGACCACCGCCAATACGATGCTGTCCAATGGGCGGGTGTTGCTGTGTACGAGTGTGCTCATCAGCGGCGTCTCATTCGGCAAGCGCGGTGTGGATGACAAAGTCGCAGTGCATCATGTCGTAGACGCTCTGGAAATCACCGTAGCTCTCGTGGGCATGGAACCCGCAGGCGAGCATTTCAGTGGCGAGCTCGCCTGGTAACAACGGGTAGACTTTCAGCGTGTAGCGTTCCTCGTTATCAAAGTGATAGATGAACTCACACACCTGCTCGTCGACCTGTCCCAAGCTGACGGATGCGTTCGTACCGCAGTAATAATAGTGACCGCTGGCCTTGAAGTTACCCGCGCGAATCGCCAGGAAATTGCGTTGGTCCACCACCAGCAAGCCACCCGGCTTGAGCAATGCCTTGAACTTCGCCAGAACCCTCAACCGATCATGGGCCTCGAACACATGGCACAGCGAGCTGCCCAGGCACACCACGGCGTCGTATTGGCCAAGCTCCTGGGCGTCAAGCGATTGCCAGTCGCGGTAATGAGACTTGATGTCCAGGCCATGCTTGCGAAAGTTCGCCCGGGCTTTGGTCAACATGGTGCTGCTGCCGTCCGTGGCGACCACATCAAAGCCTGCTTCCTTTAGCTGCACCGCATGAAAGCCACTGCCCGTGGAGACATCGATGACCGAGCGCACGCCGTGCTTGCGTAACAGTTTTTCAAAAAAGCCGCTCTCCCCTGCCTTGCGTTTTTCCCAATCGATCAATTCATCCCAGCGTTCGACAAAATTCTTCGAGTATTGCGTGGCATAACTGGCGACTTCGTTGTGCTTGTGTCGGGACAGTTGATTCATTACACACCTACCAGGTTGAATGCTTGAAAGAGCGGTACTTGCTCGCCAGCTCGCGAGCAAACTCGGCGGCTTGCTCGACAGCCATGGTGTTCTTGGAATACCCCAGCATCGATTGCATGACGGCCATGCACTGGGGGTTATAGGTAACGGAGCCATCACAGTGGATGGCATCAATGCCGTCCTGGCTCTGGCAGATGGTGTTGATGCGCACCGCCTCGTCCTTCGGGCAGGCCTCGGAGAACTGCACCTCGATACGCCCATCGTGCAACCACACCGGATACCCGCCCGGAAGCCCAAGAGGGCCTGGCGCATGCACCAGCACCGGCGTCGCTGAAAACAGCCCTTCGATCACCGTGACGGCGGAGCACGCGGTAAGGAACTGCCCGTCCACCCCGCCCAGGCGGCGGAACTCGGATTTGACCGTGGCAAAAATCGCCTCGGCCGGCAGCCTGGCCGCCTGTGGCAGGCCGCGCACCTGGTACAACAAGCGGTAACTGGCACGCGGCGGCAGGCCACCGCGCGGCACGTAGTGGCTGAAATAATGCTGGGCGTAAAGCTGCACGTGCACATCAGCGGGCGCACATTCGAGCAGCCGTGCAATCGAGAAACGCACCGCCGGAATCAGGTTGGCCACATTGCCCACGCCGATATCCGGCGCCAGGCCGATGCGCCCCAGGATCGGATTGACCGCGTCGGGGAACGCCGCATTGACGGTTTTGGTGCTGATGCCGGAGGCCTTCACCGCCTGCATCAGGCAATGCATCAACGTCAGGTGCATCGGCAGCCAGGGGCCGAGCTGCGCCTGATCGAGCTTTTCGAACGACAGCTTGGGCAACTCGGTGATCACTCGCCACGACTGCAGCGACGCGCAGTTCACCAGGATATCCGGCGCCTCTTCACGCAGCCGTTGCGCCACCTTGCCGATATCCGTCAGGTCGGCAATCAGTGGCTTGATGGTGATGAACTGCCCCAGTTGCGCGCACGACAGCGCGACCAGGTTGCACAGCCGGATCATGGCCTCTTCATCGCGGCCCAGCACCACGAAGTCAAAGGCGTTTTTCGGCCCGAGAATCTTGAGGATCTGCAGGCACAGGTTGCCCGCCCCCACCAACAGCAGTTTTTTCTTGCGCACCGACGGGCTCATCGCGGGTAGGCTCCGTTGTCGACCGGGATCACCCTGCCGGTAAGATGACGCAGCGCGTCGCCCGCCAGCAGCAAAATGACCTCGGCCACGGCGCCGGGCAGGATGGGGTCCTTGAGGACTTCCTGGCGTGCATATTCGGCGCGACGGTATTCGGGGATGGTGTCGTAGATCGCGGTCTCATGGATCAGCGCCGGGGACACGGCGTTCACCCGCACGAATGGCGCGAAGTTCCAGGCGTTGGCCTTGGTCAGGCCGATCACCGCCGCCTTGGTCGCACCGTAGAGGGCGTCGCAGCTGCCCACTTCGCCGGCCACCGAGGCGATATTGACGATGCTGCGCGGCGCTTCGTGCTGCATTTCGCGCTCGGCGAAGTCTTTGGACAGGTAAACCAGGGCCTTGAGGTTAACGGTAAGGATCTCGTCTATTTGCTCATCGCAATAGGCATAGACACTTTTGCCGTGATAGATACCGGCGTTATTGACTAAGCCGTGAATAGTGGCGTGGCGTTCATACAGTGACGGAATGAAACCCTTGATAGTGGTCATGTCCGAAAAGTCTGCGTGATGAGCCTCAAATACATCGGCGCCGTAGAGACCTTTCAGTACGTCAAGACCTTCGGCGTCCTTGTCGGCGCCGATAACGAAGTAACCTTGCTGAATCGCCCTTTCAACAGTCGCTCGACCAATGCCGTTGGCCGCCCCGGTAACAATCAACTTCTTCATGCAACAGTCCTTATTGGCAGAATTCATTCATGCGCGCGTAGAAAGTTCGGTGGTATTCGTACATTGTTTTTAACTTCGGATACTGATCGAACACCGTAGTGTCAATGGACTGATTAGGCGGCGCGACAATTCGCTCGCTGTTTTCTGCATCCACATGCCAACTGCGCCACGTCTTCCATTGTTCTGGACATTCGCGTTTCCAGGTCATGGCATGCGGCAGAAACTCAATACCCAAGTGATCACAAAGTTTACGCATTACCCGTTCCGGCTCCAGGGCCAGATCATCTGCATTGATGACATAAGGCACTTTGCCGGTTAGTTTGGTAACCACACAAAATATGTCATATAACGCTTTATGCCCGATGGCCTGCAACGGCATATCGGGGTGCACCCGATGATGGGAAATAATGCTGCGGGCGGGTTCGCGAATAAGAAAAATATTGTCCTGTTGCGCCAGAAAACCGGTATCAACTTTTAAATCATCCAAACAGTGGTAACACATGTCTTTATGAAAGACGTTTGATCGCTCCCGCGCAGTCAGCAGATGTTCTTTTATCCCTTGGTACGTCGTGGGCAAACTGTGATCCCACTCATCCGAAGGAATCGCCGAATCCTTGGAAAACGCCATGTGCGCAAAGGGCTCGTGGAACACCTCGAAATCCCCGCGCTCGATAAACACACGCTCCAACACCGTGGAACGCGAACGTGGGTGGGCCCACAAGCCGATCATCCGGTTCATGCGATCACCCCGAACTCGGCGGCCAGCAATGCGTTGAGTGCGCGCTTGAAGGGTTTCGTCACCGGGCAGAGCCGCACGCAGTAATCCGCGAGGCGCCGGTGCGCACTGGTGGCTTCATTGCACGCGTTGATAAAGGCTTCATGGTTGCCGAAGTCATACGGCTCAATGCCGTCGGCAACGTAAGCTTCGTAGAAATACGGGATGCGGATCAGCTTGGCGAAGGTCGCGACGGGCGGTTTCTGCGCCTGCCGGGCAGGCACCACCGGCTTGCCGTGGCTCTCGCGCTCAATCAGAAACTCCACCACGTCCGGCGTGAGGGTGTAGCAGGTCGCCGTGTGTCCGGTCTTTTCCAAGTGCCAGCAGTGCTTGTTGCCCCGTTCGTCCACGTCGACTTTTATGCTGGACAGCAGGGTACTGACCGGCACCTGCGAAGCCGCCACCAACTCCTGGATCTGCTGGTAAATCATCAGTTCGGCCCAACGCAGTTCTTCGGCGCTCAAGGCCAGGCCACGCTCGGCCGCCTGCAGCGCGAATTCGGGCTGGCAGGCGAAACGCCCGATCATGAAGGTGATCACGTACTTGCAGCGCTGGGTGTCGATGCCCTGGCTGCGCGCGGCAGCCATGCCACGCTTTATGGCCTGGATACCGGCCTGGAATTGGGCGACGGTAAAGCAGAAGGTGATATTCACCGACCCACCCCGGGCCACCAGTTGTTCGACGGTCGCCAACCCCTCCAGGCTGCCCGGCACCTTGACCATCACGTTCGGCGCCAGGCGCTGCAGTTCCAGGCCCCTGGCGGTCATGCGCTCGGTGCAGCGCACATCCACCGGGTCGACCTGGGCGCTGATCCAGCCTTCGACCTGGGCCGATTGGACCCAGCGCGATTTGAGCGTCGCCGCCCCTTCGAGGATGACTTCGTTGTACAGCTGCTTGCGCAACTCACGGGGAGACAGGCTGGCCAGGTTGAAACGCGATGACCAGTACTCGCGCTTTTCGAGAATGACGGCCGTCACCAACCGCGGATTGGTGGTCACGCTGCACAAGCCCTGCGGCACGGAAAAATCATCCGGCATCAACGCGTCTATATAAGCAGCCGCCGCCGGGTATTTTTCCAACAAGTGGTGTTTGTAGGGCAAGTACACCGCCGGCGATGAATCCCACCACACTTGCGAACCCGGATCGTTGCGCTTAAGTCGTTCTATGTAACCAAGTGTATTCACGACGCATCTTCCCTGAGTCATTGGGATAAATTAAAAATGGCCAGCATTTCACGTATATCGATAATCGGTCGTGCACCGGCGGCGACCAACTGTGGATGCCGATGCCGTGGCCCCAAACCCAGTACAGGGATATTGGCTGCAATAGCCGCCTGAATACCCGTCACACTGTCTTCAACGACCAGCGCTTCACTTACATCAACGTTGTGATGGTCACAGGCCGTCAGAAACACCAGGGGATCAGGTTTCCAACGGCCCAGTTCATAACAACTGAATATCCGCCCTTCGAAATAAGAGAACAGCCCCACTTGGCGCAAACAATGTTCTATTTTTTCCCGCGGCGCACTGGAGGCGACGCAATAGGGCACCGTCAGCGCTTGCAAGACTTCAACAACTCCATCGGTAGCTGTTAGATCGAGCGTTAATGCAGCTAGTGCCTGCTGGCGAAAGCGCTGTTCAAAATGAGTGTCCAGGCGAACATTTAAAAGTTGCTCGGCTTCGCGTAAACAATCAGCAATCTTGCGCCCTCGAAAGTGTTCGATAAACCGTGTGGCATCCAGACAGGTATTGCCTTGTGTATTAAGCATGTCGATCAACACCGACAGGGTGATCTCTTCACTTTGTACCAGCACGCCGTCGCAATCGAAGATGACTAACTTAGGCACATCCGCCAGGGCAGTTGCTTTTACTTGAACGGGCAGTTCCCTTGGATCGGCCGAAAGGCACATACATATCTCTGATAATGGCCCCGCGATGACTTCCGAACTACCAACGGAGCGGGTTGAGGTGTGCCTATAAGACACGTGGAGAAAAAGCCTGTCAAACGCTTTTGAGCGGTTTTTTAGTATCTTATGGTTATTTTTTATAGTTCTGTTATTCCATTTTCCACCATGGTTGTAGTCGCTAATTTCACACCGCTGAACTTCCCCCGCTCGCCATCAGTCAGCTACTTGAACTCATGGATTTAAGGCTGGGTGGGCAATGCGTATCTCGTTGGAGCAACAAGTGGCCCTGGTGACGGGCGCCAGTTCCGGAATCGGTGCCGGCGCGGCGAAGGCTCTGGCACAGGCTGGCGCGGCGGTGGTGCTGAATTACAACGCCCAGGCGGCGCCGGCCGAGGCCCTCGCCGCGCAGATCAACGCCAGCGGCGGCCGGGCGATCGCTATCGGCGCCGACGTATCCCAGGAAGCCGATGTGGAGCGGATGTTTGCAAAGGCCCTGGAGGCGTTCGGCCACCTGGACATCCTGGTGGCAACTCAGGCATGCAAAAGGACGCCAACCTGGTCGACATGAGCCTGGACG
>JAFHKH010000115.1 GCA_016937595.1 Pseudomonas cedrina subsp. fulgida | reverse complement strand
AGCAGATCAGGCAGGCGCGCCTGATCGCGGTGCCGGGTTGCTATCCGACCGCTACTCAACTGGGTTTCCTGCCGTTGCTGGAGGCTGGGCTGGCGGATGCTTCGCGCTTGATCGCCGACTGCAAGTCGGGCGTCAGCGGCGCCGGTCGAGGTGCGGCGGTGGGTTCGCTGTACTCCGAGACGTCGGAAAGCATGAAGGCCTATGCGGTAAAAGGGCATCGTCACTTGCCGGAGATTCGCCAGGGGCTGCGTCGCGCGGCGGGTAAGGACGTTGGCCTGACCTTCGTCCCGCACCTGACCCCGATGATCCGCGGTATTCATTCCACGCTCTACGCGACCGTGGTTGACCGTTCCGTAGACTTGCAAGCGCTGTTCGAAAAGCGTTATGCCAACGAACCGTTCGTCGACGTCATGCCTGCGGGCAGCCACCCGGAGACCCGCAGCGTGCGTGGCGCCAACGTCTGCCGGATTGCCGTGCACCGCCCGCAGGACGGTGACCTGGTCGTGGTGCTCTCGGTGATCGATAACCTGGTCAAGGGCGCGTCGGGGCAGGCAGTACAGAACATGAACATCTTGTTTGGCCTGGATGAAAAACTAGGGCTATCACACGCGGGCATGCTGCCTTAAGGCTTGCGGGGTACTGCGCAAAAGGCCCGTTGAGCGGGCCTTTTGTGTTTTTAATGACCGCGGCGCAGATTGATATACCGTAACAATAGTTGACCGATTTTCTAGGAGAAGCGGATAATACCCGTCATTACGCATAGGGCGGCGCTACGCCGGGAGATTATCAGCATGAGCGTTGAATCCTTCACCCCCACGGCTTTGCAATTCACCCACGGTGCTGCGCACAAGGTGAAGAGCCTGGTCGATGAAGAGGGTAATGATCGCTTGAAGCTGCGCGTATTCGTTACGGGCGGCGGTTGTTCAGGGTTTCAGTACGGTTTTACCTTCGATGAAGATGTAGCCGACGATGACACCATCGTTGAGCGCGAGGGCGTTAGCCTGGTCGTGGACCCAATGAGTTTCCAGTACCTGGCAGGTGCCGAGGTGGATTACCAGGAAGGTCTGGAAGGTTCGCGTTTCGTGATCAAGAACCCTAACGCCACGACTACGTGTGGTTGCGGGTCTTCGTTCTCGATCTGACCGACTGATCCACAACGCAAAACGCCGCTTGGCTTTCATAGGCCAAGCGCGTTTTGCTGTCTGCTGATCGTGGGAAGCTGTCAGGCCGGATAGATGGCGCCCAATACCCGAAGCCCGCGTGCGCCTGTGACGCTGGGGCGGTTGGCGGCGATGCCTTCGAGGCAGCAATGGGCTAGCCAGGCGAACGCCATTGCTTCAACCCAGTCGGGGTCGACGCCGTAGGTGGCGGTGCTGCTGACCTGGGTTGACGGTAGCAAGGCGGCCAGGCGATTCATCAGCGTGGCGTTGTGAGCGCCGCCGCCGCAGACCAACAGGGTTTCAGTCCGTGATTGTGCGGTTTGCAGGGACTCGACGATGGTCAGCGCGGTTAGCTCCAGCAGAGTGGCCTGCACATCCTGAGGTTTGAATGCGGGTAACCCGCCAAGGTGGTGGTGCAGCCATTGCAGGTTAAATACCTCGCGCCCAGTGCTCTTTGGGCCCTTGGTCACGAAGAATGGGTCGCTGAGCAACGCATTGAGTAGCTGCGTCTCGACTTTACCGCTGGCAGCCCACTGGCCATCCCGATCAAAGTGTTCGCTACGTTGTTGATGAATCCACGCATCCAGCAGGACATTGCCTGGGCCACAGTCGAAACCGGCTACCGGTTTGCCGGTCTCGATCAGGCTGAGGTTGCTGAAACCTCCCACATTCAATACGGCACGGTTACCGCTTTGCTCACCAAATAATGCTTCGTGAAATGCCGGTACCAGCGGTGCACCCTGACCACCTGCTGCGACATCGCGGCTGCGGAAATCGCTGACCACGGTGATGCCTGTCAGCTCGGTAAGCAAGGCCGGGTTGCCGATCTGTACAGTAAAACCCCGAGCGGGCTCGTGGCGTATGGTCTGGCCGTGGCTGCCAATCGCGCGGATGTCCTGGGGCTTGAGCTGTTGCTGACTGAGCAAAGTCTGAATGCCCTGCGCAGCAAGCTTCACCCAGTGCTGTTGGGCAATGGCTGAACGGGCGATCTCATCCGCGCCGCTGGCGCACAACGCCAGCAACTCGCTGCGCAGGGTGTCCGGCATGGGAATGTAGTGCGTGGCGATCAGTTTGACCGCCGTGCTCTGTTCGATTAGGGCGATATCCAGGCCATCGAGGCTGGTCCCGGACATCACGCCGATGTAGAGCGGCATACCTTAACGCTTCGCCGAAGCCAGCAGGGTGGAACGCTCCTGGTCCATGCGGGCCATCAACGGTTGGCTCTGTTGCATGAAACGCGCGCGTTCGGCCTTGGCGATCGGGTCGGCCATCGGTAGTTTCTGGCCAAGCGGGTCAACATGCACGCCGTTGACCTGGAACTCATAGTGCAAGTGCGGGCCGGTGGACAGGCCGGTAGTGCCGATATACCCGATCACTTGGCCTTGCTTCACCGTCCCGCCGGTTTTCACGCCCTTGGCGAAGCCTTGCATGTGGCCATACAGCGTACGGTAGGTGTTGCCGTGCTGAATGATCACGGTGTTGCCGTAACCACCGCGACGCCCGGCCAGCAGCACCTTGCCGTCGCCGGCGGCCTTGATCGGCGTGCCACGTGGTGCGGCATAGTCGACGCCTTTGTGGGCGCGGATTTTGTTCAGAATGGGATGCTTGCGACCCATGGAAAAACGCGAGCTGATACGGGCGAAGTCCACCGGCGTGCGGATGAAGGCTTTGCGCATGCTATTGCCATCAGCCGTGTAGTAGCTGCTGTTGCCTTGCTTGTTGGTATAGCGCACGGCGGTGTAGGTCTTGCCGCGGTTGGTGAAGCGAGCGGAGAGGATGTTGCCGGTGCCGACCACTTTGCCATTGGCGACCTTCTGCTCGTAGATCACGTCGAATTCGTCACCTTGGCGGATGTCCTGGGCGAAGTCGATGTCGTAGCCAAACACGCTGGCCATGTCCATGGTCATGCTGTGGGACAAGCCCGCGCGAGCGGCGGATTGCGACAGCGAGCTATTGATCACGCCGTGTACGTAGGCGGAGCGCATCACCGGCTTGGTGGTAATGCGGTTGAAGGCGAAGCCTTTGGCGCCCTTGGTCAGGGTGATGCTCTCAAGGTCGCTGACATTGCTGTGCAGGTTGTTGAGCTGGCCGTCGGGCGTCAGCTCAAATTCAAGCTTTTGGCCGCGTTTGAGCTGGGTGAATTGCTTGGCCTGTTTGTCACTGGCGAGGACTTCGTTGACGGTGGTCGCGGGCAGGCCGACTTTCTCGAACAGGGTCGAAAGCGTATCGCCCTTGCCTACGATCACTTCGCGGTGCTGGGGGTTCCTGGCCACGTCAACAGCGGGTGCAGGCTGGGCCTGTGCGGCTTGCTGCGTGTCTTCAGGGCTGTTTTCTATCTGGGCGAACGGAGATTCGGCTGGAGCGTTTGTGGCTTCTTGTGCGTCAGAAGCGTCTTGATCTTGTGTCAGTTGCTCAACTGGACTTTCCAAGTCAAGGCTCAGGGATGTTCGTTTGGCTTCTACGTCACTGGAAGGGAATACCAGGAGTGCCAGGCTGAGAAGGGCGGCGATGCCACTTGCGGCGAGCAGGTGGGTCTTCGGGTAAAGCGGTGGCGCTTTAGACGGTTCAGTGGTCATAGGTAATTTTGACTTTGAAGATGAAATGGAAAAGATGAATGACATGATGAAGATGAAATAACTGTATAAAATATAACCAAATCATCTGTGGCGCAAGCTCGCGAACGCTGGGCTTGCTGAACGGTGTCCGTTCGCAGGGCAAAACTTGTAATTAGTCCCTGATCTTGTATGGTTGGTTCCCTTTTGAGTCTGAGCCTTGCGGGTCTGTTATGAAGTCGGTTGAAGAGCAGCTAGCGCTGATAAAACGTGGTGCGGAAGAACTGTTGGTCGAGGCCGAGCTGATCGAAAAGCTCAAGCGTGGCCAACCCCTGCGTATTAAAGCGGGCTTTGATCCAACGGCGCCGGATCTGCACCTGGGCCATACCGTGCTTATTAATAAGCTGCGTCAGTTCCAGGAGCTGGGGCATCACGTCATCTTCCTCATCGGTGACTTCACCGGCATGATCGGTGATCCGAGTGGCAAGAGCGCTACCCGTCCACCGCTAACCCGTGAGCAGGTTCTCGATAATGCCGAGACCTACAAGACGCAGGTCTTCAAGATCCTCGATCCGGCCAAGACCGAAGTGGCGTTCAACTCCACTTGGATGGATCAGATGGGGCCGGCAGACTTCATCCGTCTGACCTCCCAGTACACTGTCGCGCGCATGCTGGAGCGCGATGACTTCGATAAGCGCTACTCCACCAACCAGCCGATCGCGATTCATGAGTTTCTCTATCCGCTGGTTCAGGGCTATGACTCGGTGGCGTTGCGTGCCGATGTTGAGCTGGGCGGTACCGACCAGAAATTCAACCTGCTGATGGGGCGTGAGTTGCAGCGCGCGTATGGCCAGGAAGCCCAGTGCATTCTGACCATGCCGTTGCTGGAAGGGTTGGATGGCGTCAAGAAGATGTCCAAGTCCCTGGGTAACTATGTCGGTATCCAGGAAGCGCCGGGCGTGATGTACGGCAAGTTGGTTTCGATTCCTGATGCGTTGATGTGGCGTTACTTTGAGTTGCTGAGCTTTCGCTCGATGGACGAGATCAATGCGCTGCGTGCCGATGTAGAGGCGGGCGCTAATCCGCGTGACGTGAAGATCAAGCTGGCGGAAGAGATTGTGGCGCGCTTCCACGGTGAAGAGGCGGCGGCCAATGCCCATCGTGCGGCGGGTAACCGTATGAAAGAGGGTGAGCTGCCGGATGATCTGCCGGAGATTGAGTTGTCGGCTGCTGAGGCGATGCCGATCGCGGCTGTCCTTAATAAGGCGGGCTTGGTTAAGAATTCCGCGATCGCGCGTGACCTTCTGGGTTCTGGCGGTGTACGTATAGATGGTGAGGTTGTAGACCGCTCCTTTATATACGAGCTGGGTGTCACCCACGTTTGCCAGGCCGGAAAGAAGGCATTTGCGCGTATTACGCTCAAATCCGAATAAACCTGGAATAAAGGGGTTGACGGCGAATTATATCTGTCTATAATTCGCCCCACTTCCGGCGCAGTCGAAACGGAAAACTCCTTGGTAAACAAAGAGTTATGCGAGATTCGGCAGCGACTTGCTTCAGTTCACCGAAGCACAGAAGGAGTTGGTAGAGCAGTGTTGTCTGGCTCTATTAGCGTTTCGATCTTCTCGGTCGAAAGCGGAGAAAAAGAGGTGTTGACAGCAGCGTGTAACGCTGTAGAATTCGC
>JAFHKH010000114.1 GCA_016937595.1 Pseudomonas cedrina subsp. fulgida | reverse complement strand
GACGCCAGCGCCCAGGGCGACGTGATGATCTGGCGCATCGACCGCCTCGGCGCGCTCAAGGCGCGCGCGCGCACCGCCGAGGTGATTCGTGAGTACGAAGCCCTCCAGGCTGAAGGCGTGCAATTGCCGACCTATGCCGTGCGCTGGGTCGCCGCCGCTTACCTCGACCAGCGCCTGCCGGAAAAAGCCGCCCCGCTGTACCGCCAGGCAGTGACTGCGGCGGATGCCGACCCGAGCGATCACGTCAAAGACACGTCCGCCCTGTTCTATGCCCTGCTGGAAAACGACCAGGTGGCCGAGGCGCGCGTGGTCGCCGATAACCTGGCGCGCAGCGAGAAACCACGGCTTGAACTCAAGGGCCTGCCCATGGGCGACCCTAACGACGAGTGGATGGACGCGCAACAATTGGCGGCGCAGGCCGGCACCTATGGCGATGACCTGCAAACCAGCGAAGAACGCCTGGAAGCCTTGGGCAACAAAGCCCCGGGCAGCATCGGTGTGCGTCTGGCGCAGGCCGAGATGTACCGTGCCCGCGAATGGCCAAGACGCGCCGAAGAGTCACTCAAGGAAACCGAAAACCAGAGCCCGCGCGACATCGGCGTGGAAATGTCCCAGGGCTTCACCGCGCTGGACCTGCAGGAGTGGCGCCAGCTCGACGTGCTCGCCGATGACGTGGTCGCCCGCGCCCCGGAAAACCGCCAGGTCCAGCGCCTCGATCGCCTGCGCAAGGTGCACGACATGGCCGAAGTCCGCGTCGAGGCCTACACCGGTAAAAGCTACGGTGGCAGCAATAACGCAGACACCGGCGCGATCAGGGGCAGCCGCGACTGGGGCATCGAGACCGTGATCTACACGCCGCCCATCGACGAAGACTGGCGCTTGTTCACCGGTGCCGGCTACGGCACGCCGACTTCACCGAAGGCACCGGCCATCACCGTTGGCAGCGCGTGGGCGTGGAGCGGCGTACCCGTGACATGACCCTTGAAGCCGAGGTCTCCAACCACTCCTACGGCTTTGGCTCCAAGCAAGGCGCGCGCGTAGCGGTTGCCCGCGACATCAACGACTACTGGCAATACGGCGGCAGCCTCGACTACCTCACGGCGACCACTCCGTTGCGCGCACTCAATACCGACGTCACCGCCAACGGCGGCAGCGGTTTCATCCGCTGGCGCGCGAATGAAAGCCGCGAATGGAAACTGACCGTCAGCCCGTCGCATTTCAGCGATGGCAACGACCGCCTCGAAGCCTTGCTCGCCGGCCGCGAAGGCATCTACAGCTCGCCCAAGGTGCAAGTGGAGTTGGGCCTGGAAGTCAGTGCCAGCCGCAACAGCAAGGAAGACACGCTGTACTTCAACCCGAAGTCGGACTTCGGCGTGATGCCCACCGTCAACGTCAACCATGTGCTTTATCACCGCTACGAGACCCAGTGGAGTCAGCAGTTCCAGGTCGGTGCGGGGACTTATCGCCAGCAGGATTACTCCAGCGGCGGTGTCGGCCTGATCGGTTACGGCCAGCGCTTTCGCTGGAACGACGTACTCGAAGCCGGCGCCAACCTGAGCCTGGTCAGCCGCACGTATGACGGCGATCGCGAACGCGATCTGCGCCTGCTCGTCGACCTCACTTACCGTTTCTAGAAGAGCCTGATCATGACCCTCCTCAGCCGTTGTCTGTTGGTTCTTGGCGTATTGCTGGCCAGCGCCTGCGCCCAGCAACCCGCGCCATTCACGCCACCCGCCGAGCGCCCGATCCAGGCCAACGAAGCGCCGTGGCCGAAAAATCACTTTTTGGGCATTGCCTACCACGACGTCAATGACACCGACCCCGACCAGGCGGTGGTGGGGGTGCGTACCGAGCGTTTGATCGAGCAGTTGGCCTGGTTGCGCGAGAACGGCTACCAGGCGGTCAGCGTGGACCAGATCCTCGCCGCTCGCCAGGGTGGGCCGGCCTTGCCGCCCAAGGCCGTCATGCTCAGCTTCGACGACGGTTATTCCAGCTTCTACACCCGCGTGATGCCGATCCTGCGCGCCTATAACTGGCCGGCAGTGCTCGCGCCGGTCGGTTCCTGGATCGATACGCCGCTCAACCAGCCGGTGGACTTCGCCGGTACGCCACGGTCACGCGGCGACTTCCTGACCTGGCAGCAAATCCGCGAAGTGTCGCGCTCCGGCCTGGTGGAAATCGCCGCCCACACCGACGCCAATCACAAGGGCATCCTGGCCAACCCCCAGGGCAACCTGGAACCGGCCGCCACCACGCGCCGCTTCGATCCGGCGACCAAGCGCTATGAAACCGAGGCGCAGTTCCAGGCACGGATGCGCGCTGACGTCGTTGCGATCTCGAACAAGATTCGCGCCGTCACCGGCAAGGCGCCCCGGGTGTGGGTATGGCCCTACGGCGCCGCCGATGGCACCACGCTCGCGGTTGTGGGTGAGCAGGGTTACAAGATGGCGCTGACGCTGGACGACGGCCTCGACGACTCGAACAAGTTGATGAACAGCCCGCGCTTCCTTGTGTCCTCCGACCCGGACGGCGAGCACTTCGCCAGCAGCATTGTCTCAACGCAGGCCAAGGCGCCGATGCGCGTGCTGCATGTGGACCTGGACCACGTCTACGACCCCGACCCGGCACAACAGGCGCGCAACCTCGACGTGCTGGTACAGCGTGTGCTGGACATGGGCTCGCCGACGGTATTCCTGCAAGCCTACGCCGACCCCAAGGGTGACGGCCTGGTGCATTCGCTGTACTTCCCCAACCGCCACCTGCCGATGCGTGCCGACCTGTTCAACCGGGTCGCCTGGCAGTTGCATACCCGTGCCCGTGCCAGCGTGTTTGCCTGGATGCCGGTATTGAGTTTCGCCCTCGACTCCAAATTACCGCGCGTGACACGTTGGGACCCGCAAACCGGAAAAGTGGGCACCGATCCCGATGACTACCAGCGCCTGTCGCCGTTCGACCCGAAAGTGCGGCAGATGATCGGCGAGATCTATCAGGACCTGGCCAGCTCCAGCAACAGTGGCATCGACGGCGTGCTGTACCACGATGATGCCAAGCTGAGCGACTTTGAAGACGCCAGCCCCGCAGCCCTCAAGGCCTACGCCGCCCAGGGCCTGCCCGATACCATCGCCGCCCTGCGTGCCGACCCTGCCGTGATGCAGCGCTGGACACGCTTCAAGAGCCGCTACCTGATCGACTTCACCAACGAATTGACCGCCAAGTTCCGCGCCATCCGTGGCCCGCAGATACAGACGGCCCGCAACCTCTTCGCCGAGCCGATGCTCAACCCCGGCAGCGAAGCCTGGTTCGCGCAGAACCTGGACGATTTCCTCCAGACCTACGACTGGACCGCGCCAATGGCCATGCCGCTGATGGAAGGCCAGACAGTGGCCAACTCCAACGCCTGGCTGGAAAAACTGGTGGCCACGGTCAAGCGGCGTCCCGGCGCGCTGGAACGCACGGTGTTCGAATTGCAAGCCAAAGACTGGCGCACCCAGGCCGCGCCGGACATCAGCGCTGAGCAATTGGCGCAATGGATGAGCGTGCTCAAGCGCCAGGGAGTCACGAGTTTTGGTTACTACCCGGACAACTTCCTGGAAAATTCCCCGGACCTGAAGACTGTGCGTCCGGCCCTTTCCAACCAATGGAACCCTTGACCATGTTCGACAGAATCCTGGCTATATGCGTGCTGGCACTGGTATTGGGCGTGCCCCTGGGCCTGATCTTCCTGGTCACCGGGCAGTTCCTGATGGACTTCGTATTCTTCTACCCGCTGTTCATGTCGGGTTTGTGGATCGCCGGCGGTTTGTACTTCTGGCTGCACTGGGAGCGCCACTGGCCCTGGGAAGAAGACACGCCGGCGCCGACCCTGGCCGGCAACCCGCTGATCTCGATCATCATCCCTTGCTACAACGAAGGGGATAACGTCGCCGACACCATGGAGGCCGCGTTGGCGCAGGTGTACCCGAACATCGAAGTGATCGCGGTCAACGACGGTTCCTCCGATAACACCGCGGCCGTGCTTGATGCCCTGGCTTTGCAGCATCCGCGCCTGCGCGTGCTGCACCTGGCGCAGAACCAGGGCAAGGCCGTGGCCTTGCGCATGGGCGCCGTTGCCGCGCGCAGCGAATACCTGGTGTGCATTGACGGTGATGCGCTGCTGGATAAAAACGCGGCGGCTTATCTGGTGGCGCCGATGCTCGACAACCCGCGCCTGGGCGCCGTGACCGGCAACCCGCGCATTCGCACACGTTCGACCCTGATCGGCCGGGTACAGGTCGGCGAGTTCTCGTCGATCATCGGTCTGATCAAGCGCACTCAGCGGGTCGTCGGTCGGATCTTCACGGTGTCGGGTGTGGTGGTGGCGTTCCGTAAAAAGGCGCTGGATCGCGTCGACTACTGGAGCACCGACATGATCACCGAAGACATCGATGTGAGTTGGAAGCTGCAACTGGATCACTGGAGCATTTTCTACGAGCCGCGCGCGCTGTGCTGGATCCTCATGCCCGAAACCGTCGCCGGCCTGTGGAAGCAGCGTTTGCGCTGGGCCCAGGGCGGTGCTGAAGTGCTGTTCAAGAATATTCGCGGGATCTGGCAGTGGCGTCATCGCTACCTGTGGCCGCTGCTGTTCGAATACTGCCTGTCCACCGGCTGGGCCTTTACCTTTATGTTGTCGGTGATCTTCTGGGGCCTGGGCAAATTCGTGCCGCTGCCACAAGCCATTGCCGTCGACTCGCTGATGCCGCCGGCGTTTACCGGGTTGGTACTGGCGATGGTCTGCCTGTTGCAGTTTGCGGTGAGCATCCTGATCGACCGCCGCTACGAGAAAGACCTGTGGAAAACCCTGTTCTGGACGGTGTGGTACCCGATGGTGTTCTGGCTGGTCAGCCTGTTTACCACCCTGGTCAGTTTTCCCAAGGTGTTGTTCAACCAACATCAGAAGCGCGCACGCTGGGTCAGCCCGGATCGCGGAATCAAACCGCTCAGTGAGGAGGCGTGATCATGAAACTGGTCAGAACCCGCCAACGTTCCGTGATGTGGGTCATCGATGTGATATTGACCCTGATGGCCTGGGCCGGCTTGATCTGGCTGCTGGCGCGCGGGATCAATTCGATCTTGCACACCCAGGGTGGGCCTCGTTTCGATGCGCCGATTTTCGCCGCCCTCAACACCTTGCAGATCTACCTGTGGATCGCCGTGTTCAACGCGATCATCCTGATCAGTTGGGCGCGCTACCAGCAACGTCGTGGCCGCAAGTTTGCCCAGCGCCGCGCGGAGGCCAAGGCGCTCAGTGACCAGCACCTGAGCCAGAGCTTCAGCCTCGCTGACGGTGACCTTGAGCAGTTGCGCCGGCCGGGTGTGCTGGTGATCCACAACGATGACGAAGGCGGTGTGGCGCAGGTGACATCCCATGTCTCGCGCGATGTGGAAAAACCGGGCCTGGCCCTGGTGCCGGGCAATCTCCAGAACAAAGACGCCAGCTAAGTAATAACACTGGAAGATCATTCCCATGCAATGTGGGAATGATCTTGTTAATCCCCTGAAATGCGACCCAACTCACAAAACCCCCGCGAACTTTTCTGCTTTTTTCGGTACTAACTTATCTCAGCAAGAACTTGATGGCCAAATAATGGCAGTTGATAAGTTCTACGATGAATATCGATCAACAGCACCGCCGCCTGTCGGAAGAATACTTCCAGTGGCAGGTCAAGTGTCTTATTTGTTGATTTTATTCGTTATTAATCAATGGGTTATACGAGTATCTAGTGCGAGCGCCCAACTAACTCTGTTTTTTGAGTTATAGGAAGTTCGATGCTAGTTTGCCGGCCCCTGATCTTCGATGGATCGAATATGTCTTTTTTATTGCCACGGACTCGGTATCTTCTGTGCACTTTCATGCTCGCCTATTTGAGCCTGAACAGCGCCACGGCTGCCCCTACGCCAGGGGACCAGGACCTGATTCGCGACCGCCAGAACCGCCTTCTCGAAGAGCAGCGTCGACGCCTGGACGAACTTCAGGACTTGCCCGGCAAAGGCGACCAGTCCCAGGCCCCAGCCACACCCGCCGACACCCGTTGCTTCCCGATCAAAGACGTCGAACTCAAGGGCGCCGACAGTCTGTCGGCCGGCGACCGCACCCTTCTGCTCAAGCCTTATATCGGCCAGTGCCTGGGCGTTCCACAGCTCAATGAGCTGCTCAAGGTCATCACCGACTATTACATCGCCAAGGGCCATGTCACCAGTCGTGCCTATTTGCCGCAGCAAGACCTTTCCAGCGGTCACCTGCAGGTGTTGGTGGTGGAAGGCAAGCTCGAAGGCTTGAAAGGCGCGCAGGGCAGCAACCTGACCGACCGCGAGCTGGCCATGGCGTTTCCCGGCACCGTCGGCGGCGCGCTTAACCTGCGTGAAATCGAGCAACTGGTCGACCAGCTCAGCCGCTTGCCCTCCAAGCAGGCGCAAATGGAGCTGACCCCTGGCAGCCAGATCGGCGGCAGCGAAGTGCTGGTCAAGAACGTGCCGCAAAAGCCCTGGCGCGCCAGCCTGTCGCGCAACAACGACGGCCAGAAAAGCACCGGCGAACAGCAATGGGGCGCGGGCCTGGAATGGGACAGCCCGCTGGGGCTGGCCGATCAGCTGATAGTGCGCGGCGGCCACGACGCCATCAGCGACCATCAGAAAACCTCCAACAGCCGCATGTTCTATTACAACCTGCCGTGGGGCTGGTGGAACTTCAGCTACACCTACAGCGAGAGCGAATACCGCACCTTCCTCATGCTGGACGACTTGAAGGTCAAGCAGAACGGCGACAGCCAGAACCATCAACTGCGGGCCGAGCGGGTAATCCACCGCGACGAGGTGAGCAAGACCTCCGTCAACGTCGGCTTGAGTCACCTGCGCACCAACAACTACCTGCTCGACTCACGGCTGGCGACCAGCAGCAACCGCCTCAGCGAATTCCAGGTCGGCATCAACCACGGTCGACGGATCGGCAGTGCCTTCGTCAACCTGGACGTGGGCATGCAAAACGGCATTGGCGCCTTCGATGCGCAAAGCAATCAGCAAGTGCGGGATGCCAACGGCAACCTCACGGCGACCCCGCACTATCGCAAATACACCGCCACGGTCAGCTACCTGCAGCCATTTACGCTGTGGGGCGAGTCGCTGAGTTTTTCCAGCCTCGCCACCGGGCAGCGCAGTGAAGACGTGCTGTACCCGGCGCAGCGCATGAGCCTGGGCGGCTCTTACTCGGTGCGCGGCTTCAAGGACCAGCAACTGAACGGCGACAGCGGCGGTTACTGGCGCAACGAAGTGCGCTGGGCGCGCCCGGTGACCCTCGACTGGATGCGCCCGGCCTTCGCCGAGTACGGCGCCAGCGTCGGCTATGACCAGGGCGTGATTCGCAACGATCGCTACAACGATGACCAGCATGGTCGCGTCTCGAGTAACTCCCTGGAGTTGTTCGCGCGCGGTAAAAACGTCAGCACCAGCGTGACCTTTGCCCATTCCCTGGAGCGACCTGGCGTAGTGACCGAGCGCGAAGCGCCGATCTATTTCCGCCTGGATTTCTTCCTGTAATCAACACCGCTGCCTTGAGATTTTGAATATGGACGCTCGCCCTGTCACTGCCCTGAAAAGCCTGAGCCAACGCGGCCTGGCATTGATCCTCGCCAACGCACTGTTCTGGCAGCCGCTGCTGGCCCAGGCCGATGGCATCGCGGTCAGCGGCCCGGGCACCACGCTCGGCCAGGCAGGCAACGGCGTGCCGGTGGTGAACATCGCCACGCCCAACGGCAGCGGCCTGTCCCATAACCAGTTCAAGGACTACAACGTCGGCCCCAATGGCGTGATCCTCAACAACGCCACGGGCGCGGTGCAGAGCACCCAACTGGGCGGGATCATCGTCGGCAACCCGAACCTCAAGGGCGGCGCGGCGAACGTCATCCTCAACGAAGTCAACGGCGCAGCCCAGCCAGTTGCGCGGCTACACCGAAGTGGCCGGCAGTCGGCCAAAGTCATCGTGGCCAACCCCTACGGCATCAGCTGCAACGGCTGCGGGTTCATCAACACGCCTAACGTCACCCTGACCACCGGTAAACCCGTGATCGACAAAGTCGGCCGCCTGGACCACTACCAGGTCGATGGCGGCGCGGTGACCATCGACGGCCAGGGCTTGAACGCCAGCAACGTCGACCGTTTCGAGATCATCACCCGTACCGCCAAGATCAACGCCAAGATCAACGCGCGTCAGCTCACCGTGATTGCCGGGCGCAATGACGTCGATGCGCAAAGCCTGAAAACCACCGTGCGCGCCGATGACGGCAGCGCCAAGCCGGAACTGGCCATCGACTCCTCGGCCCTGGGTGGCATGTACGCCGGCGCGATCAAGCTGGTGGGCACCGAAGCCGGCGTGGGCGTGAAGCTCGACGGTACCTTGGCGGCCAGTGGCGGCGATATCCAACTCGACGCCAACGGCCACTTGAGCATGGCCCAGGCCGCCGCCAGCGGCGCGATTGATATCAAGGCCGCGAGCCTGGAAACCAAAGGCGCGGTCTACGCCGGCACGCGTCTCAAGGCGCAGACCACCAAGGGCACCCTGAAAAACAGCAAGACCCTCGCCGCGCGCGACAACATCACCCTGGCCAGCAACGGCCAACTGACCAACACCGGGATCATCGAAGCCGGGGTCAACGCCGACAACACCCGCAATGCCGTTGGTGACGTGCAACTGGACGGCCAGAACATCAGCAACACCGGCACGGTGATCGCCAATCGTACCCTCACCGCCACCGCCGCTCAGGTGGATAACCAGGGCGGCACACTGAGTGCCAAACAGGCACTCAACATCACCGCCGACAGCCTCGACAACCGCAAAGGCCAACTGCTCAGCGATGGCGCACAAACCCTCACGGTCACCGGCCTGCTGAATAACAGCCAGGGCGGCATCATCGACAGCACCGGGTCGTTCGTCCTGCACGGCAACCGCCTCGACAACAGCGCCGGCAACCTCACCGGCGGCGGTTCGATCACCCTGGACCTGCTCGGCGACCTGATCAACCGCAACGGCAAGCTGGCGAGTGTCGGGCCGCTGCTGGTGCAACGCGCCGCCCATATCGACAACCAGGGCGGCAAGCTCGCCAGCCAGGGCCTGCTGACGCTGTTCGCCAACAGCATCGATAACCAGAACAAAGGCACCCTGGCCGCCAACGGCGGGGTGGCGATCACCACGACGGGCCTGCTGCAAAACGGCGCCGACGGCTTGATCCACAGCGAGCAGGCCGGCGTGAATATCACCGCCGATACGCTGGATAACAACGGTGGGCGCATCGCCGCCAAAGCCGGTGATGCAACGGTCGACGCGATTAATTTCAACAACGGCAGCGGCTCCCTGTTCGCCGGTAACGCTGTGAGTCTGACCGGCTTGAATGTCGACAACGGCGGCGAGATCGCCGGCAACCGCATCGACGTCAACCTGCGCGGTACACTGACCAACCGCCGCCTGATCGAAAGCGCCACGACCCTCGATGTCGCAACCGCCGGCCTGAACAACAGCGGCCAGATGCGCGCCCTGGGCACCACCGGTAAAACCCGCTACGCCATCGGCGGCCTGCTCAACAACAGCGGCAGCCTGGAAACCGCCAACGAGCAATTGAGCCTCGCGGCCAAGACCTTCCAGAACACCGGCGGCAAGGTCTTGCACGTGGGCACCGGCGTGCTCGACCTGAGCGGCATCAGCCTCGATGACGTGGGCGGCAGCCTAGTCACCAACGGCGACCTGACCCTCGAAAAAACCGACTGGACCAACAGCACCGCGATCCAGGCCGGGCGCCTGACCGTCAACGTCGACAACCTGAAACAGACCGCCACCGGCCAATTGCTCGGCACCCGTAGCCTGGTCGGCAAAGGCCTGGACTGGAGCGTCGGCGGCGCCGTTGCCAGCCAGGGCAGCCTTGATCTGACCGTCGACAACCTGCTCAACGACAACGGCCTGATCTTCAGCGGCGGCGACCTGAACCTGCGCGTCGACCGCCTGAAAAACCTCGGCGCCACGATTTATGCGATGGGCAACCTGCGCGTTGATCGCGACGGGCAGGGCACCGCCGCCACCAGCATCATCAACAGCTCGGGGACCATCGAAAGCGAACGCAACCTGATCCTGGCCGCCAGCACGATCGACAACATCCGCACCGTGCTCAACACCCACTCCGGCATCTACACCGCCTCCATCACCCCCACCGCCTGTATCGAAGGCGTGACCGGTGGCGACTGCGACGGCGGCAAGCAGAACCGCCCGTTCCAGATCAGCGTGCGTGATCACTTTATCGTCACCAACGCCACGCCCGCGTCCAGCATCACCTCCGGCGGCGACATGCTGCTGAGCGGCGGCAACCTGCTCAACAGCAGCAGTAGCATCGCCGCCGGCGGCGCCATGACCGTGCGCGTCAACCAGCTGAGCAACGTCGGCCTGGTGACCCACGACACCCAGTACGACCGTGTCTTCACCTCGGCGCGTGAGCGCAAGCCGGGCGGCTGGTACCGCGAGGCCGCCGCGTTCACCCAACGCTATGCGGCGGGGCAGAACATGGACGGCGTCGAAGCCGGCCTGGCCTCGTTCATCGGCCAGATGGAAAGCGAAAGGACCGCCCTGAGCAAAACCACCCAGCTAAGCGCCCCCGACCAGAGCTACGCCGCCGTGATCCAGGCCGGCGGCGCCGCGGACGTACAAGCCCAGAACGGCATCGATAACAGTGTCGTCAACCGTGGCTACACCTATGTCGGCAGTGGCGCCAACACCACCAAGCCGGGCTTCTCGACCGAGGTCAAACTCAATTCGCAATTGCCACCGGACCTCACCCAGCAACAGATCAACCCACTGAACCTGCCGGGCTTCGACCTGCCCACCGGGCAGAACAGCCTGTTCCACCTCAACGATGGCAAGGGTGCCACTGGCCTGCCCAACAGCCAGTTCGCGGCCAACCCGCATAAATACCTGATCGAGACCAACCCGCTGTTCACCGACATGCGCCAGTTCCTCGGCTCGGACTACATGCTGACCCGGCTCGGCTACGACCCCGAGACGGCACAACGGCGCCTCGGCGATGGCTTCTACGAACAGCGTCTGATCCAGCAAGCCGTGCTCGCCCGCACCGGCCAGCGTTTCATCGATGGCCAGACCAGCGACGCCGACCTGTTCAAACACCTGATGGACAACGCCATCAGCAGCAAAACCGCGCTCAACCTGTCGGTAGGCGTGAGCCTCACCGCCGAACAAGTCGCGGCCCTGACCCACGACATCGTGTGGCTGGAAAACGCCACCGTCGCCGGCCAACAAGTGCTGGTGCCGGTGCTGTACCTGGCCCAGGCCAACAACCGCCTGGCACCGAATGGCGCGCTGATTACCGGCAGTGACGTCAACCTGATCACCGGCCGCAACCTCAATAACGCCGGCACCCTGCGCGCCACCGGCAACCTGCTGGCCAACGTTGGCGGCAACCTCGCCAACAGCGGCTTGATGGAGGCGGGCGGGCGTCTCGACGTGCTGGCCGGCAACGATATAAGCAACCGCGCCGGCGGTGTGATCAGCGCGGGCAACGTCAACCTCGCCGCTGGCGCCGACCTGCTCAACGAACGCAGCGTCACCACCCACCAAAGCGCCAGCAGCTACCGCACCGAACGCAGCGACTTCGTCGACAGCGCCGCGCGCATCGAATCGGCCAACGACCTGGCGCTGAAAGCCGGCGGCAACCTCAACAACATCGGCGGCGTGCTCAAAAGTGGCGCCGACATGGCGGTCCAGGCCAAAGGCGACGTCAACATCACCGCCTCGAAGAGCCTCGACAGCGGCGCCATCGGCACCCGTTCCAACTTCACCACCATCGCCCAGCAGGGCTCCGTGGTCGAGGCCGGCCGCGACCTGCACGTGATCGCCGGGCGCGACATCAGCGCCGTGGCCAGCCAGGTCAATGCCAAGCGCGACATCAACCTCGTCGCCACCCGCGACCTCAACGCCATCTCGGCAGCCAACGAACAGCACTCGACCTACAACTCGAAAAAAATCAAAAGCATCGAAGACCACGTGCAGCAAGTCTCCAGCGTGATCAAGGCCGGCGGCGACGCCACCCTGAGCGCTGGGCAGAACCTGCAACTGGTCGCCAGCCAGGTCAACGCCGGCAACGAAGCGTACCTGGTCTCCGGCAAAAACCTCGACCTCAAGGCCGCTGCAAACCAGGACTACAGCTTTTACAGCAAGACCAAGAAAACCTCCCAGGGCAAGAAATTCCGCCTCGACGAAACCGACGCCGTTAACAACGTCGGCAGCCTCGTCAGCGCCGGCACAAACAGCACCGTCGTGGCCGGTGAAAACCTGCTGCTGGCCGGCAGCGCCGTCACCGCCGAAAAAGGCGCCACGCAACTGGCGGCCGGCCAGGACGTGAGCATCCTCGCCGTCAGCAACTCAGACAGCGCCCGCCACGAACGCAAGGAAAGCAAAAGCAGCTGGGGCGGCCTGAAGTCGAGCAAAGTCCAGGACAAAGTCGACGAAAAACGCACCACCGCCCTGGGCAGCATGGTCTCCGGCGAAACCGTCACCGTCGCCGCCAAGCGCGACGCCATCGTCACCGGTTCCAACCTGGTCAGCACCGGCGACCTCGCCGTACAAGCCGGCCGCGACCTGACCATCGACGCGGCGCAAAACACCTTTGCCCGCACCGATATGCACAAGGAAAAAAATCGCGACCTTACCGGCGTGTTGACCGGCAACAAGCTCGGTCTGGACGACATGACCGGCAACCAGAAGCTCTACATCAACAGCTCCAAACACAACGGCACAGCCAATGAAATGACCTTGACCGGCAGCACGATTGGCTCGAGCGCGGGCAACGTGTCGCTGACGGCGGGGCGTGAGTTGAAGGTGGTGGCCAGTGATTTGGTGAGTACCAAGAATATGGAGTTGAGCGGGGCTGACGTCACCGTTACTTCGGGGATGGAGACGGCCAGTCAGACCAGTAAGGACAGTTCCAAGAGTTTGGCTGTAGGACGTGTAGTGGGTGGCGTGATCGTCGACACCGCCACCAGCATACGCGATGCAGCCAAGGCGTCGCGCAGTGCCGACGACCCAAGGCTGAAAGCCGTGAAGATCGCGCAGGCGGCATTGGCGGCCTACAACCTTAATAATCAGATGGGCGACCTTGCTAATAAAATCGACGGCAATGACGACACCAGCGGTGGTTCCTCCGGTTCGATGATCAAGATTGGCACCGAACTGGCCAACACCCGTACCAAAAGCAGCAACGAGTATGCGGCGCAGACCGCCCACCAAAGCAGCCTGAACGCCGGCGGGAAACTGTCGATCATCGCGGCGGGCGATGCGCCGGGTACCGCAGGCGATCTGTTGATCACCGGCAGTTCATTGAAAGCGGGCGACACCCTGCTGTCGGCGAAAAACAACATCCTGCTGCAAAGCGCGCAGAACACCAGCGACCGCAAAAATGACGGCTCGCGCAATCGAACCGCCATCGGCGTCAGCTTCAACATCGGCGAGCAAACCGGTTTCACCCTCGACCTCGGCGCGCAAATCGCCAAAAACCTGGGTTCGGGTAGCTCCGTCACCCAGGTCAACACCACCCTGGACACCGGCTCGCTGGTACTGCGCAGCGGCCAGGACACCACACTGGCCGGGGCCCAGGTGCGTGCTGATCGCATTGATGCCGACATCGGCGGCAACCTCAACATCCTGTCGCGCCAGGACTCCGAGACATCCAAGAGCAAGCAGAACAGCGCCGGTTTTGGCGCGAGCATTTGCATTCCTCCGTTCTGCTTGGGCTCCACCGTCTCCGCGTCCGCGAACCTGGCGGCGTCGAAAATGAACAGCGACTACCAGGCGGTGACCGACCAGAGCGGCTTCTTTGCCGGTAAAGACGGCTACGACATCAATGTCGGCAAGACCACTACCCTGCAAGGCGCGGTGATTGCCAGTGAAGCCAGCGCTGACAAAAACCGCCTCAGCACGGATCGTTTGCTGGTCAGCGACATCAAGAACAAGAGCGAGATCAAGAGCCAATCGGCGGGCGTGAGCGTCTCCGGTTCTTACGGTGGTGGAGTGGGAACACTCAAGCCAGGTCCCTTGTATGGCATGGCGCTCAACGACTCGGACCACAGCCACACACGCAGTGCGGTAAGCGAAGGCACAATCGTAGTGCGCAACCCTGCGGGCGCCGGTGATCTGGTCGGCCTGAACCGCGATACCGCCAACGCTAACCAGCGCCTCGACAAGCCTGATGAAAAGGCCATGCAAGAGCGCATGGACCTGGTTAAAAGCTCGATGGAGCTGACCAAGGGGATTGGCGACGCCATTGCCGATGCCAGGATCAAGGCCGCAAACGACCCCAACAGCGACGTCAGCAAAGCCTCGCGGCAGAAGCTGATTGAAGACGGTATTGCCAACCCGACACAGGCTCAGATCAGCCAGCGTGCTCAGCAGGACTATGGCGTCGGCAGTAGCTTCCAGAAGGCTAGCCAGGCGGTAACTGCCGTGGTGCAAGCGGCCATGGGCGGCAGCGTGGGTGGGGCATTGGCGGGGGCGGCGGCGCCGTATCTGGCGCAGACGGTCAAGAAGATGACCGATGGCGACCCGACGCCAACCTGATGGCTCACGCCGTGTTGGGTGCCGTTCTTGCCAAAGCTGGCGGTAACTCAGCGCTCTCGGGTGCAGTGGGTGCTGTCGCTGCGGAGGGAACCGCGCGGCTGATCAAGGAAAGCCTGTATGGCGATGTCAGCAACGAAAACCTGTCTGAAGGGGAAAAGCAGACGATTTCCAGTCTTGCGACCTTGGCAGGTGGCCTTTCCGGGACGCTGACCGGTAAGGGCGCGCTGGATGCGGTGGCAGCGGCACAAGTCGGTAAGAACGCGGTTGAAAACAACCAATTGAGTATTCTGGAAAGGCCGTTACTCGATAAAAAGCAGCAGCAATACAAGGCCAACTGTAGTGGTGATGCTGCTGCAACAGCTAATTGCATGGGGCTGGCCGACGATATTGATGCACTGAGGAAAAAAGGCAGCAGCGTCCTGCAGAACGACCGTTTTGAAGCGACTGATTTCATCCCTACGATAGAAGACGCAGTCAGCCCAGGCAAAGTTGTGTCGTGTGCCATCTCGGGCAATGGATATTGCGTTGTCACGAACAAGGTCATCAAAACTGACCTAGGTGATGAATGGGCTCTGCAACCGGCTACTAACGCACAAGCCATCGCGGGCGGCGCCGATCAGACCGCATCGGATAAAGAGACGACCCGCCTCCTCAAAGCAAAATCGGAGGAAATGGTTGGCGCTGGCTGCGGCGGAATGGGGCCTATCAGTATCGGCTGCCAGACCTACACGGCTTTCGGTGGAACGCGTCTGTTGGGCGAGCAAACCACCGAGCAGCGTGTGATGTGGGGCTCGCAAGCGCTACTGAACATCTTCGGCCTGGCCGGGGCGTTCTACGGGGGGGCGGCGAGCACTGCGGGTAAAGGCGTGATTGCTGAGAGGGGTATTGTTGGTGCAAAAGGGCCCGGTTCTGCTGGTACGGGCACGACGGCGGGTAGTAATGTTGCAAGTACAACGCCTAAAGCTGGTGTTTTTTGGAGTAAAACAACAGTTCTAGATAGGACTGTTTATCAACGTAACGACCTCTTTGACCCAGAGGCCCTATCGACCTGGAGAGTACGAGGTAAAACTGTTCAAGGCTCAAACCTTGAGAGGATGGCCTCGGGTCGAGCACCAATTGGGTATGATGGGAAATCAGTTGAGTTACATCATCTCTCGCAAACTGAAGTTAATGGATTCGCTGGTACTCGTGGTTCACTTGCAGAAGTTGGCTCTGTTTTTCATAGCCAGAATAGCAGTGTTCTTCATGTCCCATCCAATGCCGCTCAAAGCTTTAGGTATACTCGTTACAAAGACTCTGCAGAATACAGAAACCCTACGACTGATTATGTTTCAGTTCCTACGGATTTGAATGCAAAGACATTGACAAAGCAGGCTAAAGAGTTTAACTCTTATCAGTCGGATTATTGGAAGTTACGGGCTCGGAGCGGGGAGTAATTAGACGTGGATTATTCGAGAATAATTAATCTTATTAAAGAGTCGGATTTCGTTGAGTTTGCTGATTATGGTGACGGGATTGCTGATGAGTGGATTTATAAAGCTGAAACTCGTCTTGGGTTGAAGTTGCCTGATAGCTATAAATGGTGGCTGAAGTATTATTCTGGCGGGGAAATATCTGGGGAGGAGATTTATAGTATCTACGAAATGGATTTTGATAGTGTAAGGGGTGGTGATATCGTTTATATGTCAATCGTTAACGGTCGAAATGGGTTGTGTGGGAAGGAGAGGCTATTTATCTGTGAACCGCCGGGTGCAGGGGAATCATTTTATTTTGCCACGGACGATGGTCTTAATGATGGGGAGTATCCTGTTTATAGGCTTGATCTTTCTGATCAAACTTCTAGTTTGTATGCGAAAAATTTTATCGATTTCTTAGAGAAAAGAATAATTTCTTTCAGTTGAATAATGATTATGTATTTAAAAAGGCTGATAGCAAAATCGGGGTCAGACAACGTTTTTGTTTGAGTGTAAGTGGAGCTGTCCTGGCACTATTATGTTCTTTAAAAATTAGCTTTTTTATTTTTAGTTGTGTGAGATTTATCTAGACAAGGCGGTTATAAAAATAACCGCCCATTTTTTATTTATAAGTTTTGTGAGCTCAACTTCCGCCCAATCACATCGAGCAAATCACACCCATCTCTCAGCGGAATGGCCAGCAACAGCGCAAAGTCATGAAGCACAATCGCATCACTGTTGATCTCCTCCCGAAACGCAAGGTTCTCCAAAAACTGAGTAACCGCACGAATGCGGTACGCGGCGGCGTCATAGAGAACATCGAGAGGCGCTTGCGTGTCGATCACCAGCGCGGGGATGGTTGAATCGTGGCCTGTCAGGGGCATGTATCTATTCATTTTTGGACTCTCTACTTAAGTGATGAATGCCATCACTCAAACGTCGCCAAACGAATGGGTGACAGCTGTACGCAGGTTGGCGAACCGGCAGTAGAGAAAACCGGCAGACCCGAAAGTCTCCCGCGCACAGCCGTCATAAAACGACTTTGCAGGCGCGCAAGTGGCTGCAAAAAAGCTCCCAGCTCGCGCATTCTCTACCGTCAGGTCGCCAAACCTGAATCGCCATGTGGGCGACCGGCGGACTATAAGTCCTCAGCGTAAAAACGCGCAAGGCATCAAAAAGCCAACACGTCATCCTGCAAGCCGGCTACGACCTGCACGTGATTGATCGCCACTCCTCATAAGAACAGTTTCAAAAGCTTGGCCGTTGGGCGCGTGATCGCGGGCTCGGTGGTGGACACCGCCACCAGCATGCGTGATGCCGTCAAAGCGGCCCGCAGCGCTGATGACCCACGCCTCAAGGCAGTCAAAATCGCCCAGGCAGCCCTCGCCGCCTACAACCTCAACGGCCAGGCGTCGGACGCCAATGCACAAAGCTCCGGCTTCAAAAACAAAACCGGCGGCACGCCCGGCAATGGTTCACTGATCAAGATCGGCACTGAACTGGCCAATAACCGCAGCAAGAACAGCAGCGAATACAACAGCGCCACCGCCAAGCAGAGCACGCTCAACGCCGGGCAAGACTTGTCGATTGTTGCCACAGGCGCGGCGGCGGGGACTCAGGGTGATATCCAGATCACCGGCAGCCGCTTGAAAGCCGCCAACACCTTGTTGTTGGCCAAAAACGATGTGCTGATGCAAAGCGCACAAAACACCACCGACCGCAAAAACGAAGGGTCGAAAACCAAAACCGCCATCGGCGCCAGCTTCAATATTGGCGAGCAAAACGGCTTCACCCTCGACCTCGGTGCACAGGGCGCCAGGAACAACGGCAACGGTAACTCCGTTACTCAAGTCAACAGCACCCTCGACACCGGCAGCCTGTTGTTGCAAAGCGGTGGCGATACCACCCTCAAAGGCGCCCAGGTTCGCGCGGACAGGATCAAGGCCGATATTGGCGGCAACCTCACTATCATCTCCCTCCAGGACACCGAGTCCTCGCGCAGCAAACAAAACAGCGCAGGCTTCGGCGCGAGCATCTGCGTGCCGCCGTTCTGCTACGGCTCCACCGTCGCGGCCTCGGCGAACCTTGCCGCCGCCAAGATGAACAGCGACTACAAGGGCGTGACCGACCAGAGCGGCTTGTATGCGGGCACGGGCGGCTACGACATCAATGTCGGCAAGACCACCACCTTGCAAGGTGCGGTGATTGCCAGCGAAGCCAGCGCTGACAAGAACCGCCTCAGCACGGATCGCCTGATCGTCAGCGATATCAAGAACAAGAGCGAGATCAAGAGCCAGTCGGCGAGCATCTCGGTCTCCACCAGCAGTGGCGGCGGCACCTCGCCGGGCGGCAGCATCCCGATAGCACTCAAGGATAAAGACCACAGTTACACCCGTAGCGCGGTCAGCGAAGGCACGATTGTGGTTCGCAATGCCGAAGGCGCCAATGACCTGGTGGGGCTGAACCGCGACACGGCCAATGCCAATCAGAAGCTCGACCGGCCTGATGAAAAGGCCATGCAGGAACGTATCGACCTGATCCAGAGCTCGGCGCAGTTGGCCAGTGGGGTGATCAGTGCTGTAGGCAAGGCTAAGGCAGATGAGGCGAAAGCACTGGCCGATAAGGCCAAAACCCAGACCGAAACCGGTTCGCCGGACGCCGCTGGAACGGTGCTCGCAGCAAATGCAGCTTATGCGGAAGCCAAGCGCTGGCAGGTCGGTGGCGACAAAAAGTTAATGGCTGACATTGCTACCGGTTTGATCGCGGCAGGGCTGGGTGGTGCGCCTGTCGGAACGACGGTTGGCATCGTCGCCAACACGGCCTCCAGCGATATCTTCAACAAAATTGGTGATTACGCTCAATCTCGTGCGACTGATCCGAAGTCAAGTGCGGCTACTCGGGCGGCTTGGGCTGAAGGCGGTGCGGCGCGTGTGATGTTGCATGCGCTGGCAGGCGCGGCTATGGGGTTGTCCAGTGGCAGTGTGCAGAGCGGCGCATTGGGCGCGGGGGCTTCTGCGGCCTTGATGCCGAGCATTGCGGATGCGCTGGGTAAAAATGGTATCAGGGGCTCGGAACAGGAAGCGCTGTCTGCGTTGGTCGCCGTCGGTGTGGGTGCCTCAGTAGGCGGTCGCGGCACCATCGCAGGTGCGGTAGTTGCTGGGAATACGGCGGCAGCCGTCGAGCAATACAACCGTCAAGCGCACCCTACGGAAGCGCGCCTTATACAAAAAGAGGCCGATAAGTTAGCGGCGGAAGCAGGAATTTCCCCTGACGAAGCAGAAAGACGCATGGCCGCAGCGCTGGCGTCCTATATCGATAAAACGTGGCAAGCAACGGTCGAAAAAGCCGGTGAGAGTCAGTTTGACCCCCTCACTCTAAAACACCTGGGTGAGGCGCTGGCGCCGTTGGGGGCCATTTATGAAAACAGCGCGCTCTATCCCGAAGGGACTCGCCGCTCTTATAACGGCGAAGAAACGCTCAGCTTGCTCAAAAACTATAACGTCACTCATGCCGGAGATTTCAAAGACGGTACCGTCAATCTGAATTATTTGAACGACCCAAATCTGGGGCTGGTGGACTTCTATAAAAGCAACCTCGATTACCGAGGCAAAGTTTCTGGAGGAGATGAAGGGAAGGGGGCTGCTGTCGGGGTGGGCCTGAGTCTTCTGGGAACGCTCCAGAGTATGGGCTCTTTGTTCAAGATTGCGGTTGGCAGCAACTCGTTGGAAGAGGCCAACAAACTAATTGATCCTTTCATAGAGCCGTCTTCCGGTTTGGTCGACAACTGGATGACGAATGATGCGCAGAGCTTAGTGTTTGGCCTGCAAAACAATACCTACGAGCAGTATTTGAAGAATGCCCAGCTGAGCGCAGACATAGTGCAGATGGGCTTACCCGGCGGACAAATGGGTAGGATTCGTCAGATAGGGAAAGGGGCAGAGACAGCCAAAGCTGCAGAAGCGGGCAAGCTTGCTTTTGCAGATGGCAAGCTTTTGGATGAACTTGCTGATGTACCCGTGACGGGTAAAGGCGCAATTTATGGGCCGGCATCGGCGGGTGATAAAGGTTTTATTGTTGTCTCAACACCAGCAGGCGAGGTGAAATTACCTGAGTGGTACCGCGTCGATGGAGCCGCAGGCGCTGATTTTGTCTCGTTTGATAATGCGCTAGCTGACGGCGCGAAGCGTATTATCAATACGCGCACGGGTAACTTTGAAGTCTTGGGCGCAGATCGCCAGGTGTACTTCAATGGTCCCAATGGACTAGTGCCCAAGGAGGGGGGGACTCTTGCGGTACTGGCTGAGGCTGAGAAGCGGATTGCTAGTTCAAAAGGGCCGGGCCAGGTTACCCCTGATGCTATAAGCCCCCCCAAGCTCAGCTCGGTTGAAGACCTGTTTGGGCAGACATTTGAAAGTATCCCGCTGTCGCACCTTCCCAATTGGAAGACCGGTTCGCTTGCAAATGATGGGGTGTTGGGCGAGCAACTGTCCCTTCAAACTCTTAACGAAAAAACCGGCCTCAATTTCAAGCCATTGCAGAACGGTAGCAACCATGGCTGTGATGGCTGCGCGGTGGCGATCAATGGCGATACTATTACCGTGTTGGTGATGGATGCGAAGTCTTCGGTGAATGGCGTGAATAAGGCCGGTACGCCGCACGGAGATCCGGCGACGAGGTTAAGAGGGTGGTTGGGTAATAGCTCTATTGCCGATTCGGACCCAGCGTTACGTGATGCTTTGCGAGCAGCGCTGCTTTCTGAAAACGTCAAAGTCCAAGGCGTGACCGTCAAAGTCGGTGTTCCTGCCCCCGGTAAAACAGGTGTAGCAGAATTGAAGGTGGAACCATGGTCCAAGAAATAATTCAGTGCGAGCGCTCGGGCGTAAACCCGAAATGGCCTTCTTACAAAAGTGTGCTGGGGCGCATAGCCAAGGGGCCACATGTCTCGGATGAATATGAGATAGCCGGTATTCGCGAGTACGTTACTCGCGAGGATGCTTCGCCGAAGCGTTCAATGATGGTTCCAAACAGAAACAATGCAACAGATGCTCGTGCAGAATGGATGTCGGTGACAAGGGCTCACAAAGTACTTGCCACTGCAACGGGAAACCAGCGATGGCTTTCCGAATTGGCACACTGGATGCGTTACTACCAAGTAGGCATTTGGCAGTTGTTTTTTTGGGCGGGGCAGTTTGACGTTTTGGCTAAAGCCGTAGGTAATGACAGACGCCAACAAAACTACAGCATCCAAACCGCTGCCAACATGATGGCCGCCATGGCGATTCTGGGCTGGAAGGAAGCTGTCATCCACCAAGGCTATTTGACCCATGCGGCGCTCAACCGTGGTCATCAACTGGTCATCGAGTATGAAGAGCAACACCGCCGCGCCCAAGCCTTTATGCTGCGTGTGTTTGCCGATTGGGTGGGCGATGTCTCGCATCAATGGCCTGCTTATGCTTACGACGAACCTATCTACGAAGCCTTGTTGGCCAAGTGGCGCACTCCCAGTCCCGACGACCTGATGCCCTGCCTGTTGGCCGCGTGTGACCGCCACACTTGGCAAACCGGCAAAGAGAGCCAGAAGAGTTCTTACGATTTCAATCAGGACTGGCACTTGGAGCGCGTGCCGGTGGAAATTCTCTATATCCTGCGCCTGCGCCAGTGGGAAGGTTTAGCCAATCCTCAGCAGATTGATCATCCGCTGATGGCCGCGCCCTTTGACCAATTGCCGCCCGAGCAGCCAGTGCCTGAGTTGGACGAGTTGATGCAAGGTGTGCTCAAACGTGCAAGGGAAGACTGGCCACAGTACGATGAGGTGCTGTCTTTGCCAGCATTGAAGAGTTGAATAGGAGCAAAAGAAAAAGTTACCAATAATGGTAAAAAACCTTATCGGTGATGAAAAACTATCTGATAAAGGTGGCGGATTTATTTAAATGTGACGCTGATCGGTAGAGAATTAAATAGATCTGTCCCCTTTAATTTCTTGGATGCCGTCAATAGAGCAGGCGTTGTCATCAGGGATGCCAAAGGGAATAATTATTAGTGGTCACGCCTATTTTTTATAGTAAATTTTGGTTTCGTGCAAAAAGATGCGCTATAGAACCAATAAATGAATCCACGGCACGAGCCAAGCATCAGGCAGGTAAGTCATATACCGCTCTAATTGGGTCGGAAGCCACTCCTTTTTGTTTTGTTGAAATGTTGATAGATAAGGGTATGGTTGGAGTCGGTTTTCTTGACGATGAAGGCCATGAGTATCTGACCTATCAGTTTAACTACTTAGATGAAAGCCAGCTTTTTCTCTCGATGGCAACCCACCGTGAATTCGAGGGGGACAAGGTCAGCCTTGGAATAACTTATATTTTTGGACGGCAGGGTGATCTTGTCATTAGGCGTGAAAGGATGAGTCTCTATACGGTTGAAGAGGCTCAATCGACCTTTGAACCGGCAGGAAACTATGAAGTTGCACCGAAATTTGGTGATTATTCAGGTGTGATAAATATTAATCGGTGACGGATTTGGTTGGTTTAGGAAATAAACGTGATGGATTATTTAATGTGACGTCGATCGGTAGGCAATTAAATAGATCTGTCCCTTTTAATTTTAATTGGTTTTTGAGGTAGACAATGGCGAATACCGGCGAAACACCCGATATGCTTCTGGCCCGGCGCGCTGCTGAATTCCCTGCATTCAGATCTAAGCGCCTGCCGGTACTGCATAAGTTTTGTGAAAGTCTCGGATTTGATCAGCCGCATGAAGTGTTGCTTGATCCAAAAAAAATTTTATTCCAGCTGGACAGTGGTTTTCAACACGCTGACATCAATGAGGAAGATCGGGTTTGGTTTGTTACTCGTATCGGCTACTACATCGGCGAATACCTGACCTCCCTGTTCGGTGGCTATTGGCTACTTGATGAGAATCTGTCGTCACCCTCGTTTGCCAGGTATGTAGTTGGCGACTTTTCAACGGCAGGTGTTAAAACTAAAACCGTCGACCCGTTTGAAATAGCACAACGCTACGCAACCACGCCGGCTCCGCGCTTTTTAAGACAAGAGATCGAAACGGCGCTGGACTAAAAAGTAGATCTCCCCGAGTGGTCGATGCCTCTAGAGCCAAAATGGAGATGGCATGAACGTTAAAACGGCCTTAGAAGCACTGGGCTTACCCGGCGCGCAGGTAGCATGCGCCGATGGAAGCATCGGCACACCCATTTGCACGCTGAAAGCCCCTGCCGAATGGTATGTGTTTCCACCTGCGTTGATCCCGATATGGAGCGACGGATCTTGGCCTACCTATATCGGGTACTGGAGCACTGGTTTGTTGATCGTGAACCCACCTTTGTAAAAATGTATGTTGGCAGCGACCGAATGACCGTAGAGATCGCCCGCACGCCTGCGCAACTGATGGGCGTGCTCGCAATGATGTCGATGAGTCTTGAGGAGGGTGTCACGCCCGAACTTGAGCAGTTCGCCAAGGCTGTGGGGCTTGATTGCCTGGACGCATTGGATGCGCAGTCGTTGAAAAGTGGCGACGACTCCAAAGGCTTCGCCAACGTTGAACCGTTCAAGACGTTGACGCCACTGGCCAGTATTTCTGACGGTGCAAACCATTACACCGGAAACTTCCCGAACCCGTCCGACCCAGCTCCTGGCTGGTGGGAAAGCAGCTGCTATTTTGAAGTTGTCGACAAGCACATGCCGGTGCCGAAAGGCGTGGAATTGCCCGCTTGGTTCGATCCTGAACGCGAGAAAAAGCCATTGTTCGAGGATTTCATGCAAGCGGGACGCCTTGATTACGCATGGCTGACCTTGAACTCCACCGGCTGGTCCATCGCCGATGCACGGCAGGCACTGGTTGCGTTGCAGGAACGCGCCGATGATAAGGCGTTTGATGCGGTTGTCGCCTACTGGTTGTCCATTGCGGATTTGGATGCTGGGGGATATTAGAAAGTGAAGGGAAATTGGGGTTAAGAGATCGGATAAAGGTGACTGATTTATTTAGATGTAGTGTTGGTCGGTAAGCTATTAAATCCCCGTTAACGTTGGCGGAGTTGCTGAGAAAACTTTGCTGGAGGAGATTAAGGAATTACTGGTATGTCAGATAAGGATTTTGGTAATCTGTATTTTGATGGAGCTTGGACAGGATTATGTGAAGTATATCTTTTCGGACGTTTGTGTGAGGTGGAACTCATTGTCCAAACTTTTGATGGGTCTTCTATCTCTGATATTCAGAGACTTGCGTTTCGAGAGTTTAACTCAAATAAAGCTGCTGTCTCTTTGGCTATAGAAAAAGCGATCTTTAGCTATTACCTATGTAGAGTTGAGGAGTACCGAGAGGGCTTTGATGCTGATGAGGTTGATATCAAAGCCACTAAAATCCATGCGATTGATAGTATGCGGGATTTGGTTTCTCTGAGGTGTATTAAAGTGATGTCTCCCTTTGACGCGGGAGTGCGTCAAATTGGTTTTATTTTTGATGCGACTTTTGATCCCCAGCTTGGTTTGGGGGTTCTAGTTACTAATGGCTCTGTGGAGACCGTCGATACGCAGGATATCTTGCTAGGTTGATTACGGTTGGATAACGGGAGCTGATTTATTTAGGTGTAGCGTTGGTCGGTAAGCTATTAAATAAAATCTGTCTATTTTTAATGCTGAGCGGCACTACGAATTCTCATGTAGATTCTCCCAGCCAGATAGCAGTAAGTCGCAATAGGAATCTTTGGTGATGACTGAATGGGCATTGTTGCGTGAGCTTAAAAAGGGTGATGTGCTTGATGTACCCGACACGTCACTTTTACTCATGGATGAGGGCGTCTACAAGGTTTCGGCCAACCAATACTGCTTGGCAGATGCGATTAATGAGGATGGGCAAGATAAGCTGAGATTACTATCGGTTTATTGGGCGGCCAGTGACGCAGCTTTTCGGCGAGCCTATTTCAGAGACATCGAAAGTGATGATAGGACTGTTTGCCTTCCGCCTCTGGAGCTGATGCCAGAGGGGGCGAGGGCGACCTATATGCAAATAAAGCGAGCGTTGGAGACTACCGGTAATGTTATGGAGTACGCCACCTATCGCGTGATGTCCGATGGCGCTTTTGTTCATAAAGGTTTAGCAAGTTTGTCTGCCGTTTATTATTTTCGCTCGGTGGATTTTTTGGATGAAGAGATACCGTACGCAATTTTGTGGAAGTGATTTCTAGACGCAAGGAGTGGCGATGAAAGGCGCGGCGCAAGTTAGCGATCTTATAAGTGAAATAATTTCCAGTGCACTGTATGACGGCGACTATGGAAGCTGCATAAGTAATCGTGAATTAGTGCTGGGAGGTGTCGAGGTTTTCGATCGTGTCAATGTTCCACTCGATTATCTCGAATTTCTTGAGCAGTTTGGGTTTGGTGAGCTGGATAGCGCACTTTACATCGAGGCAGGCCCAATAAAGTATTCAGTTGTCGCCGGCTGTGAGGTGGACGCTTATCGTAATATGTATGTGTTTGCCGGGACGGGGAGCGGTGTTCTTTATGCATTCGATGCCGCGAATGATTGGTCAATCGTCGAAATTGATCCTGAGTTGAATGGCGCGGAAGTCCTAAGTGAGGACTTTTCCAGCTTCATCATTAACCAGTAAGGGCGGTTAAAGGTTGCCTGGATTGGCGAGCCCAGCAGTAATATGCGCAGCCTCAGTATTTGCATTGTTAAGGATGACCAATGAAACCCATAAAACTTTCCCTCCAAGCTTTCCTCATGTCCTGCCTCATACCCGGCTGGGGCATGGTGTATGTGGGCCGTATCAACTGGGGTCTCCGGGTTGCAGCGTTGTTGCTCGGCGGGGTCGCGTTGATGGGGGCTTTGGGGTTGATCACCACGCCCCTAGGGCTGTATGCGTTCTTCGTGTTCGTCAGCACGGTCAAGCTGACCTCTGCCATCGTTTCCGCCGTGTTGGCTCGTCGCTATAGCGGCCCGCCCGATGTGCCGCGTAAACGTTTCCATGCGCTTTATGTCGGCGTGGTGATAATTTTGGTGCTGACGCTCGGCGTCTTTCGGGTGCCGTTGCTGGGCTTCAAAAATTATTACATTCCGTCAGGGTCGATGGCTCCGACCTTGTCCATTGGTGACTACATCATTGCGGACTTGCAGGCAGGCGCGCCCAACGTGGGGGATATCGTGGTGTATCGCTGGAATGGCACCGAAGCGGTCAAGCGGGTGGCGGGTGTTGCGGGGGATACATTGGCCATTGTGAACGGTGAACTGATCCATAACGGTGAAAACCTCGGGTTGTTTCATGCACCGGCCGACCGGGTGAAAGGGCCTGAATCGTTGGAAATGGCCCCGGTCAAGGTCGCGCCGGGACACGTTTTTTTGCTCGGTGATAACCGCTATAACAGCAACGACAGTCGCTTCATGGGCCAGGTCGCGGTTGAGGATGTGGTGGGTAAGGTCACCGGCATCTGGTTCTCGAATGAGCGGGCGCGCATTGGGACGACTTTTCCATGATGCGGGTTGTCGGATCTTGCAGCGGTATCTGGTCGGCCTCACAGTCGACCGGTATAGAACTGGCGAAACGCGGGCAAAATGTGGGAGCGGGCTTGCTCGCGAATAAGGTGTGTCAGTGAATACATTTTTGACTGATACGCCGCTTTCGCGAGCAAGCCCGCTCCCACATTTTTGGGGTGATGTGTGTCAGGGAATACTCAGTGGCTGTGCGGCCGGCATCGCAGGCAAGCCAGCTCCCACAGGGTGTGTGTTGTCTGCCACATTTTGGTGATGTGTGTCAGGGAGAGGCTCAGTGGCTGGGCGGTTGCCATCGCAGGCGAGCCAGCTGCCGCAGGGGGGGCGTTGTCTGGGTGGAATTGGGTTGAACCTGGCGACGGTTTTGGCCTCTTA
>JAFHKH010000113.1 GCA_016937595.1 Pseudomonas cedrina subsp. fulgida | reverse complement strand
CTGACCCACCGCTTTCGCGAGCAAGCCCGCTCCCACATTAGCGCTGTGAAATATTCCTAAAATGAATAAGAGTTTCGATTTATATTATTTTCAAGTCTTAAAAACCGGCCTTATAGTCGCGCCGTAGGCGAAGACGCGCTACGCACTTTAAGGCAGGATACGACTACTGCGTCATCTGCTGGGCTCAACATAAAAACACAGGGGCTGTTCATGACTATTTCCGTATTGCGTCGCACGTTGTTGGTTGGCACTTTGGGCCTGGCACTCGGGGCTGGCCTGATGGGCCAGGCAATCGCCGGCGAGCAGTTGAACACCATCAAGAAAGCGGGCGAGATCAAGATCGGCCTGGAAGGCACCTACCCGCCGTTCAGCTTTGTCGATGAAAGCGGCAAGCTCACAGGTTTCGAAGTGGAGCTGTCCGAAGCGCTGGCCAAGGAACTGGGGGTCAAGGTCAAGCTGCAAGCCACGCCATGGGACGGCATCCTCGCCGCCCTGGAATCCAAGCGCCTGGACGCGGTGGTCAACCAAGTGACCATCTCCGAAGAGCGCAAGAAGAAATACGATTTCTCCAAGCCTTACACCGTCTCCGGTATTCAAGCGCTGGTGCTGAAAAAGAACGTCGACAGCATCAAGACCGCCGACGACCTGGCCGGCAAAAAAGTCGGGGTGGGCCTGGGCACCAACTACGAACAATGGCTCAAGGACAACCAGCCTAAAGCCATCATCAAGACTTACAACGACGACCCGACCAAGTTCCAGGACCTGCGCATCGGCCGCATCGACGCCATCCTGATCGACCGTCTGGCCGCGCTGGAATACGCCAAGAAAGCGCCTGACACCGCCGCTGCGGGCGATGCGTTCTCCCGCCAGGAATCCGGTATCGCCCTGCGCAAAGGCGAACCTGAACTGCTCGATGCGGTGAACAAGGCCCTGGACAAACTGCGCGCCGACGGCACCTTGAAGACGCTGTCCGAGAAGTACTTCAACGCTGACGTCACTCAATAATGGAAGCAGGTTTCCAACTCGCGCTGGACTCCGCGCCCTTTCTGCTCAAGGGCGCGTACTACACGGTAATTCTCAGCCTCGGCGGGATGTTCTTCGGCTTGCTGCTGGGCTTCGGCCTGGCCTTGATGCGTTTGTCGCGTTTCAAGCTGGTGAGTTGGCTCGCCCGAGTCTACGTGTCGTTCTTTCGCGGCACGCCCTTGCTGGTACAGCTGTTTCTGATCTATTACGGCTTGCCGCAGGTGGGCATCGAGCTGGATCCGATACCGGCGGCCATGATCGGCTTTTCGCTGAACATGGCCGCCTATGCCTGTGAAATCCTGCGCGCCGCCATCGGCTCTATCGAGCGCGGCCAGTGGGAAGCGGCGGCCAGTATCGGCATGACCCGCGCGCAGACCCTGCGCCGGGCCATCCTGCCGCAGGCCATGCGCACGGCTTTGCCGCCGTTGGGCAACAGCTTTATTTCGTTGGTCAAGGACACGGCGCTGGCCGCCACCATCCAGGTGCCCGAGCTGTTTCGCCAGGCACAATTGGTGTCGGCGCGGACCTTCGAAATCTTCACCATGTACCTGTCCGCCGCCCTGATCTACTGGATCCTGGCGAGCATCCTGGCGCATTTGCAGAATCGTCTGGAAGACCGGGTCAACCGGCATGACCTGGAGTCCTGAGCATGATCGTGGTTGAACAACTGACCAAGCAATTCAAGGATCAGGTGGTGCTCAACGGCATCGACCTTGAGGTCAAGGCCGGCGAAGTCATCGCCATCATCGGCCCCAGCGGGTCCGGCAAGACCACCTTTTTGCGCTGCCTGAACTTCCTCGAACAGCCGACCAGCGGCCGCATCAAGGTCGGCGACATCGAAATCGACACCAGCAAACCCGCCAACCAGCAGCAAAGCCAGGTGCGGCGCCTGCGCCAGCACGTGGGGTTTGTGTTCCAGAGCTTCAACCTGTTCCCCCACCGTACCGCGCTGGAAAACGTCATCGAAGGTCCCACTGTGGTCAAGAAGATGCCGCATGACGCCGCTGTCGCCCTGGGCCGCAAGTTGCTGGCCAGGGTGGGCCTGGAAGGCAAGGAAGACGCCTACCCACGACGCCTGTCCGGCGGCCAGCAACAACGCGTGGCGATTGCCCGTGCGTTGGCCATGGAGCCGGAAGTGATCCTGTTCGACGAGCCCACCTCGGCGCTGGACCCGGAGCTGGTGGGTGAAGTGCTGGCGACCATCCGCAGCCTCGCTGAAGAAAACCGCACCATGGTCATCGTCACTCATGAGATGAGCTTTGCGCGGGATGTGGCCAACCGGGTGATCTTCTTCGACAAGGGCGTGATCGTGGAACAAGGCGAGGCCAAGGCGCTGTTTGCCAACCCCAAGGAAGAACGCACCAGGCAGTTCCTGAGCAAATTCCTCGCCCATTGAAGCCCCCCTGTAGGAGCGAGCTTGCTCGCGAAGAACCTTAGCGCTAACGCGGTGAATCAGAATTAACGCGTTGCCCAGGTGTTCTTCGCGAGCACGCTCGCTCCTACGGGAAATCCCCGTATCCCTGCGTAAAACAGGCCAACTCGGCCCTCCCAAAATCCCCGCGTCAGTCAGACCCTTCTGAATATCTCCAAACCCGCCGTTTAGCCCTTTGCCTCCATTGACGCCTCTCGGCCAACCCTCTTATCTAGCGTCCAGAGGATTGGATCCTATCCCGGCTACTCATTGAATCGTTCATTTCGGTCCCCCCGCGCACCCGCGCCAAAGGTCCGGAACGATTGCTGCTGGCTGCATCAAGGAGATTATTTATGACGCGCCCCCTGCTCACTGCCCCGACGCTGCCCCAAGCCATTGGCAATGGCATCAACGCCCTGGCCGCCACCCACTTGCAGGTCGATATCGCGCCGTATCCAGGCATGGATGAAGGCGACCTGATCGAGCTGTTCTGGAACAACTGCTTTGCCGCTTCCCGACGGGTAACCGCCTGCAAAGTCGGCGCGTTTACCCACCTGCGCGTGCCGGAAAGTTTCGTGCTGGATGGCTCGACCCAGGTGCATTACCAGGTCATGCAAGTCGGCCACGCCCCTGCCCGCTCAGCCGTGACGCGCGTGCAGGTCAAAACCCTCTACCCAGGCGGCGAGCCCTCGCCCCTGTACCGCGACGAAAACCAGAACCTCGCGCCCGTGAGCCTGCCCGAGACTATCCGCCGCTACGGCGTTAACGCCAGCCAGGTGCGGCGCGGTATTCCCCTGGCCATCGGGCCCTACCTGAACATGACCCGGGGCGATGCCATTACCTTGCGCTGGGGCGATGTACGCCTGGATCTGCCCAAGGTCCAGGCCGCGGATGTCGGCCGGGCGATGCACGTGTGGGTGCCTTCGACCGTGATCATCGAAGCCGGCGACGACTGGCGGCTGGAGGTGACTTACTGCATTCTGGACCGCGTCGGCAACAATTCACGCTGGGCGCCCGCCCGCACGCTGCGCATCGCCGCCCAAGCGCAGGGCCATCCTTCTATGCATATTCCAAAAAGCTTGTTTATTTAAATATTTAACACGATTAGGGTATATGCACCGGACCACCGGACCTCTCTGAATTTTCTGCTTTCATTTCATTGAATGCGAGGTTGGTATGGTCAGGATTCCCCCGGTGCACAACGCCACTTCACTGGCAGCCCCCGGCCCATGCGGGTGCTCCTGAATGGCACAGTCTCTGAAACCCCGAAAAAAGATCCTGCTCAATGCCTTCAATATGAATTGCATCGGGCACATCAACCATGGCCTGTGGACTCACCCACGGGATACGTCCACCCAGTACAAGACCCTCGAGTACTGGACCGACTTGGCGCAAACCCTGGAGCGCGGGCTGTTCGACGGGCTGTTCATCGCCGACATCGTCGGTGTATATGACGTCTATCAAAACTCCATCGACGTGCCGCTCAAAGAATCGATCCAACTGCCGGTCAACGACCCGTTGCTGCTGGTCTCGGCCATGGCTGCCGTCACTCGGCACCTCGGCTTCGGCCTCACCGCCAACCTCACCTATGAGCCGCCGTATCTGTTCGCCCGGCGCATGTCCACGCTGGACCATCTGAGCCGTGGCCGGGTGGGTTGGAACATCGTCACCGGCTACCTCGACAGCGCCGCCAAGGCCATGGGCCTCACCGAACAGGTCGAGCATGACCGCCGCTACGACCAGGCCGACGAATACCTGCAAGTGCTCTACAAACTCTGGGAAGGCAGTTGGGAAGACGACGCGGTGCTCAACGATGCGCAGGCGCGGGTCTACGCGCAGCCGGGCAAGGTGCACAAGGTCGAGCACCGTGGCGAGTTCTACCAGGTGGAGGGTTATCACCTGTGTGAACCGTCGCCGCAGCGTACGCCGGTGCTGTTCCAGGCCGCAGTTCGGACCGTGGCCTGTTGTTTGCCGGACGCCACGCCGAATGCGTGTTTATCAGCGGGCAGAACAAGGCCGCGACCAAGGCGCAAGTGGACAAGGTGCGCGCCAGTGCGGTCGAGGCCGGGCGCAATCCGGACGACATCAAGGTGTTCATGGGGCTCAACGTGATCGTTGGCGCAGCGAAGCGCTGGCCTGGGCCAAACACGCCGAGTACCTGCGTTACGCCAGCGCGGAAGCCGGCGTGGCGCATTTCTCGGCGTCCACGGCGATCGATTTTGCCCAGTACGCACTGGACGAACCGATCCAGTACGTGAAAAGCAACGCCATCCAGTCGGCCACCCGGAACCTGCAGAACAACGATTGGACCCGGCGCAAACTGCTTGAGCAGCACGCGTTGGGCGGGCGCTACATCACCCTGGTCGGCTCGCCCGAGCAGGTGGCCGATGAGCTGGAATCGTGGATCAGCGAAACGGGGCTGGATGGCTTCAACCTGACGCGGATCGTGACGCCGGAGAGTTATGTGGATTTCATTGACCTGGTGGTGCCGGAGTTACAGCGCCGGGGTTCCTACAAGACGGAATATGAACAGGGCACGCTGCGCGAAAAGGTCTTTCATGGCAGTGCCCGACTACCCGAACAACACACTGGCTCTACCTACCGGCACTGAACCAAAAATGTGGGAGCTGGCTTGTGCTTACCGACACTTTATGACTGGAAACCCATCATGAAACAGACGCTGCTCTCCCACCCAGTCAAGGCCCTGGCTCTGGCGTTCGGGTTATTCAGCTCGACGGTATTCGCCGCCGACGCCCCCC
>JAFHKH010000112.1 GCA_016937595.1 Pseudomonas cedrina subsp. fulgida | reverse complement strand
CAGCATTTGACGCATGCTGATAAGTGCCATTGTGTTGTCTCTCCCGGTCGAGGGTCGTTAATTCGTGCAAGCCTGCCGTAGCGGCGGCTGCTATTCAAGTTATTGCCGGTCAGGTTGTGTGCATCTGACCGGCTGAATCGTTATTGCAGTGTCCGGTTCGCAATTCATGTCACTGTGGAACCGGATTTACTGTGGGAGCGCTTGCTCGCGAAGGCGCTGTGTCAGTTAACACATGCATTGCAGACCCACCGCTTTCGCGAGCAAGCCCGCTCCCACATTTGGATCTCATTTATCTTGAGACCGTGTTTTATTGGGCCTTGCAGCCGCGCCCGATCAGATCATCCGTGGCCACCCAGTAAACCAGGCCTTCCTCGCCTTTGGTGTGAAACGCCAATTGGTCGTTGGCATACAGCACGCCCGAGGCGGCAACGTCCTGTTTGAGGCGGTAGACCTGGTCGGAACCGCCGAGGCGAACATCCACCTCGGATTTAGCCGGGTTGGCAAAGCGCCAGTTGACCTCGGCCTTGCTGTCGCAAGTCCAGGTGGTCCACTTGTCGGCAGGCTCTGCCTTGTTGAACATGTCCATGCTGCTGCAGCCGGCCAACAAGGCCAGGGCTGCCAGGGCGAAAGCGCTTTTCATTGCCAATCCTCAAATTGATCAGACCCGTCAAGGGCAACCCTGTTCCTGACCGTTGGGCGCGGAGTCGTATTTCTCCAGCCGTTCGTTGCCGATGCGCTTGTTGATCACCGGCATCGTCTCGGCTTGCCAATCCGCCTGGTAGCAGCTTTTTTCCGGCGCCGGCGCGGTTTCCCGGGCGCGGGCGCGCGCTTGGGGTGCTGCCGCAGCCGGCCAACAGGCCCGCTGCGATCACCAGTGCCAACGATTTGATCATGGGAATACTCCTTTTCCGGATCACGCGCCTTAGCCCTTGGCTCGTGTTTCCAGTACTTCAACGGCCGGCAGGACTTTGCCTTCGACGAATTCGAGGAAGGCGCCACCACCGGTAGAAATGTAGGAGATTTGCTCGGCAACGCCATATTTATCGATGGCCGCCAGGGTGTCGCCGCCGCCGGCGATGGAGAAGGCCGAGCTTTCGGCAATGGCCTTGGCCAGCACTTTGGTGCCGTTGCCGAACTGGTCGAATTCAAACACGCCCACCGGGCCGTTCCACAGGATGGTCTGGGAGGCTTTCAGCAGTTCGGCGAAGTTGGCTGCGGTTTGCGGGCCGATGTCCAGGATCATGTCGTCGGCGCCACGTCAGCGATGAGCTTGACGGTGGCTTCGGCGCTTTCGGCGAATTCCTTGGCGACTACCACGTCTACCGGCAATGGCACGCTGACTTTCGCGGCGATGGCACGGGCGGTGTCGAGCAGGTCCGGCTCATACAGGGATTTGCCCACCGGGTGGCCGGCTGCGGCCAGGAAGGTGTTGGCAATGCCGCCGCCGACGATCAACTGGTTGCAGATCTGGCTCAGGCTGTTGAGCACGTCCAGCTTGGTCGAGACCTTGGAACCGGCGACGATGGCGGCCATCGGTTGCGCCGGTGCGCCCAGCGCCTTGCCCAGTGCGTCCAGCTCGGCGGCCAGCAGTGGGCCAGCAGCGGCGACCTTGGCGAACTTGGCCACGCCGTGGGTCGAACCCTCGGCGCGGTGGGCGGTGCCGAAGGCGTCCATCACGAACACGTCGCACAGGGCGGCATATTGTTGGGCCAGTTCGTCGCTGTTCTTTTTCTCGCCTTTGTTGAAGCGCACGTTTTCGAACAGCACGATATCACCCGGCTTGACGTCGACGCCGCCCAGGTAATCCGCCACCAGCGGCACGTCCCGGCCGAGGGCCTTGCTCAGGTAGTCGGCTACAGGCTTGAGGCTGTTTTCGGCGCTGAACTCACCTTCGGTCGGGCGACCCAGGTGGGAGCAGACCATCACGGCCGCGCCTTTTTCCAAGGCCAGCTTGATGGTCGGCAGCGAGGCCAGGATTCGCGCATCGCTGGTCACCCCACCGTCCTTGACTGGGACGTTGAGGTCTTCGCGAATCAGCACGCGCTTACCTTGCAGATCGAGGTCGGTCATCTTCAACACGGTCATGGGTGGCAGTTCCTGAATTACTGTTGAGGTTGTTTGGAGGCGATATGCAGATAATGTTCCGCAACGTCGAGCATACGGTTGGCAAACCCCCATTCGTTGTCGAACCAGGCCAGGATATTCACCAGCCTCGGGCCGGAAACGCGGGTCTGGCTGGCGTCGACAATCGCCGAATGCGGATCATGGTTGAAATCGCAACTGGCGTGGGGCAACTCGGTGTAGGCCAGCAGGCCTTTGAGCGGGCCGACAGTGGCGGCGTCGCGCAGGATCCGGTTGACCTCGGTTGCATCGGTGTCGCTCACGGTTTGCAGGGTGATGTCCAGGCAGGACACGTTCACCGTCGGTACCCGTACGGCTTTGGCCTGGATTCGTCCGGCAAGTTCCGGCAACAGTCGTTCGATGCCGCGCGCCAGGCCGGTGGACACCGGAATCACCGACTGGAACGCCGAGCGTGTGCGGCGCAGGTCCTCATGGTGATAGGCGTCGATCACCGGCTGGTCGTTCATCGCCGAGTGAATGGTGGTGATCGAGACATAATCGATGCCGATCGCCTGGTCCAGCAGGCGCAGCAGCGGCACGCTGCAGTTGGTGGTGCACGACGCGTTGGACACGAGCAATTCATTACCGGTCAGGCAATCCTGGTTGATGCCATAGACGATGGTGGCGTCGACATCCGCCTCGCTGGCCATCGGCTGGGAAAACAGCACGCGCGGCGCGCCGGCGTCGAGAAAACGCTGGCCATCGGCACGGGTGTTATAGACACCGGAACACTCCAGCACCAGGTCGACGCCCAGTGCTTTCCAGTCGATGCCTTCGGGGGTGGCACTGCGCAAGACCCGCACGCAGTTGCCGTTAATGTGCAGACAATCGTCTTCGACCCGCACTTCGCCAGGGAAGCGGCCGTGGGTAGAGTCGAAGCGTGTCAGGTATTCGATGCTGGCCATGTCGGCCAGGTCGTTGATCGCGACAATTTCAAACCCGGCCGCCGCCCCCCGCTCGAACAGCGCACGCAAGACGCAACGACCAATGCGGCCGTAGCCGTTGAGTGCAACTTTGTAGGGACGCGGTGGGGGCATGGGGTTCTCGATTACTTTGGGTAATGGGGTGAATGTGCCGCCGCCTTCGCGAGCAAGCCCGCTCCCACACTCGACCGCATTCCAAATGGATGTACGCGGTTAAATGTGGGAGCGGGCTTGCTCGCGAAGTGGCCAGCACAGCCACCTCGCTCTACAACCTTAGTCTTCCAGCAGCTCTTCAGCCTGCCCCAGGATGTTTTCCAGGGTAAAGCCGAACTCTTCGAACAACGCCGGCGCGCGCCGACTCACCGTAGGTGGTCATGCCGATGACGCGGCCTTCCAGGCCCACGTACTTGTACCAGTAGTCGGCGTGCGCCGCTTCGATGGCGATACGCGCGCTGACCTGCAGCGGCAATACCGATTGCTTGTAGCCGGCGTCCTGGGCTTCGAACACACTGGTGCACGGCATGGACACCACGCGTACGTTGCGGCCTTGCGCGGTCAGCTTGTCGTAGGCCTGAACGGTCAGGCCCACTTCGGAACCGGTGGAGATCAGGATCAGCTCCGGCTCGCCGATGCAGTCTTTGAGCACGTAGCCGCCACGGCTGATGTCGGCGATCTGCGCATCGGTGCGCACCTGGTGCTGCAGGTTCTGGCGCGAGAAGATCAGCGCCGAAGGGCCGTCCTTGCGCTCGATGGCGTGCTTCCAGGCCACGGCGGATTCCACCGCGTCGGCCGGGCGCCAGCAATCCAGGTTCGGCGTGGTGCGCAGGCTGGTCAATTGCTCGACCGGCTGGTGCGTCGGGCCGTCTTCGCCCAGGCCGATGGAGTCGTGGGTGTACACGTGGATCACGCGTTTCTTCATCAGCGCGGCCATGCGTACCGCGTTACGCGCGTACTCCATGAACATCAGAAAAGTCGCGCCGTAAGGCACCAGGCCGCCGTGCAGGGACACGCCGTTCATGATGGCGCTCATGCCGAACTCACGTACGCCGTAGTACATGTAGTTGCCGCTGGCGTCTTCAGCCGAAACGCCTTTGCAGCCTTTCCACAGGGTCAGGTTAGACCCGGCCAGGTCGGCCGAACCGCCGAGGAACTCAGGCAGCAGCGGGCCAAAGGCGTTCAGGGTGTTCTGGCTGGCTTTACGGCTGGCGATGGTCTCGCCCTTGGCCGCGACTTCGGCGATGTAGGCCGAGGCTTTTTCCGAGAAGTCGGCAGGCAGGTCACCGGCCAAGCGACGCACCAGCTCATTGGCCAGGTCAGGGAATTGTGCGGAGTAGGCCGCGAAACGCTGGTCCCACTCGGCTTCGGCGGCCAGGCCTTTTTCCTTGGCATCCCACTCGGCGTAGATGTCGGCCGGGATGTCGAACGGGCCGTGGTTCCACTTCAGCGCTTCACGGGTCAGGGCGATTTCCGCGTCACCCAAGGGGGCGCCATGGCAGTCTTCCTTGCCTTGCTTGTTCGGCGAGCCGAAGCCGATGGTGGTCTTGCAGCAGATCAGGGTCGGCTGCGCGCTCTTGCGCGCGGTGTCGATGGCGATCTTGATCTCTTCCGGATCGTGGCCGTCGACGTTGCGGATCACTTGCCAGTTGTAGGCTTCGAAACGCTTGGGGGTGTCATCGGTGAACCAGCCTTCGACTTCGCCATCGATGGAGATGCCGTTGTCATCGTAGAACGCGATCAGCTTGCCCAGGCCCAGGGTACCGGCCAGGGAGGCGACTTCGTGGGAAATGCCTTCCATCATGCAGCCATCACCCAGGAACACGTAGGTGTGATGGTCGACAATATCGTGGCCAGGGCGGTTGAACTGCGCGCCCAGGACTTTTTCAGCCAGCGCGAAACCAACGGCGTTGGCCAGGCCTTGGCCCAGGGGACCGGTGGTGGTCTCGACGCCTGGGGTGTAGCCGAATTCCGGGTGGCCGGGGGTGCGGCTGTGCAACTGGCGGAAGCTCTTGAGGTCATCGATGGTGACGTCGTAGCCGGTCAGGTGCAGCAGCGAGTAGATCAGCATCGAGCCGTGGCCGTTGGACAGTACGAAGCGGTCACGGTCGGCGAACGATGGGTTGCTCGGGTTGTGTTTCAGGTAGTCACGCCAAAGTACCTCGGCGATATCCGCCATGCCCATCGGGGCACCGGGATGGCCGCTGTTGGCTTTTTGCACGGCATCCATGCTGAGGGCACGAATGGCGTTGGCACGCTCACGACGGCTGGGCATCGCTGATCTCCTGGGGGCTTGAATAAAGAAACGGAAAAAAGGACCGGCATTTTCCCTCAGCCACCGCCCGCGGGCAATGACAGATAGTCACTTGTGGGCGTTTTTCCTGTGCTTTGGCCGCCAATCCCTTGCAGAAACCTCTGGCCGGTTCGTCCAACGGTTAGGGCGCGGCTTATAACCGCCACTTATCGATCAATATCAAAACTTTTTGATATTGGCCTTGCAGGGATATCCACCCGTCACTAGACTGCTGGCCTTATGAATCTACCCATGCCCTCACTGCGCCCCGACGACGGCGATGAACTGGCAGCCTTGTGCAAGGCCGCCGGTGACCCGTTGCGTCTGAACGTACTGCGCGCACTGACCAATGATTCCTTTGGGGTACTGGAACTGGCGCAGATCTTCGCCATCGGCCAGTCCGGCATGAGCCACCACTTGAAGGTGTTGGCCCAGGCCGACCTGGTGGCCACGCGCCGTGAAGGCAATGCCATTTTCTACCGTCGCGCCCTGCCCCACACCGACCTGCTCGGCGGCAAGCTGCACGCCGCGCTGCTCGAGGAAGTGGACGGCTTGAGCCTTCCGGGCGAAGTACAAGCGCGCATCGGCCAGGTTCACGCCCAGCGAGCGGCCGCCAGCCAAGACTTTTTCGCACGGGTTGCCGAGAAGTTTCGCGCCCAGCAAGACCTGATCGCCGGGCTTGCCCAATACCGCGACAGCGTACTGGCGCTGCTGGACAAGCTGAGCTTTCGTGATGAGGCGACGGCGCTGGAAGTCGGCCCGGGCGATGGCGGTTTCCTACCCGAGCTGGCGCGGCGCTTCCATCAGGTCACTGCGCTGGACAACAGCCCGGCGATGCTCGAACTGGCTCGCCAGCTCTGTGAGCGCGAGTCGCTGGGCAATGTCAGCCTGCAGTTGGCCGATGCGTTGAACAGCACGACGCTCAAGGCCGATTGCGTGGTGCTGAACATGGTCTTGCACCATTTCGCCGCACCCGCCGACGCCCTCAAGCAAATGGCCGGGCTGCTGCACCCCGGCGGTAGCCTGTTGGTTACGGACTTATGCAGCCACAACCAGAATTGGGCCAGGGAGGCCTGCGGTGATCTCTGGTTGGGTTTTGAACAGGACGATCTGGCCCGTTGGGCCACCGCTGCGGGACTCGTTCCCGGGGAAAGCCTCTATGTAGGTTTACGTAATGGTTTCCAGATCCAGGTCCGCCATTTTCAGCGGCCGGCTGGCGACACTCACCATCGGTAAAATCAGGAAAACATCGAGATGAGCGAATACTCCCTTTTCACCTCCGAGTCCGTGTCTGAAGGGCATCCGGACAAAATCGCCGACCAGATTTCCGACGCGGTGCTGGACGCCATCATTGCGCAGGACAAGTTCGCCCGCGTGGCGTGCGAGACCCTGGTGAAAACCGGTGTAGCGATCATCGCCGGCGAAGTGACCACTTCGGCCTGGGTTGACCTGGAGCAGATCGTCCGTGACGTGATCACCGACATCGGCTACAACAGCTCCGACGTCGGTTTCGACGGCGCCACCTGTGGCGTGATGAACATCATCGGCAAGCAGTCCCCCGACATCAACCAGGGTGTCGACCGTGCCAAGCCGGAAGACCAGGGCGCCGGCGACCAGGGCCTGATGTTCGGTTATGCGAGCAACGAAACCGACGTACTGATGCCGGCACCGATCACCTTCTCGCACCAGCTTGTGCAACGCCAGGCCGAAGCGCGTAAATCCGGCCTGCTGCCGTGGCTGCGCCCGGACGCCAAGTCCCAGGTGACCTGCCGTTATGACGGCGGCAAAGTCGTCGGCATCGACGCGGTCGTGCTGTCGACCCAACACAACCCGGATGTTTCCTACGCCGACCTGCGCGAAGGCGTCATGGAGCTGATCGTCAAGCACGTGCTGCCTGCCGAACTGCTGACCAAAGACACCCAGTTCCACATCAACCCGACCGGCCAGTTCATCATCGGTGGCCCGGTGGGCGACTGCGGCCTGACCGGTCGCAAGATCATCGTCGACAGCTACGGCGGCATGGCCCGTCATGGCGGTGGCGCGTTTTCGGGCAAAGACCCTTCCAAGGTTGACCGTTCCGCCGCCTACGCCGGTCGCTACGTGGCCAAGAACATCGTTGCCGCGGCCTGGCCGAGCGCTGCGAGATCCAGGTGTCCTACGCTATCGGCGTGGCCCAGCCTACGTCGATCTCGCTGAACACCTTCGGCACCGGCAAGATCAGCGATGACAAGATCGTGAAGCTGGTGCGTGAGATCTTCGACCTGCGCCCTTACGCGATCACCACCATGCTCGACCTGCTGCACCCGATGTACCAGGAAACCGCAGCCTATGGCCACTTCGGTCGCACCCCTGCACAGAAGACGGTCGGCGACGACACCTTCACCACATTTACCTGGGAAAAAACCGACCGCGCCAACGACCTGCGTACTGCCGCAGGCCTGTAATCGCTCCGGGTAAACCAAGCCCTGGGGGGTCTATTCAAGCAATAGAAACACCCAGTAAAAAGCCCCGCGCTGTCGGGGCTTTTTTGTGGCCGCGTGAATCATTTAGGCTGGGCGCCCTTTCCGGGCAAGGATGCTCATGATGCGCTTACTGATTGCTGCCTTATTCCTCGCTTTACCCCTTTGGGCCTGGGCCGAAGACTGCCCCGACGATGCGCCAAGCCAGGTTGACACCCTGGCCGCGCGCATCAGCCAATGGGATGACAGCTACCATCGACTCGGCCAATCCCCTGTCAGTGATGAACTGTATGATCAGGCTCGCCGGCGCTTGGCTCGCTGGCGCGAATGTTTCCCACAACACAGCAAGGCGCCAGACAACCCGCTGGCTACGTCACGGGGCACCCTGCCTCACCCGATAGCCCATACCGGCCTGGCAAAATTATTGGATGAACAGGCGGTCGGCACCTGGCTGGGCACCCGCCAGGATGTCTGGGTCCAACCCAAGGTGGACGGCGTGGCGGTGACCCTTGTGTATCGCAAAGGCCGCCTGCGCCAGGTCATCAGCCGAGGCGACGGCGTAAAGGGCCACGACTGGTCGGCCGCCGCACGCCGCATTCCAGGGATTGTCCAGCAGTTGCCCGAGCCGATCGACCTGGTGCTGCAAGGCGAACTCTACTGGCGCCTTGACGACCATGTGCAATCGGCCAGCGGAGGGCTCAATGCCCGCAGCAAGGTGGCCGGGTTGATGAACCGCCGGCAGTTGCACGACACCGACGCCGCCGGCATTGGCCTGTTCGTCTGGGCATGGCCTGGAGGGCCAGGCTCGTTTACCGAGCGCCTGGCGACCCTGGCACGCTGGGGCTTCACCGACAGCCAGCGTTACAGCCAACCCATCCGCGACATCACCGAAGCGTCGCATTGGCGCGCTTATTGGTACCACCACCCACTGCCGTTCGCCAGCGACGGCGTCGTGCTCCACCAGGCCCAACACGCGCCCGCCGAACGTTGGCAGGTCAGTGCGCCTTACTGGGCGGTCGCCTGGAAATACCCGGTGGTCAAGGCGCTGGCACTGGTGCGCAACGTGCAATTCAAGATCGGCCGTACCGGGCGCATCACACCCATGCTGGAACTGGAGCCGGTGCAGCTGGATGACCGCACGATCAGCCGGGTGAGCGTCGGCTCACTAAAGCGCTGGCAAGCGCTGGATATCCGCCCTGGCGACCAGGTGTCGATCAGCCTGGCGGGCCAGGTGATCCCCAGGCTCGACGAGGTCATCCTGCGAAACACCCACCGGCAGACCTGCCCATCCCTGACCCGCGGAATTTTCATGCCTTGAGCTGCTGGCAACTGGACCCCGGCTGCGAAGAGCAGTTGCTGGCGCGCCTCGCCTGGCTGAGCGGCAACCAGGGCCTGGCCTTGCCCCACATAGGTCGCGAGACGTGGAACGTCTTGATCCAGGCCGGTCTAATCGCAGGCTTTCTCGATTGGTTGACCCTGGATGCGGCAGAGCTTGCTAACATTGACGGCTTCGGTGATCGCAGCCGTGCACGAGTGCTCGAAAGCCTTCAAAGTGCGCGACAACGGCCCTTTGCACAATGGCTCAAAGCCTTGGGTGTACCGCCTGCGGCACGTAACAACTTGCAAGGTGACTGGCACACGCTGGTCGCCAGAGACACCCAAGCCTGGCTGGCCATCGATGGCATCGGCCCGGGCCGCGCAGCGCAATTGAGCGCCTTTTTCCGCGACCCGCAGGTACAGGCCTTGGCAGACACATTACGCGTGGCCGGCATCGACGGGTTTTGATGCCCCGGCCGGCCATCAGATTGCGACTTTGGAGTCCCACATGACATTTCTAGCTCCCTTTGCCTTGCTGACCGTCGCAAGCTTCACGGCCATGCCCCTGCTGGCCGCCGAGGAAGCGGCGCCACTCACGGGCTGCGCCGCCAAGCGCCAAGCCATCAGCACCCAGATCGAACAGGCCAAGGCTCACGGCAACAGCGAACAGCAAGCCGGCCTGGAAACAGCCCTGAGCGAAGTCACCGCCAACTGCACCGACGCAGTCCTGAAAAAAGAACGGGAAAACAAGGTGCTCGACGCCAAGCAAGAAGTCAGCCGCCGTCAGGCCGACCTGGACAAGGCTATGAAAAAAGGCGACGCGGAAAAGATCAACAAGCGTAAGGACAAGCTCGCCGAGTCCCGCAAAGAGCTGCAGGAAGCGGTGGAAGAGCTCGATCAGTAAAGCCGGGTCAATGGTCCCGGAACTGCTTATGGCAGGCGCTGCAGGCCGCTTCGACTTTCTGCACCGCTGGCCCCAGGTTGCTGGCCTTGTAGGGCTGGATCCGGCTGACGGTCACCAATTCACCGGTAGCCGCTTCCAAGTCGCGCGCCAATTGCTGGAATTGCGCCTGTTTCTGCCATACGTCGTCCTTGGCGCTGGTGTGGTCTTGTTCGCGCACGCTCGGGAAATGCTTCCACGGTTCATGGGACAGCGCGTCCAGCTTGACCGCGCCTTCGGCGAATCTGGCGCCGTCGAACGGAATACGCCCACGCAGCATGCCGCCCAGGTCTTCATTGGTCTTGAGCATCTGCTTGAAGATAGCCTTGCGCTGGCCCAGCGGCGAATTCGGGTCCACGCCGCCGCAGGCGGACAGGGCCAGGCAGGCCAACAGTACAACAGTCAGTCGTTTACAAGTCATGGTGGCTTCGAGGTCACGGGAAACGGCGGCCAGTATCCTCGCCCCGCCCCGAAAGGCCAATAGCCCTATTATTAATAAGGGTTGCCCGGCAGCGCTACGGCGTGGGCAATCGCTTCAGGAAGTGTTTGCATGAATGTCACCTTGAAACCCTGGGGCCGCCGCCTGGCGTGGGCTCTTCCGATGATCGCGCTGCTGGCCGGCTGCGATGCGGGTAAAGAAACAGCCAAAGATGAACCGGCCAAGCCCCACGCCGTCGCCACTTATGTCAGCGCGCCATGGGAAGCGTTGCCGGCGGTGTCCGACAGCGACCTGCTGGCCGGTTTCGAATCCTGGCGCAGCGCCTGCCAACGCCTCAAGGCCGATCCGGTGTGGGGTACAACCTGCGCAGCCGCCGCCGCAGTGCCGGGTGATGCCGTGGCAGTGCGCGGTTTTCTCAAGGAGCGCCTGGATGTGTTCGGCCTGCGCTCGGCCGACAACACCCCGAACGGCTTGATCACCGGCTACTACGAACCGGTCTACCCCGGCAGCCTGACCAAGACCGCCACCGCCAACGTGCCGGTGTATGGGGTGCCGGATGACCTGATTATCGTCAACCTGGAAAGTATCTACCCCGAGCTCAAGGGCAAGCGCCTGCGAGGCCGCCTCGAAGGTCGCGTGCTCAAGCCCTATGACGATGCCAGCGCCATCAACGGCCAGGGCTCCACGGCCAAGCCGATTGCCTGGCTGACCGACCCGATGGACCTGCAATTCCTGCAGATCCAAGGCTCGGGCCGCATTCAACTGCCCGGCGGGCGCCAACTGCGCGTCGGTTATGGCGACCAGAACGGCTACCCCTACCGTCCGATTGGCCGCTGGCTGGTGGAGCAAGGCGAGCTGAAGAAGGAAGACGTGACCATGGGCGCCATCAGCGCGTGGGCCAAAGCGCATCCGCAGCGCATTCCTGAACTGCTGGCGAGCAACCCCAGCTATGTGTTCTTCAGCGCTCGGCCCGATAGCAACGAAGGGCCGCGCGGCTCGCTGAACGTGCCATTGACCGCCGGCTACAGCGTGGCGGTGGACCGCAAGGTGATTCCGCTGGGCAGCCTGTTGTGGTTGTCGACCACCAAGCCGGACGGTTCGCCGATTAACCGGCCGGTGGCGGCACAGGACACCGGCGGTGCAATTACCGGCGAAGTGCGCGCGGACCTGTTCTGGGGCACCGGCGCAGCAGCCGGTGAGCTGGCGGGCAATATGAAGCAGCAGGGGCAGATATGGATGCTATGGCCCAAGGGCGCGGCATTGCCGCAGGTGCCGGATGCGCCTGCCGGAATCTGATAGACGATGAAGATCCAATGTGCGAGCGGGCTCGTGTGGGAGCGGGCTTGCTCGCGAATGCGGTGTGTCAGCCGATACATGTGCAAGCTGATCCACCGCCTTCGCGAGCAAGCCCGCTCCCACAGGGGGGATATGCGTCAACCGCTAGATCGAGACAAAGAAGAAACTCGCAATCAACGCCATCCCCGCGATCCACACCACCGAACGCAGCATCGCCCAGTCCGCCAGGTAGCAAATGATGTACAGCAGGCGGCTGGTGATAAACAGCACGGCCAGTACATTGATGGTCACCAGTTCGGCCGTGCCGGCCAGGTGCGCGATAATCACCGCCGCCGCAAAGGCCGGCGTGACCTCAAAACTGTTGAGCTGGGCACTGTGAGCGCGCTTGGCAACCCCCTCGAGGGTGTCCAGGAATGCGCGAGGGTCATGGTTCTGCCGGGGCCCGAACTTGCCACCGCTGAACTTGGCCACACCCGTGCAGAGGTAGGGCAGGAAAATGGCTATCAATACACACCAGAAAGCGACCGTCATTAGACATTCCTTTTTGTCGTTTTAAACAGCAATTAGAGTTTTAGCACTAAACATACCAGGCTGCACTCACCCGCTATGAACCGTGGCCCGCCCAAAGGTTCTATCGCGCTTTTGGCCGCTGCCTTGCAACCTCACGCGGTAACTGCGGTCCATGCCCCATTAACCTTGCTCCACCCAACTTCCAAGGACCCCGGATGCTTGAACTTGTCGCCGCCTTCATTTGCCTGACTACCCTGCTCACGTATGTGAATTTCCGCTTTATCGGCCTGCCACCCACCATCGGCGTGATGGTGACGGCCCTGATATTTTCCCTGATCCTGCAGGGCCTGAGTTTTCTCGGCTATCCAGGCCTGGAAGAACGCATCCAGCAGTTGATCGGCCAGATCGACTTCGGCGATTTGCTGATGAACTGGATGCTCTCCTTCCTGCTGTTCGCCGGCGCCTTGCACGTCAACCTGAACGACCTGCGCAGCTACCGCTGGCCTATCGGCCTGCTGGCGACCTTCGGCGTGTTGATCGCTACCGTGGTCATCGGCAGCCTGGCGTATTACATCTTTGCCCTGTTTGGCTGGCACATCAGCTTCCTCTACTGCCTGCTGTTCGGCGCGCTGATTTCCCCCACCGACCCGATTGCGGTGCTGGGTGTATTGCGTACCGCCAATGCCTCCAAACCCTTGAAAACCACCATCGTCGGCGAGTCGCTGTTCAACGACGGCACCGCCGTGGTGGTGTTCACCGTACTGCTGGGCATCGCGCAACTGGGCGAAACCCCCACCGTGGGCGCCACCGCCATGCTGTTCGCCCATGAAGCCATTGGCGGCGTGGTGTTCGGCGGCCTGATCGGCTACCTGGTGTACCTGATGATCAAAAGCATCGAGCAACACCAGATCGAAGTGATGCTGACCCTCGCGCTGGTGATCGGCGGCTCGGCGATGGCCACCGAGCTGCACGTCTCCGCACCGATCGCGATGGTGGTGGCCGGCCTGATCATCGGCAACCTGGGGCGCAAGCTGGCGATGAACGACATGACCCGGCGTTACCTCGACGGCTTCTGGGAGCTGCTTGATGACATGCTCAACGCCCTGCTGTTTGCGCTGATCGGCATGGAGTTGCTGCTGTTGCCCTTCAACTGGCTGCACATATTCGCCGCCAGCCTGCTGGCCGTGGCGATCCTGCTGTCGCGCCTGCTGACGGTAGCCCCGGCAATCCTGTTGCTGCGGCGCTGGCGCACGTGCGCGCGGCACCATTCGCATCCTGACCTGGGGCGGTTTGCGCGGTGGCGTGTCGGTCGCACTGGCGCTGGCTCTGCCCTTGGGCCCGGAGCGTGACTTGCTGCTGAGCATCACCTATATCGTGGTGCTGTCATCGATCCTGCTGCAGGGCTTGAGCATCGGCAAGCTGGTCAAGCGCGTGACCCCGGGGACAGCCCCAGCCGCGCCAGACGCTCACTGATCCTT
>JAFHKH010000111.1 GCA_016937595.1 Pseudomonas cedrina subsp. fulgida | reverse complement strand
TGCATGTGCCGTTGGGCACAGCCGTCGAAGCGCCGTTTGCGGGCACCGTATGGCTCGGTGTGGATGGCGAGCTGCGTCTGCGCGGCAGTGATGCCGACGTGCGGTTATGGGGCGTCAAGACGCTGCTGCAGCCGGGCGCGCCGTGCTCAAGCAGCAGGCGATCGCTACGGTCGAAGGCCCGCTGACGGTGCAACTGTGCCCAGCCGACTTGGCGGCCCCCTTGTTCTGCACGCCTTCCCGGGCCCAGGCCTGGCAAACGCTGTGCCCCTCGCCGCGGCGCTTCTCGGGCTGGCCTGCGACGCCGAACCCGAGCTGGACCCCACGGCGCTGCTGGCGCGCCGCGATGCCAGTTTCGCGCGTTCGCAAAAGCATTATTACGTCGACCCGCCGCGCATCGAACGCGGCTGGCGCAACCATTTGATCGACATGCAGGGTCGCTCGTACCTGGACATGCTCAACAACGTGGCGGTGCTGGGGCATGGCCACCCGCGCATGGCGTCGGAGGCGGCGAAGCAGTGGTCGCTGCTCAACACCAACTCGCGCTTTCACTACGCCGCGATTGCTGAGTTTTCCGAACGCCTGCTGGCGCTGGCGCCGCAGGGCATGGACCGGGTGTTCCTGGTCAACAGCGGCACTGAGGCCAATGACCTGGCGATCCGCCTGGCCTGGGCCTACAGCGGCGGGCGCGACATGCTCAGTGTGCTGGAGGCGTACCACGGCTGGTCGGTGGCGGCGGATGCGGTGTCCACGTCGATTGCCGACAACCCCCAGGCGTTAAGCAGCCGCCCGGACTGGGTGCACCCGGTAACGGCGCCCAATACCTATCGAGGCGAGTTCCGTGGGCAGGACAGTGCGCCTGACTACGTACGCAGCGTAGAACACAACCTGGCGAAAATTGCCGCGAGCAAACGCCAACTGGCGGGCTTCATTTGCGAGCCGGTGTACGGCAACGCCGGTGGGATCTCGTTGCCGCCGGGCTATCTCCAGCAAGTGTATGCGCTTGTGCGTGCCCGGGGCGGCGTGTGCATCGCCGACGAAGTGCAGGTGGGATACGGCCGTATGGGGCATTTCTTCTGGGGCTTCGAAGAGCAGGGCGTAGTGCCCGACATCATCACCATGGCCAAGGGCATGGGCAACGGGCAGCCGCTGGGCGCGGTGATCACCCGGCGCGAAATCGCCGAAGCGCTGGAGGCTGAGGGGTATTTCTTTTCATCGTCCGGAGGCAGCCCGGTGAGTTGCCGGATCGGCATGGCGGTGCTCGATGTCATGGAAGAAGAAAAGCTGTGGGAAAACGCCCAGGTGGTTGGCGGGCATTTCAAGGCGAGATTGCAAGCCCTGATCGATCGTCATCCGCTGGTGGGGGCCGTCCATGGTTCCGGTTTTTACCTGGGCCTGGAATTGGTTCGCAACCGGCAAACCCTGGAACCGGCCACCGAAGAAACCACCGTGCTGTGTGATCGCCTGCGCGAGTTGGGGATTTTCATGCAGCCCACGGGTGACTATTTGAACATCCTCAAGATCAAGCCGCCGATGGTCACCTCCCGACGCAGCGTGGACTTCTTCGTCGACATGCTGTCGAAGGTGCTGGATGAACAGCTGTAGTTGGCCGATTATTATCGATTATTTACTGTAATACTTTTCGAATAAGATCCTATTGCCCTATTAAAGCCGATTTTTATCCGTTATAAAGTCGGCCATACCCCTCATCGGAGCCCAGATCGCCATGACCACTCTGCACAGCACCCCCCGCGCCGATGGCTTCCACATGCCCGCCGAGTGGGCGCCACAGACTCAAACCTGGATGATCTGGCCCGAGCGCCCCGACAACTGGCGCTTGGGCGGCAAGCCGGCGCAGGCTGCCCATGTGGCGGTGGCCAAGGCCATTGCACGGTTCGAACCGGTGACCGTCGCGGTATCCGCCGGCCAGTATGAAAATGCCCGCGCACGCCTGGATGTGCCGAACATCCGCGTGGTGGAAATGTCCAGCGACGACGCCTGGGTGCGAGACACTGGCCCGACGTTCGTGATCAACGGCAGCGGCGAAGTGCGCGGCGTGAACTGGGACTTCAACGCCTGGGGCGGTTTTGATGGCGGCCTGTATTCGCCGTGGAACCGCGACGCGCAAGTGGGCGGCAAGATCCTCGAAATCGAACGCTCCCAGCGCTATCGCACCGAAGGCTTTGTGCTGGAAGGCGGTTCGATTCACGTGGATGGCGAAGGCACCCTGATCACCACCGAAGAGTGCCTGCTCAATCGCAATCGCAACCCGCACCTGGACCGCGCCGCGATTGAAGCCGTGCTGGGCGACAACCTGGCGGTGGATAAGATCATCTGGTTGCCGGACGGCCTGTTCAACGATGAAACCGACGGCCATGTGGATAACTTCTGTTGCTACGTGCGTCCTGGCGAAGTCCTGCTGGCCTGGACCGACGACCCGCAAGACCCTAACTACGCGCGCTGCCACGCCGCCATGGATGTGCTGCAAAGCAGCACCGACGCTCAGGGCCGCTCGTTCATAGTGCATAAAATGCCGATTCCGGGGCCGCTGTATGCCACCGAAGAAGAGTGCGCCGGTGTTGACCCGGTTGACGGCACCCAGGAGCGCAATCCTACCGTGCGGTTGGCCGGTTCCTACGTCAACTTCCTGATCGTCAACGGCGGCATCATCGCGCCGAGCTTCGACGATCCGCTGGACAGCCAGGCCAAGGCGATCCTGCAGGACCTGTTCCCGCAGCACGAAGTGGTCATGGTGCCAGGCCGTGAACTGTTACTGGGTGGCGGTAATATCCACTGTCTGACCCAACAGCAGCCAGCGCCGCACAAAAACTGAGTGCAGTTGTAACAGCGTCGTGACGGTCGCCGGGTGTCACCTGGTTTCACCTGCGGCGGCTAGTCAGCAGCAAGCCCGCGTCCTGCCAAGGTCGCGGGCTTTTTTGTGTACGCAGGCCTATGGCGGCAGGACATTGGCATAGCTCTTGTATCGGTGTTGGCACGGTGGCCCAAGGGGGATGACTGCGCGGTTCTGTCATAAACCTTGAGTAAGTTAGCCGCTCACGCAGTAGGAGAGAGCGCTGAAATGAATGCCGATATCAACCCGATGTATAGGCGCACGTTCCACCCCTTGCGGGTCAACGGCGACGAGATCCATGCGTTGGCGCTCTGGTTGAAAGAAAACGGTTCGCGACAGATCCGGCAACGTCCGGACTTGCGTAGCGTGATGACCGAACGTTACCCGGTGGGGTTGTTCAGTGAGGACGAAGTGCACGCGTTGTGCGATGTGTTGAAGAACTAACAGAATACTGAAATCAAACAATGTGGGAGGCCCCGTCAAATCCATCAAACTGGGGTTTGCGTGGGCGAGCGGGCTTGTCGAATCGTCGCACGCGCCCGCGTTGGGGGCGAAGCGCCCCCAATAAAGACGAATGTGGTGGCAGACATTGCTCTGTGCTGGTTTTGGGGCTGCTTCGCAGCCCAACGCGGGACAAGCCCGCTCGCCACAAGAAATGCGCTCGTCCGAAATTACTTAGCCAAGATTCAAGATTTCAAGCCCGCTCCCCCATGTTGATTCAGAACAACCATAAGCCTTTCCTTAGAATTATTTTGCTTAAATACAGACCATTCACGAAATTGACACATAGTTCAACGCGCGACTAGGATTGCGCCCAACGCCTGTGGCTAACCGCCATGACTCACCTGATAAAAAGAAGGCCCGCGGCCTGTTAAGTCGTCCGCGGGCCTTCTTTTTTCCGGAATCAGTCGACACCAGAAACGACACGGAGCTCGGTGCCGCAGCGCGTACTCAACCAGTAATAAGGAATACAAAAAAAATGTTGAAGCAACGGATGAGTCTGATCGCTCTGGGGATTTTGAGCGCATCGGCAGCCATGGCAAACGACCAGGACCAATCCAAGGGTTTTGTCGAAGACAGTCACCTGAACATCGCCGCACGTAACGCCTATATCAGCCGTGACTACAAGAACGGCAAGCAAGACAAGGCCGAATGGGGCCAGGGCTTCATCGGCAAGCTGGAGTCCGGTTTCACCCAAGGCACCGTGGGTGTGGGTGTGGACGTGATCGGCCAATACGCTATCCGTCTGGACGGCGGTAAAGGTCGCGCGGGCGCCGGCGGTATCGACTTCTTCAAGCAGGGCAACGGCACGCCCAACAACCCCGGCTCGGCACCCCACGACCTGGCCAAAGGCGGCGCGGCCGTGAAATTGCGCGTTTCCAACACCGTGCTCAAGTACGGTGATCAGTTCCCGGCCGTGCCTGTGCTGCAGTACGACAATTCCCGCCTGTTGTCGGAAACCTACACCGGCACGTCGATCGTTTCCAAAGAGATTGCCGGCCTGCAACTGGACGCGGGTCACTTCACCAAAGAAGCGCGCAAGAGCATGGAAGGCACCGACAGCGGCGGCCTGAAAAGCATCGACTACCTCGGCGGCAGCTACAAATTCACCGAGAGCCTGTCGGCCGCCTTGTACGCCTCCGACATGGAAGACGTGCTGAAGAAGCAATACGTCAACGTCAACTACGTGCTGGCCCTGCCGCAGAAGCAGTCGCTGACGTTTGACTTCAACGGCTACAAAACCAAGCTGGACAAGCGCTTCGCCCTGGAAAACCAGAAGGACGAAGACGCACGTGACAACAAGATCTGGAGCCTGGGCGCCACGTGGGCCGTTGGCCCGCACAGCTTCACCGTCGCTCACCAGCGCAGCACCGGCGACACCGGTTACCTGTACGGCGGCTACCGCAACGCCGGCGGCATTGGGGATGGCGGCAACACCATTTTGCTGGCCAACTCCTACTGGTCCGACTTCAACGGCAAAGACGAGCGTTCGTGGCAGCTTGGCTACGGCATCGATTTCGCCACCTTCGGCGTGCCGGGCCTGACCTACAACGTGGCCTACGTGCGCGGTACCAACATCGACGACGGTACCAACCGTGGCGATGGCACCGAGCGTGAAATCTGGAACCAGTTCAAGTACGTGGTGCAGAGCGGCCCGGCCAAAGACCTGAGCCTGCGTGCACGTGCCTCGTGGCTGCGTGTTTCGAGCAATGCCGACCAGTACAACGTCGGCGGTAACGAAATCCGTCTGTTCGCCGACTACCCGATCAATGTTTTCTGATTGATCGCAGGTCGCGCCTGAGGCCAGGCGATAAAAAACCCGACGCGTTCGGGTTTTTTATTGCGCGTCATCCCGTGCTTTGCGCCTGCAGGATTTCGCGGGCGAGGGATGCATTCACATAGTTGGTCATCAGTGTGAGCGCCTCGTAGGGTTCGATCTTTTTATCGTCGATGCGCAGTTGTGCCATGTGCAGTAGCACCTGGTGCTTCTTCTTGTTGATCCGCGCGCCTGGCACGCCGAAGGCCGTCTTGCGTAATGCGGGCAGGGGGGCCTGCGGCGTCAGCTCCACCGTGATCCAGATGCCTTGGATCAATTGCAGCGAGACATCAGCGATGTGCTCTATTGGCAATGGCTGTGCGAAGTTGGCAAATACAAAGTGTTTCGGCGTCAACCGTAGCGCGGTCTGCGGTGCACGTTTGAAGCGGCGCACACCCAACCACACAAAGATCAGCGCGATGCTCCCGATTGCCGCTCCCGCGCCAAGGGTGGTTAACGCCGTGTCTTTTAATCGCTCGGGGGCAAGCCAGGGCCAGCTCATTATCCAGAGCCCCAGCAGTGCGAACGGCGCGCCGATAACCGCCATCAGGGTGCCCAGCCATTGGCCGCCTTCATGCAAGGCAAGTTCGCCCTGTACGCCAGCAGCCATGGTTTCCAGCAGTTGGGTTTGCGCCGTGTTTTCGGCTACCGCCATGTCGATCAGGTCGCGGGACAGCTGTTCGCGTACCCTGTGTGGCGCACGAAAACACTCATCGATCTGCGCACTTGCCGCTTCTGCGTCCACGTCTCGGGTGGCGCTGCGCAGGGCGTCATCCAGCGGTACCCTGAGCGCGTGCAGGCGTTCGCCGTGGGACGGATGCGAGTCGGTCGGGTGCGCTTGACGGGTCTCCAGCGCCTGTGCCGGTAATTGCAGTTCAAGGGTTGCCAGCCCGGCGAGGACGCTGTCGATCAGGTCTGTCTCAGAGGCGCTTTCACACTGCGCAATCAATAGTTCTTCCAGGTGAGATTGCAGCACCGACACCCGCAGCAACGCCGAAGCCGCCACGGCATTCCCCACAAGCCGAGCCCCCCTGGCATCCGCCAGCAATTCACGCTCCCGGCTCCAATGGTTCACCGCGTGGTCGAAGCGCTGCATGAAAAACATGCCGAACATGAACGAGGGGCGCATCAGCCGGCCCTGAATGAAATCGCTGGCCGCCATGGTTTCCAGCAGCGCCTCCAGGCTGCGATTGACCCCATCGTAGATCGGTAAAAAGCGCAGGCTGTAATCGGTGTCTTCTCCCGCGAAGTGCGCCAGTTCATGAGCGATTACCGCGCCGACCTCGTCTCGGTTCAGCAGGCCCAGATGCAGCAGGGGTAAATGCAGCGTGCGCCCACGTAGCGGTATCTGGGCGGCAGCACATTGGCCTCGCTTGAGGTTACGTAAAAACTTTCGGTCAGGCTCACCACGATATGGTCCGGTGGCAGCGCGCCGAGGTCGCCGGCCAGGTCGGCTACGCGGCTCCATAAGACCGGCGCCTGTTCGGGCGTGACCACCAGGCCGAACATCTCAACAGGTTCGGGCTTGAACATGGCCAACATGTGTCGCAGTTGCTTGAGCAGCAGCCAGATCGAATACACGCAAAACGCCACGATGACCCCCAGCACCGCCATCAGCTTGATTTCTCCGCTGTCCAGCCGGCCGATGTGCCACATCGCCAGGCCTTCATAACTCAGCACCAGCGCCACGGCGGCGGCCATTGCCGCCCCATGACCTACCAACACGTAGGGCAATAAACGGCTGCCAAGGGCGAAGGCGTGCAACAACCTTTCCCGCGACTGCTGCGCGCGCCGACCTGCCCAGTGTGTGCCAAGCAATGCCGCCGTGCCGATGAGCGCCGCCAACAGCCCCAATCCGATCACCCACGGCGCCAGCGCTTGCATTGCACGATTTATAGGGAATGCGGTGGCAGTTCGGCTTCAATCTTGGCCAGGCGCGTGAGGGCCAACGACACGCTGATTTTTTCGCCGTTGATAGTAATGAGGGTAGCGGGGTCTCGCGCTGCCAGCGCCTGCAACTGGCGTTTGGCGGTGACCACGTTGGCGGCGTACTCGACCATTTGCGTAGTGGTCTGCTGCGCGCGCTGATGCTCCCAACCACCCAGGGCGGCCAATAGCAGCGGGAAAACCACCAGCAGTACGATCAGTTTCAAGGCGTTCATGGGAGCCCGTTCACGAAGCGAGATTCAGGTTATAAAGGTCAATTTAATGGCGGTAATTTCCAGTCACCTACCGTCTGGCGGCATAAAAGACAATACGTTGACAGTTTCTCCCGAATCTAACATGATCGGCGGCGTTTTGATGGCTTCAAGCCATTAAACTGACATCATTGACCGCACGGATTCCGGGCTTTCTCCAGTCTGTGCAGGGCCTTAATCGTGCCACCGTTAGCGGACTGACTACATGAAATCTCCGCTTGAGTCGTCAGGAAGAAACTTCATGGATGTTAAGCGAGTTTTGGTTACCGGTGGTGCAGGCTTTATCGGCTCGCATCTGGTAGATGCCTTGCTGGGCAAGGGCTACAGCATTCGTGTGCTGGATAACTTGTCGACCGGCAAGATGGACAATTTGCCGATCGGCAACCCGAATCTGGATGTCGTCGTGGGTGACGTCGCCGACAAAGCGGTGGTCGAACAGGCCATGCTGGGTTGTGGTGCGGTGGTTCACCTGGCGGCAGTGGCATCGGTGCAGGCGTCGGTGGACGATCCGGTCGCGACCCACCAGAGCAATTTCGTCGGCACGCTCAATGTGTGCCAGGCCATGCTCAAGGCCGGTGTGAAGCGCGTGGTATTCGCTTCCAGCGCTGCCGTGTATGGCAACAACGGCGAAGGCACGGCCATTGAAGAAGACACCCCCAAGTCGCCCCTCACGCCGTATGCGTGCGACAAGCTGGCCAGCGAGTATTACCTGGACTTCTATCGCCGTGAACATGGCCTGGAGCCGGTGATTTTCCGCTTCTTCAATATCTTTGGCCCACGCCAGGACCCGTCCTCGCCGTACTCGGGTGTGATCAGCATCTTCAGCCAGCGCGCAATCGCCAAGCAACCGATCACTGTCTTCGGTGACGGTGGGCAGACCCGCGATTTCGTCTATGTGCAGGACCTGGTGAGCATTCTCGTGCAGGCCGTGCAAGCACCCGAGGCGGCCCCTGGTGCGGTCAATGTCGGGTTCAGCCGCGCGACCAGCTTGAACGACCTGATCAGCGAACTGGGCGGCGCGACCGGCGCGGCGCTGACGGTGACGCACCAGGCGCAGCGCCAGGGCGATATTCGTCATTCCCGCGCTGACAACACGCGTCTGCTGCAACGCTTTGAACTCTCGACGCCGACATCCGTGGGCCAGGGGCTGGCGCAGCTACTTCGCAGTTTGTAACCCGTCGGTCACCCGGTTCGACCTAAGCGCCGTCTCAGTTTCAGTCATTTCAAGAGTGCATTATGGAAATCGTTTTTCGCGGGACGCGTGTCCGTGCAATAGCCGAGCGCCTGCTGGCCGCTTTTGCGTTGTTCGTTGGCGGGTCCACGGTGCAGGCCGCGACATTGCCGCAGCCGGCCAGCGTGGCCTTTTGGTATGCCGATCAGCCGCCGTTGGCAGAGTTGGCGCAGTTCGATTGGGCGGTGGTCGAGCCCGGCCACATGACGCCTGCCGACGTCAAAACCCTGCGTACGCTGGGCAGCGAGCCCTTTGCCTATCTGTCGGTGGGCGAATTTGACGGTAACAAGGCAGAACTGGCACAGGCCGGCTTGAGCAAAGCGGTTTCCCCGGTGCGTAACGATGCCTGGAACAGCCAGGTCATGGACCTCACTACGCAAGCCTGGCGTGAGCACTTGTTCGCGCGCGCCAAAGCCTTGGAGGCCGAAGGTTATGGCGGCGTGTTTCTCGACACGCTCGACAGTTTCCAACTGCTGCCTCAAGCCCAGCAGGAAGCCCAGCGCGTAGGCCTGGCCAACCTGTTGCGTGACCTGCACAAGCGCCAGCCAAAATTGAAGTTGTTCTTCAATCGCGGTTTCGAAGTATTGCCCGAGCTGGACGGCGTCGCCTCCGCCGTGGCGGTCGAGTCGATTCACGCGGGCTGGGATGCCTCCGCCAAGCGTTATCGCCCGGTGTCTGAGTCTGATCGCCAGTGGCTTGAAACCCATTTGAAACCGCTGCGTGCCAAAGGCATTCCGCTGGTGGCGATCGATTACTTGCCGCCAGAGCGCCGTGAAGAAGCACGCAAGCTGGCCAAGCGTCTGCGCGACGAAGGCTTTATCCCGTACATCAGCACGCCTGATCTGAACACGATGGGCATCAGCAGCATCGAGATCCAGCCACGCCGTATCGCGCTGGTTTTCGACCCGCGCGAAGGGGCGCTGGAAGATGCCGCCGGCCATACCGAACTCGGCGGCTTGCTCGAATACCTGGGCTATCGCGTCGACTACTTCCCGGCTGACAGCAACCTTCCGCGCTACGGCTTCGGCGGCCTGTACGCCGGCGTTGTGACCTGGATGACCAGCGGCCCGCCGCAGGACCCTGCCGCGTTCAACCGCTTCATCAATGCGCGCCTGGACGAACAAGTGCCCGTAGCGTTTTTCAGCGGCCTGCCGATTGAAGACAAGCTGCTGCTCAAACGCCTGGGCCTCAAGCGCGATGCGCCGCCGGCCACGCAGGTCGTGACCATTACTCACCAGGACAAGGCCCTGGTGGGCGGATTCGAAGCGCCGGTGGTGCCGCGTTCGCGTGACCTCACCGCCGTGTCGCTCATGCCCAACGGCCCGACTGCCGCCTTGTCGCTGACCGGCGCCAACGGCGACGTGTTCACCCCGGTGGTGGTCGGCAAATGGGGCGGCCTGGCACTCGCCCCTTATCTGCTGGAAAGCAACAACGAGCGCAGCCGCTGGATCCTTGATCCGTTTGCGTTCCTGCAGGCCAGCCTGCACCTGCCAAGCCAGCCGCGTCCGGACAGCACCACTGAAAACGGCCGTCGCATCGCCACCGTGCACATCGACGGCGACGGTTTCCCTTCCCGTGCTGAAGTGCGCGGCACGCCGTACGCCGGGCGTCACACCCTGGAAGACTACATCAAGCCCAACCCGTTCCTGACCTCGGTGTCGATCATCGAAGCCGAGATTTCGCCACGCGGCGCGTTCCCCTTCCTGGCCCGTGAGCTGGAGCCGATTGCGCGCGAAATCTTCGCCAACCCCAAGGTTGAAGTCGCCACGCACACCTTCAGCCATCCGTTTTTCATGCAGCCGGAGAAAGCCAAGAAGCGCGAAAACTTCAGCCCGGAATACGGCATGAACATGAAGGTGCCGGGCTACGACAAGATCGATTTTCGCCGCGAAATCTTTGGCTCGCGCGACTACATCAACCAGAACCTGACCACCCCGCAAAAGCCGGTGAAGCTGGTGTTCTGGCCCGGTGACGCGCTGCCGTCGTCCGACACCATCAAGTTGGCCTACGACGCCGGCCTGAAAAACGTCAACGGCGCCGAAACCATCATGACCAAGGCCAATCCGTCGCTGACTGGCCTCAACCCGCTGCTGCGTCCAACCCCAGGCGGCTTGCAGTACTACGCGCCGATCATCAACGAGAACCTCTACACCAACCTGTGGAAGGGCCCGTATTACGGCTTCCGCGAGTTGATCGAGACCTTCGAGCTCACCGACAGCCCGCGCCGTCTGCGTGGCCTGCACCTGTATTACCACTTCTATTCCAGCACCAAGCAGGCATCGATCAAGGCCATGCACGAGATCTACGGCTACATGCGCGAGCAGCAGCCGATGTCGTTGTGGATGAGCGACTACCTCGACCGTCTGCACGGCCTGTACCAGGCCAGCCTGGCGCGCACCGCCGATGGCGCCTGGCAGATCCGTGGCATGGACGCGCTGCGTACCGTGCGCCTGGATGCACAAATGGGCTGGCCGGACCTGCTGCAATCGCAGGGCATCGCCGGCGTGCGCGATTTACCGCAAGGGCGCTACGTGGCCCTGAGCAGCGACAAGGCCTTGCTGGTGCTGCGCCCGGATCGAGACCCCAGACCGGCGCTGGAGGAAGCCAATTTGCCGCTGCTGGACTGGCGTTACCTGGATGAGAGTCGTGTGAATTTTGCCTTTGCCGGTCAGTTCGACCTGACCTTTTCCGTGCGCTCGGCCCGTGCCTGCCGCGTGGAAGTCGATGGACAACGCTTTGCAGGCAAGGCTTCGGCCGGCCTGTGGACTTTTCAATTACCTATGAAGCAGGTGAGTAATGGTCAGCTCCTCTGCAACTAAGAACAGCCGCCTGCTCAATCCCTGGGCATTGGCGGTGGTGGCGGTGGCGGTGGGTGGCCTGTTGTGGGCGACCTTCCAGCGTGAAGAAGTCTTCCAGCCCGATGGGCGCCAGCCTGATGCGGTATCGGCCAACTATGCCGAACTGCTGCTGACGGCGCACCCGGACGACGATCACTTGCGCCTGCAACTGGTCGACTTGCTGATTCGCCTGGGTGACTACACCAAGGCGCGCAAGCACCTGGACGCCTGGCCCAAGCCGCAGCCGGAAACCCAGGCTTACTACCGCCTGGAACTGGATGCCCTGGTTGCCGAAAGCAGCAACGACTTGATCGCGCAACAGGCGCTGGTCGAGCGCCTGGGCAGTTTCGATTACCGCAAGTTGCCGATGCCGCAGCTGCAAAACCTGGCCAAGCGCGCGTTGACGTTGCAGGCGCCTGAGTTCGCGGCCAACGTCTACGAAGAAATCGCCGCGCGCGATCCGGCGCAACGTGCCGACGCGCTCAAGTCAGCCGCGCAGTGGTACATGGCCAGCGGCAAACCGCAGCATGCCGCGGACATCTATTTGCAACTGCGCCGCGACGCCCAGCTACCGGCCGAGCGTCGCGATTATGCGTTGCTGGCGTTCAACAGCTTGCTGTCGGCGGGCCATGACGAACAGGCCGCACAGGTGCTGTCCGACGAATTGCCCCAGCTCACCAATTCCCCGGCCGATGTGGCGTGGCTGGAGCAGGGCGTCGACGTGGCCGTGGCGACCAAGCGTTTTGACCTGGCGCAACGCGTGCTCAAGCAGTGGCGTGAAGTGCAGCCGGACAACCCGAAAATTGCCCTGAAGGAATTCCACGTGCGCCTGGCCATCAACGACCTGGCCGGCGCGTGGGAAACCGGTCAGCAATTGACGGTCGACTACCCGGATGACCCGGTCTTGCTCGAGCAAATGGCGCTCCTGGGCGAATGGCGCGGCGATAACGCAGCGGCAGTCGGTTATTGGATTCGCCTGCTCAAACTCAAGGAAGATCCGAAAACCCGCGAACACGCCTGGCGCCTGGCCAGCCAACTGTTCGATTTCGACCGCTCGATCCCGCTGCTCGCCGAGATCATGCAGCAACGCGCGCTCACCGACATCGAACTGGACGCCTTGGTCTACGGCCACGAATCGCGCGGCACGCCCGCCGAGGCCGAAGCCTGGCTGCGCACCTATCTACGCAAATACCCAGGGCACCGTCTGGCGTGGACACGCTTGCTGCAAAACCTCGACAACACCGGCCAGTTCGCCGCACGCAGCAAGGTGTACAACGACTACGCCAAGCGTTTCACGCTGACCCCGGCCGAGCGGGTGGACTGGGTCGGCACCGAGATGAAGCTGTTCGACGAGCAGGCTGCCTGGGACGTGGTGAAAGAGGATGACCCTTCGATCCAGGATGCCGAGTATTGGCATGCCCGCGCCGGCCTGGCCTGGGACCTGGAGCGTGACGAAGACCTGCGTGTTTCGCTGGAGCGACTGCTGGCCATCAACGGCAAGCTGGTCAGTGGCGATGAAAGCCAGTTGATTTCCCTGTACCGCAACCGCGACCCGGAACGGGCCTTGGCCTTGATGGTCGCCAGTTGGCGCCGCGCCCAGGACCCGCAACGCTTGGTCGAGGCGCTGCAGCTTGCCCAGGAATTGCAGAAATGGGACCTGGTGGCCGACTTGCTGGAAGACGCCAAACAGTACCCGGATGCCTACGAGCAAGCCCAGGTGTTGGCGGTGCGTGGCGCACTGGCAATCGAGCAGGGCGACATCGCCGAAGCCGAGCGTTTGTATCTGCTGGGCCTGTCGCGCTTCCCCGCGGACAACCTGTTTCGCGAACGCATGATCTGGATGTATGTCGACCAGGGCAACACCGCGAAACTCAAACCGTTGCTGGCCCAATGGCGTGCCAATGCGCGTGAAGACCGCCTGCTCTGGCTGCCGTTCGCCAGCGCCAATCAGTTGTTGAACCGCGATACCGAGGCGTTGGCCTGGTACCGCATGTACCTCAAGCTCACCCCGAACGACTGGCTGGTGCAGGCCGCCTACGCCGATGCGCTGGACACCGCCGGCTATCAGGATGCCGCGCAACGCTTGCGTTTGAAGCTGCTGCGCAACCCTGAGGCCGACGGCTTGCAGCCTTCGTCACAGCGTTACGGGATCTGGTTGCGCTTGATGTCCAGCAGCTACTCGCCCCGCAAGGCGCAGCAGGAACTGTTGAAGTGGAAGGACGGCTCGCCGTCGATGAAACAGATGTGGTTCGAACGCTTGCTGGCGCGGCTGGATGCGACCAACCAGGAATCGCAGAAAGACCAATGGCTGGAATGGGCGCGTGGCCAAGGCCTCAAGGTCGACCGTTACGAGCAGATCCAGGAAGCCTTGCGCAGCCGTAACAAGGCTCAGGTTGAAACCCTGCTGGCCGCCAGCGACCTGAACCCGGCGCAACGTTCGCAGGCCCTCAGCCGTCTGGGCCGCGAGAACGAAGCGCTGGAAACCAGCCTCAGCGCCCTGGGCGACGATCAACCGGAATCGGTGCGCGAGCAACTGCGCCGCCAGGCCGTCGAGATCCACGAAAGCACGCCGCAAGGCGCGCTGCTGTCGTACCAGAAGCAGAATTTCGGTGGCCTCTCGTTTGATTCACCGCGCCTGGAAATCGCGCATAACATCGGTGACAACTGGTACGCCGACCTCGAGATGGAGCATGGTAAATACCAGGGCGATGACGTTATCTCATCGAGAATCGGTGACGAGAGCAACGCCGCCCTGACCCTGGTTCGCTCGGTGGAAAACGGCAGTTGGAAGCTGTTCGCCGACACCAGCCAGCGCAAGGACGACGACCGCAACGGCCTGGGCCTGTCGCGTATGTGGCAACTGGGGACCAGCCACCAACTTGAGACCGGCCTGGACTGGCATCGCAAGAGTGACGACAGCGGCCTGATGCGCGCTTTCGGTCAGCAGGACCGGGCCTGGGTCGGCGGGCGTCATGGCCTGACCGCACGGGACCAGTTGAGCTGGGAAGTGGCGCAGCGTTCGTTCTCGACCCGTGCCGGCGATTCGCTGGGCACCGGGCAGGCGTTGAAGCTGGAGCTTAACCACACGCTGGAATTTGCCGGGCCTAACTGGACGGTACGCAGCGGTGTGGATTATCAAAAGAACAACGTGAAGGATCGCGAACTGGCCTACCTGTCGAGTCGCAACGGCGGTGCCGTCAAGGTGACGCCGCAGTCGAGAGACACTGATACCGGTGAGCTGGATCCTCTCGATGTGGACCCAGTCACCGGCGACAACCTGCTGCAAAGCCGCTACGGCCAACTCTACGTCGGCACCACCTGGCGTCGCGGCATCCCTGGCGCGCTGGTGCGCACCAAGCCGCAATACACCTGGCTGGTGGACATGACAGCCGGCTGGCAGTGGACAGACCAGACCTTCAACTACGGCATGAACACCGGCATCGGCTTCGAAGTGCTGGGTGACGACGAACTGGCCCTGACCGTCGGTTACCAATCCGCGCCACAAGGCGGGGATGGCAAATCCGGCGGCACATTGGGTATGAGCTACGGCGTGCGTTTCGGGCGCTGATTACAGAATCTCTACGGGAGAAAACCTATGCAAGTAATTCGTAACCTGAGCCTGGCGCTGACAGTACTGTTCGTTGCCGGCTGCTCAAGCTTCACCAGTGAAACCAGCCCGAACCTGCCGCGCAATGCGCAGTGGGGCATCGTGCCGATGGTCAACTATTCGCAGACCCCGCAAGCCGGTGAGCGCAGCGAGCAGATCCTGCTCAGTGTGCTCAGCAGCCATGGCCTGCAACCACGGGTTTACCCGGCCACCCAAGGCGAACAAGCTTTGATGGATGACAATGAGCGCCTGGCTGGTGCCCTCGATTGGGCACGCGAGCAAAAGCTCGATTACGTGGTCGCGGGCAGCGTGGAAGAGTGGCAGTACAAGAACGGCCTGGACGGCGAGCCGGCGGTGGGCATCAGCCTGCGCGTGCTCGAAGCCAGCAGCGGTCGCGTGCTGTGGAGCAAAAGCGGCGCACGCGCCGGCTGGTCCCGTGAAAGCCTGGCGGGTAACGCTCAAACAGTCATCGACAAACTTGTTGGCGCCCTTCGGTTCGAGTGATCGCAATGAATTCTCCACACATGGATTACAGCCTGGCGCCTCGCGCCAGCGGCCCGGTGTCTTGGCTGGAAACGTTATTGGTGACGGGCCTGGCGGTCGGCCTCGGCTTCTGGCTGACGCCTGAAGACCCGATGCAGATGCACGCGGGTTTCCCGTGGCCGATCCTGGCGCGCTGCTGTTGGGTGTGCGTTACGGTTTTGTCCGCGGCCTGCTCAGTGCGGTCGTGCTGGTGGCCGTGTTGTTTGCCCTGCGCAGCAGCGGGCGTGAGGGTTACAGCCAGATCGAACCGTCGTTTATCGTCGGCGTGCTGGTGTGCGGCATGCTCGTCGGCGAGGTGCGTGACCTGTGGGTGCGTCGCCTGGAACGGCTGCAGATGGCCAACGAATACCGTCAGTACCGTCTCGATGAGTTCACCCGCGCCCATCAGATCCTGCGGGTCTCCCACGACCTGCTCGAACAGCGCGTGGCCGGCAGTGACCAAAGCCTGCGCAGCTCTTTGCTGGGGCTGCGTGAAAAACTGCGCGGCATGCCGGTCGAAGGCGACGCGCTGAGCGCGCTGGCCGAACCGATCGTGGCGATGCTGGGCCAGTACGGCGCACTGCGCGTGGCCGGCTGTACCGCGTCGACGAAAGCGAAAAGCACGTACAGCCGCAAGCCCTGGCGATGATCGGCGTGATGGGCCCGCTGGACCCGGAAGATGACCTGATCAAGCTGTGCCTGGAGCGCGGCGAACTGGTCAGCGTGCGCCAGGAGCTGATTGACTCCGGCAACTCGGCGCAGTTTTCCTCGCTGCAAGCGTGCATTCCGCTGATCGACGCCGAAGGCCGCCTGCTGGCGATCCTGGCGGTTCGGCAGATGCCGTTCTTCGCCTTCCAGGACCGCACCCTGAGCCTGCTGTCGCTGCTCGCCGGCCACATCGCCGACCTGCTGCGCCGCGACCCGCACGTGCTGCAACTGGCCGACGCCGACGCGCAGCAGTTCACCCTGCAGCTCAAGCGCTCGCTGGTGGACGTGGAGCAACACACCTTGCCGGCCGGGCTGTTCGCGTTCGAAATGACCCGCGCCAACGACGAGCTGACGCGCCTGATGGAGCGCAGCCAGCGCGGCCTGGACCTGCACTTGCCGGTGCGCAACAACCGCGACCACCACGTGCTGCTGGTGCTGTTGCCGTTGACCAGCCCGCAAGGCACCGAAGGTTACCTGGCACGCATCAACCTGCTGTTGCACGAGCATTTCGGCATCGACAGCGGCTTTGACAGCCTGGGCGTGCGGGTTATGCCTTTCAACCTGGAGCCTGGCTGTGATCGCAACGGGCTGCGTAACTTCCTTTACAACGAGTGTGGCTTGAATGATCAGCAAGTGGCTGTTTAGCGGAGCCTTGTTGTTAGAGGCGGGCAGTTGGGCCAGTTTGTGGCTCGATGCGCCTCAATTGCACCAATTGCTGGTCTTCTCCTTCAGCCACGGGCTTGCCTGCCTGATGCTGTGCGCGGCGGTGTGGCTGTTGCTGCCGGCGCGCTACCGCAAGCCGTTGCCATGGAGCCCGCTGTTTATCTTCAGCCTGGCGTTTTTCGTGCCGGTCATTGGCACCCTCGGTGTGGTGATGGCGATTTTCCCGGCGCTGTACTTGCCGCGCAAACGCGATAAACAGGCCTGGCAGGCCGTGGGCATTCCAGGCTTGCCGTACCGCGCGCAGTTGCAACTGCACAAGCCGATCTTCGCCGACGGCGGCCTGCAGGATGTGTTGCGTCATGCGCCGGACCCGGACCAGCGCCTGGCCGCCTTGCTGGCCACGCGGCGCATGCCCGGCAAGGAAGCGGTGCCGATCCTCAAGCTGGCCCTCGCGGACCCTAGCGACGACGTACGCCTGCTCGCCTATTCAATGCTCGATAAGCAGGAAAGCGACATCAACCTGCATATCCAGATGGCCCTCGAGCAACTGGTAAATGTCAGTACGCGCACCGCCGGCCCGGTCCACAGCATGCTTGCGCGTTGGTACTGGGAGCTGGCCTACCTGGGCTTGGCGCAAGGCAGCGTGCTGGACCACGTACTCAATCAAGCCAGCGAACACGCCGAGCAAGGCCTGGCGGCGGGCGAGGGCGGTGAGCTGTTCCTGCTGGCCGGCCGCATCGCTCTGGAGCGCGGCGAAAACGAGCGCGCCGAAGTGCTGCTGCGCCTGGCCGAAGAAAACGGCATGGGCTCGGCCCAGGTCTTGCCGTTTCGCGCAGAACTGGCGTTCGAAGCCGGTCGTTATCAAGAAATCCCCGGGTTGCTCGCCAGCCTTCCCGAGAAAACCCGCCAGCGGCCACCGTTCGCTGAGTTGGTGAGGAGCTGGGAATGATTCAAAAGCAAGAAGCACCCATTGCAGACATCTGCCTGCTGCTCGAAGGCACCTGGCCTTACGTGCGCGGCGGCGTGTCGAGCTGGATCCACCAGATGATCCTCGGTTTGCCGGAACTGACCTTTTCGGTGATGTTCATCGGCGGCCAGCGCTCGGCGTATGCCACGCGCCGTTACGACGTGCCGGCCAACGTGCTGCACATCGAAGAAGTGTTCCTGGAGGATGCGACCCATCCCACGAACCTGCGCGGTACCCCGCGCGAAGCCAACCCGCAGCAGTTGGCCGACCTCTATCGCTTCTTGCATCACCCTGACCAGCCTGAGCCTGAGCTGGGGGAGAAGATGCTCAACTGCATCGCCAACGGCGACATGACCCTCGACGACGTACTGCGCAGCCGCGCCAGTTGGGAGACCCTCAGCGAAGGCTATCGCCAGCATTGCGCCGACCCGTCCTTCGTCAACTATTTCTGGACCTTGCGTTCGCTGCAGTCGCCGTTGCTGATGCTGTCCGAGGCTTCGCGCAAAATGCCGCGGGCGCGGGTGCTGCATTCGATTTCCACCGGGTACGCCGGGCTGCTGGGCTGCATTCTCAAGCAACGCTGGAACTGCGCCTACCTGCTCAGCGAACACGGTATCTACACCAAGGAACGCAAGATCGACCTGGCCCAGGCCTCGTGGATCGCCGAAAGCTCCGGCCAGGCGCTGAACCGCAGCCTCGACGGCGGTTCGGGTTACATCCGTACCTTGTGGGTGCGCTACTTCGAGCGGATCGGCCAGTTGGCCTACAACAGCGCCGACAACATCATTGCCTTGTATGACGGCAATCGGCAGCGCCAGATCAAGGACGGCGCCGACCCTGCGCGCACGCAGCT
>JAFHKH010000110.1 GCA_016937595.1 Pseudomonas cedrina subsp. fulgida | reverse complement strand
TGTGGGAGCTGTCGAGCTTTAGCGAGGCTGCGAAAGCGGTGGGTCAGGCGATGAAGAGGCCAGCAGTACCGACGCCTTCGCAGCCTCGCTGGGGCTCGACAGCTCCCACATTTGAGTTCGGTCGTTGCCGAGATTGCGTTCGCAAGTACAGCGCAACGCCACCTGATACAGCAACTCCCTTGCAGGAGCTTCATCACGGCCGATATTACACACATAAAAAAAGGCCACCCGAAGGCAGCCTTTAAAACTAAAGAAAGAGAGTTGTTACTTACACCGCCGCAACGGGACGCATGTAAGAGATCGGTGCGGTGCTGGCATCTTCGAAGGTCACTACTTCCCAAGCGTCTGTCTGCTCAATCAACTTGCGCAGCAGCTGGTTGTTAAGGGCGTGGCCCGACTTGAAGCCTTTGAACTCGCCTATCAGGCTATTGCCCAGCAGGTAGAGGTCACCGATTGCATCGAGGATCTTGTGCTTCACGAATTCGTCTTCATAGCGAAGGCCGTCTTCGTTCAGTACACCATCCGCGTCGACCACAATGGCGTTTTCAACGCTGCCGCCGAGTGCGAGGTTATGCTTGCGCAGGTACTCGATGTCACTCATGAAACCAAAGGTACGGGCGCGGCTGACTTCTTTTACAAACGAAGTGCTGGAAAAATCCACGCTTGCACTTTGGGTGCGGTCACGGAATACCGGGTGATCGAAATCGATCTCAAAGCTCACTTTAAAGCCTTCGAACGGGACGAAGGTGGCGCGCTTGTCGCCGTCTTCCACTGTCACTTCCCGCAGAATGCGAATGAACTTCTTGGCTGCGTCCTGTTCTTCCAGGCCGGCAGATTGAATCAGGAATACGAAAGGTCCAGCGCTGCCATCCATGATTGGGACTTCGGACGCGGAGAGCTCGACGTAGGCGTTATCGATGCCCAAACCGCCATGGCCGAGAGCAAGTGCTCCACCGTGTCCACTTTGACGTCACCGTTGACCAACGTGGTCGACATAGTGGTTTCGCCAACGTTTTCCGCGCGAGCAGGAATCTGCACCACAGGGTCCAGGTCGGCACGAACAAACACGATGCCGGTGTCGACAGGTGCGGGCTTGAGGGTCAGGTATACCTTCTCCCCGGAGTGCAGACCTACACCTGTGGCACGAATAATATTCTTCAGGGTGCGTTGTTTAATCATGGCTTGGACCGCTTGAGCGCAAATTGCGAACTGGTATCAACAAAGGCTGGCGATAATAGCAGACCAGACCTTTGCTGAACACCAATCACCTTCATAGCCCTGATACATTCCATCAATCGGCCTGACGACGCAGGAATGCCGGGATATCCAGATAGTCCAGATCATCTTGCGGATTCGGACTACGGGACGCCGCAGCACCGGCCTGAGCCTGGTTGCGCATCACGGTCGGACGGTCCAAGTCACGGTAGTTCACCGACGGCAGTTCCTGGCGCGAAGGCGCTGGAGCGGCAGCCGCTTGGCTGGCGTGGCTGGCCTGGCTGTTGTGCAGGGTGTTGTCGATGACCTTCACAGGCTTCTCGATTTTTGCACCCAGGCCGGTGGCAACCACGGTCACGTGCAGTTCATCGCGCATGTCCGGATCGATAACGGTACCGACCTTGACCATGGCGTGCTCGGAAGCGAAGGCTTCGATGATGCTGCCCACGTCGGAGTACTCGCCCAGGGACAGGTCGGGACGGCGGTGATGTTCACCAGGATGCCGCGCGCGCCTTGCAGGTTCACGTCTTCCAGCAATGGGTTGCGGATGGCCGCTTCGGTGGCTTCACGCGCACGGTTCGGACCGCTGGCGCAGCCAGTGCCCATCATCGCCATGCCCATTTCGCTCATCACGGTACGAACGTCGGCAAAGTCGACGTTGATCATGCCTGGGCGCTTGATGATGTCGGAGATACCGCGAACGGCACCGGCCAGTACATCGTCAGCCTTGGCGAACGCGGACAGCAGGCTTGCGTCCTTGCCCAGGATGGTCAGCAGCTTCTCGTTGGGAATAGTGATCAACGAGTCGACGCTTTCAGACAGCAGACGGATGCCTTCGTCAGCGATCTGCATGCGCTTGCGACCTTCGAACGGGAACGGACGGGTCACGACCGCAACCGTCAGAATGCCCATTTCCTTGGCCACTTCGGCAATGATCGGTGCAGCACCGGTACCGGTACCGCCGCCCATGCCGGTGGTGATGAACACCATGTTGGTGCCTTGCAGCACTTCGGCAATACGCTCGCGGTCTTCCAGGGCGGCTTGACGGCCGACTTCCGGATTGGCGCCAGCGCCGAGGCCCTTGGTCACGGCTGTGCCCAATTGCAGGATGGTCCGCGCGCCGATGCTTTTCAGCGCCTGGGCATCAGTGTTGGCGCAGATGAATTCAACGCCTTCAATGTTGCTCTTGACCATATGGTTGACAGCGTTGCCGCCGCCACCGCCGACACCGATCACTTTGATGACCGGGCTGGCGGGGATGTTGTCTACGAGTTCGAACATGTTCCCTCTCCTTTCATTTTCTCTAGTTTTTTCGCCTACTGCTTATTGCTTGCTGCGGTGTTGCGGTAAATCGTTAGAAATTGCCTTTTACCCAAGCCTGCAAGCGCTCGAACAACGGCGCTTTCGCCTCGTCGTCGCTGCGGTAGCTGTCACGGTTGCTCGGGCCCGACAGGGAAATGCCGTCGGTCTGCTTTTGCAGCCCGTACAACAGCAAGCCCACACCGGTGGAATAAATCGGGTTGCGCACCACGTCGCCCAGGCCTTTGACGCCATGGGGCACGCCCAGGCGAACCGGCATGTGGAAGATTTCCTCGGCCAACTCGACCGCGCCTTCCATCTTCGAGGTACCACCGGTCAGCACGATGCCGGCCGGGATCAAATCTTCGTAACCGCTGCGGCGCAGTTCAGCCTGGATCAGGGTGAACAGTTCGTCGTAGCGCGGCTCGACCACTTCGGCCAGGGCCTGGCGCGACAGTTCGCGCGGTGGACGGTCGCCCACGCTCGGCACCTTGATGGTCTCGCCGGCACCGGCCAGCTTGGCCAGGGCACAGGCGTAGCGGATCTTGATTTCTTCGGCGTACTGGGTCGGTGTACGCAGCGCCATGGCGATGTCGTTGGTGACCTGGTCGCCGGCAATCGGGATCACCGCGGTGTGACGGATCGCACCCTCGGTGAAAATCGCGATGTCGGTGGTGCCGCCGCCGATGTCCACCAGGCACACGCCCAGTTCTTTTTCGTCGTCGGTCAGCACCGAGTAGGCCGAAGCCAACTGCTCGAGAATGATGTCGTCGATTTCCAGGCCGCAGCGGCGCACGCATTTTTCGATGTTCTGCGCGGCGTTGACCGCGCAGGTCACCACGTGGACCTTGGCTTCCAGGCGTACGCCCGACATGCCCAGCGGCTCGCGAACGCCTTCCTGGTTGTCGATCACGTAGTCCTGCGGCAGGGTGTGCAGCACGCGCTGGTCAGCCGGGATCGCCACGGCCTGGGCGGCGTCGAGGACGCGCTCAAGGTCGGCCGAGCTGACTTCACGGTCGCGGATCGCCACGATGCCGTGGGAGTTCAGGCTGCGGATATGGTTGCCGGCCACGCCGACAAAGGCCGAGTGGATCCGGCAACGGCCATCAGCTGCGCTTCTTCGATGGCGCGCTGGATCGATTGCACGGTGGACTCGATGTTCACCACCACGCCCTTCTTCAGGCCCCGGGACGGATGCGTGCCAATACCGACGATTTCGATCGTGCCGTCTTCCCCGACCTCGCCCACCAGCGCCACCACTTTGGAGGTGCCGATATCGAGACCGACGATCATTTTGCCGCTTTGCACGTTTGCCATGGGTCCTGCCTCTTCTTAATTCTTCGCGACAGCGGGTTGCGCTGCCGTGGGCGCAGCCGGTTCACGCCAGCCGACGGCAAGGCCGTTGGCGTAACGCAGGTCGACGCTCGCAATGTTCGTAATCTGTTCTTTCAAGGTCTTGTCATAGATGGCGATGAAACGGCGCATCTTTTCCACCAAGCGGTCGCGTCCCAGCAACAACTGGATGCCCGGGCCGGAACTGCCTGCCCCGGTCGTCAAAAACCAGCTGCCCCGTTCACGCAATTCCAGGCGTGCAATGGAGAAGCCCAGCGGCCGCAGCATCTGGCTCAAGGCCTGGTACTGCTGCATCACTTGCTGCTGCGCCCGCTGCGGCCCGAACAGCTGCGGCAGGTGCTCGTAGTTGGCCAGCTCACGCGGGGTGAACGCCTGGCCCTGGTTGTTCAACAGCGCTTCGTCGCCCCAACGGGCCACGGGCAGTTGCTCTTCCAGGCGGATCGTCACCTGGTCCGGCCATACGCGGCGGACTTCGGCGTGGGCGATCCACGGCATCTGTTCCAGCTCGGCGCGCATGCCGGCCAGGTCGATGGTAAAGAAGCTCGCCGCCAGGAAAGGCCCGATCCGCTGCTGTACCGCTTGCTGGCTGATGTAGCTCAAGTCGCCCTGCACGCTGATCTTGGTGATCGGACGATCGGCATACGGCAGTAGACGCTGCGCGCCCTCGTAAGTGCCAAAGCCCAACACCACCAGCAGCACCGGCCAGTAGAGGGCCTTGAGGAAACCAAAGTTGGCTTTGGGCAGGCGCGCCGACATCGGCTCTTTGGCCACCATGCGGCTGGCACCCCGCGGCACCGGCTTGCGGCTCGGTGCTTGTGGGGGCTGATGACGAAGCGATGCGCCTTTCATGTCTTAGCCTCGGTTCCTTTCTTCACCGGCGACGCTTGCCGCCAGGATCGCCAGCACCAACTGCTGGAAATCCAGACCGGCTGCGCGAGCGGCCATGGGTACCAGGCTGTGGTCGGTCATGCCCGGCGCCGTGTTGACTTCCAGGAACCAGAAATGCCCCTGGTCGTCCTGCATCACGTCTGCCCGCGCCCAACCGGCGATACCCAGCGCCTCACAGGCTTTCGCCGTGAGGTCCATCAATTCCTGTTCTTTGCCTGCATCGAGGCCGCACGGGATCCGGTACTGGGTATCGGAAGCCACGTACTTGGCGTCGTAGTCGTAAAAGGTGTGGGGCGTGCCCAATGCGATAGGCGGCAATACCTGGCCACGCAGGGTGGCGATGGTGTACTCGGGACCCTGGATCCACTGTTCCACCAACACTTGCGAATCGTAGGTACTGGCCGCTTTCCATGCGTCGATCAATTCGGCGGCCGAGTTCACTTTGGCCATGCCGATACTGGAGCCTTCATGGGCTGGTTTGACGATCAAAGGCAGGCCCAGTTCCTTGGCCGCAGAAATACAATCGTCCTCGCTGCACAGCACGCTGTGACGCGGGGTCGGAATGCCCAGGCTGTGCCATACCTGCTTGGTGCGCAACTTGTCCATGGCCAGCGCTGACGCCAGGATGCCGCTGCCGGTGTAAGGGATGCCGGCGCACTCCAACAGGCCCTGCATGCTGCCGTCTTCACCACCACGGCCGTGCAGGATGATGAAGGCGCGGTCGATTTTTTCGGCCTGCAGGCGGGCGAGGAAGTCATCGCCCACGTCGATGCCGAACGCGTTCACGCCGGCGCTTTGCAGGGCTTCGAGCACGGCGTTGCCGGACTTGAGCGACACTTCTCGCTCAGCGCTTTTACCGCCGAACAAGACCGCTACCCGGCCAAAGTCGGCCGGCGCGATGGTCGAAAACAGGGAGCCGTAGTCAGTGATCATTTCGACTTCCCCGGCTTGGCGGCAAAGAGCGGGCTCGCCAGCAATTTAGGCGCAAGGCCACCGATATCACCGGCGCCCTGGCACAACAGGATGTCACCGGCACGCAGCAGCGGCTTGACGATGGGCGCCAGGTCCACGCCTCGCTCGATGTAGATCGGGTCCAACTGGCCACGCTGGCGGATGCTGTTGCACAGCTTGCGGCTGTCGGCGCCCGGAATCGGCTCCTCACCGGCCGGGTACACTTCCATCAGCAGCAGCACGTTGGCATCGGCCAATACATTGACGAAATCGTCGTACAAATCACGCGTACGGCTATAACGGTGCGGCTGGTAGACCATCACCAGGCGGCGTTCCGGCCAGCCACCGCGTACGGCCTTGATCACGGCGGCGACTTCGGTCGGGTGGTGACCGTAGTCGTCCACCAGCATGACGTCACCGCCCTCGACCGGCAGTTGACCGTAGACCTGGAAGCGTCGGCCTACACCGGCAAAACGCGACAGGCCTTCAACGATGGCTTCGTCGCTGACGCCTTCATCGGTGGCGATGCAGATGGTCGCCAGGGAGTTCAGGACGTTGTGGTTGCCCGGCATGTTCACCGACACATCCAGCGGCTCACGGTCCGGGCGCAGTACGGTGAAATAGGTTTGCATGCCTTCCTGGCGCACATTGATTGCGCGCACGTCGGCGTCTTCGCTGAAGCCGTAGGTGACGGTCGGACGCTTGACCAGCGGCAGGATTTCGCGCACCACCGGATCGTCCAGGCACACCACGGCCAGGCCATAGAACGGCAGGTTATGCAGGAACTCGACGAAGGTTTTCTTCAGTTTATTGAAGTCGCCATCGTAGGTGGCCATGTGGTCGGCGTCGATGTTGGTGACCACGGCGACCAGCGGCTGCAGGTGCAGGAAGCTCGCATCACTTTCATCGGCTTCGGCGATCAGGTAGCGGCTGGTGCCGAGCTGGGCATTGGTGCCGGCTGCATTCAGGCGGCCACCGATGACGAACGTCGGGTCCAGGCCACCGGCCGCGAACACCGAGGCGATCAGGCTGGTGGTGGTGGTTTTGCCGTGAGTACCGGCGACCGCGATACCGTGGCGATAACGCATCAGCTCGGCCAGCATCTCGGCGCGAGGCACCACGGGAATGCGGCGCGTCAAGGGCGGTGGCCACTTCCGGGTTGGAGGTGTTCACGGCGCTGGACACCACCAGCACGTCAGCCTCGGCGGCGTTCTCGGCGCGGTGGCCAATAAAGATCTGTGCGCCGAAGGACTTCAGGCGATCAGTGACCGGCGATTCCTTCAAATCCGAACCGGACACCTGGTAGCCCAGGTTCAGCAATACTTCGGCAATGCCGCACATGCCCACGCCGCCGATACCGACGAAGTGGATACGCCGGATGCGGCGCATTTCCGGCTGCGGCATGGCTTTCTGATTCTCAACCATGGGCCACCTCCAGGCAGATATCGACCACGGTGCGGGTTGCATCAGGTTTGGCCAGGCGGCTTGCGGTGCTCGCCATGCTATTGAGTCGTTCCGGTTGCATCAAAACCTCGGTCAGGCGTGCGGCCAAATCGGCGGCGCCAGTCGTTCTTTGCGGCAGCAGGAAGGCAGCGCCCTCCCCGGCCAAATATTCGGCGTTGCGGGTCTGGTGGTCGTCGATGGCATGGGGCAAAGGCACCAGCAAGGACGGCAGACCGGCAGCCGCCAGTTCACTGACGGTCAGCGCGCCAGCGCGACAGACCACCAGGTCGGCCCAGCCATAGGCGTGGGCCATGTCTTTGATGAAAGGCTGTACGTCCGCCTCTACACCCGCCTCGCGGTAACGCGTGGCGGTCACTTCGGCGTGATGCTTGCCGGCCTGATGGAACACGTGCGGACGCAATTCCACAGGGAGCTGCGCCAGCGCCTGCGGCAGCAAGGTGTTCAGCGGCTCCGCACCCAGACTCCCGCCCATGACCAGCAGGTGCGCCTTGCGCCCGGCCAATGCCTGGCGCGCGATATCCATGAACAGTTCAGTGCGCACCGGGTTACCGGTGGTACGCAGTTTGTCCGATGCAGCAAAGGTCTTTGGAAAGGCCTCGCACACCCGTGCAGCCAGGGGCACCAACAAGCGATTGGCGGTACCGGCGACGGCGTTCTGTTCGTGCACAATCACCGGTACGCCGGCGAGCTTGGCGGCGACCCCACCCGGACCGGTCACGTAACCCCCAAAGCCGAGTGCACACACCGGCTTCAGTTGGCGAATGATCCGACGCGCCTGCAACACCGCCTTGAGCAACACAAAAGGCGCCTTGAGCAGAGACAATTTGCCCTTGCCACGCAGGCCGGTAACGTTGATCAAGTGCCAGCGGCAAGCCGGCACCGGGCACCAGCTCGTTCTCGATGCCGCGCGCGTGCCCAACCAGTGCACGCTATAGCCACGGGCCTGGAATTCCCGCGCGCACGCCAGGGCCGGGAACACATGCCCCCCGGTGCCGCCGGCCATGATCAGCACGTTAGCGCCCATGGGTCGGCTCCTCGGCGAAGTCGCTTTCGCTGAACTCCATCTCTTCGCTGCCCAGGTGGGTTCGACTCTCCCACTCGATGCGCAGCAACAGGCCAAGACAGATGCAGCAAATCACCAATGAACTGCCGCCGTAGCTCAGGAACGGCAGGGTCAGGCCCTTGGTGGGCAGCCGCCCGACGTTCACCCCGACATTGATCAGGAATTGGCCGATCCAGAGGAATGCCAACCCGTAAGCCACGTAAGCCGCGAAGAACTGCTTGGCCTTTTCGGCCCACAGGCCTATGTACATGGCGCGCACACAGACAAATACAAACAGCGCAACGGTGCACAGCGAACCCACTACGCCCAGCTCTTCGGCGAGGACCGAGAACACGAAGTCGGTGTGGGCTTCCGGCAGGTAGAACTGCTTCTGCACACTGTTCCCAAGCCCTACGCCAAACCACCCGCCTCGACCAAAGGCAATCAGGGCCTGGGTCAACTGGTAACCCGCGCCAAACTGATCAGACCAGGGGTCGGTAAAGGTAATCAGGCGGGCCATCCGATAGGGCTGCGCCAGGACCAATAGATAAACCGCAACCACCGCCAGCACGACCATCAAGGCGAACCGTACAAGGCCAACGCCCCCCAGGAACAGCATGACCGCCGCCGCGCCCATCATCACCACGGTCGCACCGAAGTCGGGCTCCATCAGCAACAGGCCGGCCATGGGCAGCAGCACGATGAACGGCTTGAAGAAGCCCATCCAGCTTTCGCGCACTTCTTTCTGACGCCGCACCAGGTAGCCGGCGAGGTAGATCACCACGAACACCTTGGCGATTTCCGACGGCTGCACGTTGAACGCACCAAAGCCGATCCAGCGCATCGAACCGTTCACCTCGCGGCCGATGCCGGGCAGGATCACCATGACCAGCAGGCCGAACGCGCCGATGAGCATCACCCAACCCAGGCGCTGCCAAGTGGCGATGGGGATCATCATGGTCACGACGCACGCGCCAAGGCCGATCACCAGGTAAACCAGGTGGCGGATCATCATGTAAAGCGTGTTGCCCGACTGCACGGCGGCCACTTCGGAAGAGGCCGACGTGATCATCACCAGGCCCAGGCCCAGCAACGCCAGGCAACCGGCGAGCATGGGGAAATCCAGATCGATGCCGCGCCCGGTAATGATCGGCGAGGGGTACGGCTTGATGATGTTACGCCAGTCGATACTCATGCCAAGGCCTCCACGGCGCGGGCGAACAGCTGGCCGCGCTCTTCGTAGTTCTTGAACATGTCGAAACTCGCACACGCCGGCGACAGCAGTACCGCATCGCCCGGCTGGGCCAGGGCCTGGCACTGGGCGATGGCGGCGTCCAGGGAGGTGGCGCGCACTTGCGGCACGGCGTCACCCAGGGCGGCGGCGATCAAATCGGCATCGCGCCCAATCAGCACCGCCGCACGGCAATGCGCAGCCACCGGGCCTTTAAGGTCCTTGAAGTCGGCGCCCTTGCCATCGCCACCCGCGATCAGCACCAGCTTGCCGTCGATATCGGCGCCCAGGCCTTCGATCGCGGCCAGGGCCGCACCGACATTGGTGGCCTTGGAGTCGTTGTAGTAGCTGACGCCGTTGAGGTCGCGCACCCACTGGCAGCGATGCTCAAGACCGCCGAAGCTGCGCAGGCTCGACAGCATGGCGTCGAACGGCAGCCCCACGGCGTGGCCCAGCGCCAACGCCGCCAGGGCGTTCGACTGGTTATGCGCGCCACGGATTTTCAGCTCGCGCACCGGCATCAGGTTCTGGAATTCGAAGGCCAGGTATTTCTCGCCGTTCTCTTCACGAATGCCGAATGCCTTGAAGTCGGGTTTGCCCAGGCCGAAGGTCCAGCACGGCAGGCCCTCGCCCATCAGTGGACGGCTCAAGGCATCCTGACGGTTGACCACCACTTGCCGGGCGCCCGGAAGATCCGGTGCTTGGCCAAGTGATAGGCCGGCAGGCCGCTGTAGCGGTCCATGTGGTCTTCACTGACATTCAATACGGTTGCCACTTCAGCACCGAGGTCGTGAGTGGTTTCCAGCTGGAAGCTCGACAGTTCCATCACGTACAGCTCGACATCGTCGCTGAGCAAATCCAGCGCCGGGACGCCAAGGTTTCCGCCCACGGCCACGCGCTTGCCGGCCGCGGCCGCCATCTGGCCGACCAGGGTGGTCACGGTGCTTTTTGCGTTGGAACCGCTGATCGCCACGATCGGCGCCTTCGCGTGCCGCGCAAACAGGTCGATATCGCCGGACAGTTTGACGCCGCGCGCCGCCGCAGCTTGCAGGGCTGGTGTCGCCAGGGCCAGGCCCGGGCTCACGTAAAGCTCATCGGCGCGGCACAGAAACTCGACATCCAACTCGCCACAACGCACTTCCACGTGCGGGTAGTCACGGCGCAGCGTGACCAGCTCCGGTGGATTTTCCCGCGTATCGGCCACGGCAAACGACGTGCCCCGGTTCGCCAGGAAGCGAACCAGGGACATGCCGCTCTTGCCGAGGCCGACAACGATGCGGAAGTGGTCTGAAGCGATCAGGGACACTCGTTTCTACCTCAGTTTCAGGGTGGCAAGGCCGACCAGAACCAGAATCACGGTGATGATCCAGAAACGGACAATCACACGCGGCTCGGGCCAGCCCTTGAGTTCAAAGTGGTGGTGAATCGGCGCCATGCGGAACACACGGCGCCCGGTCAATTTGAAGGAGGCCACCTGGATGACCACCGACAGGGTTTCCATCACGAACACACCGCCCATGATGAACAGCACGATTTCCTGGCGAACGATCACCGCGATGGTGCCCAGGGCAGCGCCCAGCGCCAATGCGCCGACGTCGCCCATGAAGACTTGTGCCGGGTAGGTGTTGAACCACAGGAAACCCAGGCCGGCACCGATCAGCGCGCCGCAGAACACGATCAGTTCACCCGCGCCCGGTACATACGGAATCAGCAGGTATTCAGCGAATTTCACGTTGCCCGACAGGTAGCAGAAGATGCCCAGCGCGCCGCCCACCATCACCGTCGGCATGATCGCCAGGCCATCGAGGCCGTCGGTCAGGTTGACCGCGTTGCTGGAGCCGACGATCACGAAATAGGTCAGCACCACAAAGCCGATGCCCAGTGGAATGCTGGCGTCCTTGAGCATCGGGATGATCAAGGTGGTTTCCACGGCACTTGGCGCAGTGGTGTACAGGAAGATAGCGGCGCCGAGGCCGAACACCGACTGCCAGAAATACTTCCAGCGGCTTGGCAGCCCCTTGGAGTTCTTCTCGATCACTTTGCGGTAGTCGTCGACCCAGCCGATGGCGCCAAACAGCAGGGTCACCAACAGCACCACCCACACGTAGCGGTTGTGCAGGTCAGCCCACAGCAAGGTGCTGATGCCGATGGACGACAGGATCAGCGCGCCGCCCATGGTCGGCGTACCGGATTTGGACAGGTGCGACTGCGGGCCGTCATTGCGAACCGATTGACCAATTTGCAGGTTCTGCAGGGTGCGGATCATCCACGGCCCCAGGAACAGCGACAAACACAGCGCGGTCAGCACACCCAGAATCCCGCGCAGGGTCAGGTACTGAAAGACCGCGAAGCCTTTGTGGAACTGTTGCAGATACTCAGCCAGCAGCAGCAGCATTAATGTTTCTCCGTACTTGAGCCACACAAGGCCGCGACGACGTTTTCCATCACCGCGCTGCGCGATCCCTTGATCAAAATGGTTGTGTGTGTGTCTTGCTCAGCGGCCGTCAGCGCCTGGATCAGCTCAGCCTGGGTCGCGAAATGCAGCGCCCCGGGGCCGAAGGCTTTGACGGCATGGGCCATGTTGGGGCCGACGGCGTAGAGCGCGTCAGCTTTGCCGACGGCGTAAGCGCCGACCTCGCGGTGGCCTTGCTCAGCCCACTCGCCCAGCTCGCCGATATCGCCCAGCACCAGCACCTTGCGCCCGGCAAAACCGTTCAGCAGGTCAACCGCCGCATTAATGGAGGACGGGTTGGCGTTGTAAGTGTCATCGATCACGCGCATGCCGTTGGTTGCCAGTTGCGCCACGGTACGGCCCTTGACCGGCTGCACCGCGCCCAGGCCGGTGGCAATACCGAACAACGACACGCCCAAGGCGTACGCGGCAGCGGCGGCGGCCAAGGCATTGGCGACGTTATGGTTGCCGAGCAGGTTCAGTTGCACGTGCTCACTGCCTTGCGGAGTGTGCAAGGTAAAGGACGGGCAGCCGCGGGCGTCGACGCTGAGGTTGGAGGCGTGGAAATCGGCCGCCGCGTTGAGCACGGCGAACGTCAGGACCTTGCGCCCGGCGGCGCGTACACGCCAGGTCTCGAAGGCCTTGTCATCCAGGTTCAATACCGCCGTGCCCGCCGCATCGAGGCCTTCGAGGATTTCTCCCTTGGCCTGGACGATTTTCTCCGGGCGCCGAACTCGCCGACATGGGCGGTACCGGCATTATTGATGATCGCAACGTGGGGTTTGGTCAGCGCCACGGTGTAGGCAATTTCGCCGATGCGCGAAGCGCCCAGCTCAATCACGGCCGCCGTGTGTTCCGGGGCCAGCTCGAGCAAGGTCAGCGGTGCGCCGAAATCATTATTCAGGTTGCCACGGGTGGCCAGTACCGGCCCGCGCGTGCGCAGCACACCCGCCAGCAGTTCCTTGACCGTGGTCTTGCCGCTGGAGCCGGTGATGGCTGCGACCGGTTTGTCAAAGGCGGCACGGTTCAGCGCCCCCAATTGGCCGAGGGCCAGACGGGTATCGGCCACCAGCAACTGCGGCAGCGTGGAGTCCGCCACTGCGCGCTGTACCAAGGCGCCCACGGCACCTTTGGCGGCAACCTCGTTCAGGTAGTCGTGCCCATCGAAGCGCGGCCCGGCCAGCGCCACGAAGAGTTGACCCGGCTTGATGGCGCGGCTGTCGATACTGACGCCGTCGAAGCTGCAATCACTCGATAACACACGGGCCGACAGGGCCTGGGCCAGCTCGCTGAACTTCATCGCGTTAAGCATGGGCGACCTCCCAGGCGGCCAAGGCGCGATCAGCCTCGACCAGATCGGAGAACGCATGGCGCTCGCCGTTGATTTCCTGATAGTCCTCGTGACCTTTACCGGCCAGCACCACCACGTCGTCGGCACTGGCGCTGGCGATCAACCGGGCGATGGCTGCGCCGCGACCGGCAACGAAGGTGGCCTTGGACACGTCGTTGAAGCCCGCGCGGATGTCGTCGAAAATCTGGCTCGGGTCTTCGCTGCGTGGGTTGTCGTCGGTGACGAGCACGCCATCCGCCAGGCGCTCGACGATTTCGGCCATCAATGGGCGCTTGCCGCGATCGCGATCACCGCCGCAACCGAACAGGCACAGCAACTTGCCCTTGGCGTGTGGACGCAGCGCCACCAGGACTTTTTCCAGTGCGTCCGGCGTATGTGCGTAATCGACCACAACCAGCGGCTGCGTGCCGCCACCCAGGCGCTGCATGCGACCGGCCGGGCCTTCGAGCCGGGGCAAGACCTTGAGGATTTCATCCAGCGCGTAATCCAGGCCGAGCAACGCACCGACGGCGGCGAGAACGTTGCTCAGGTTGAAGCGGCCGAGCAAGGTGCTGCGCAGGTGGTGTTCACCCTGCGGCGTCACCAAGGTGGCACGCACGCCCTCGTCATTGAACTGCGCTTGGCGGCAATACAGGTAGGCGCTGGCGTCTTCCAGGCTGTAGGTGATCAGGCGCGACTCGCGTTCCTCGGCTGCCAATTGGCGACCGAAGGCGTCGTCGAGGTTGACCACCCGGCACTTCAGGTCATTCCAGGCAAACAGCTTCGCCTTGGCGGCAGCGTAGGCTTGCATGTTGCCGTGGTAGTCCAGGTGATCGCGGGACAGGTTGGTCATCACCGCCACGTCGAACGCCAGCGCGGTGACGCGGCCCTGGTCCAGACCGTGGGACGACACCTCCATGGCGACCGCCTTGGCACCGGCCTTTTTCAGGTCGGCCAGGGTCGCTTGCACGGCAATAGGGTTCGGCGTGGTATGCAGGCCGCTTTGCAGCGCACCATGGAAGCCGGTGCCAAGCGTGCCGACGATGCCGCAGTGCTGGCCCAGCAGGTCAAGGGCCTGGGCAACCAGTTGGGTCACGCTGGTCTTGCCATTAGTGCCGGTAACGCCGACCAGGTTGAGGTGCCGGCTTGGCTCGCCGTAGAAACGCCCGGCGATGTCCGACAACTGCTTGGCCAAGCCTTTGACCGGGATCAGCGGCACGTCGGTGATCGGCAGCACAGTGGCGCCGTCCACTTCATAAGCCACGGCCGCCGCGCCGCGTTGCAACGCATCCGCGATATGCGCGCGGCCATCGAATTTTCCGCCAGGCACGGCCAGGAACAGGTCACCGGCGCGCACGTTACGGCTGTCCAGGCTCAACTCGCGAATCAACAGGTCGCGACCGGCATGGGCAAAAATCTTGTTCAGGCTAAGAGACATCAGCCGCGCCCTCCATTGGCTTTTACCGCCGCGACCGGTGGAGCGGCGTTCGCTTGTTGGGTCGGTGGCAGGTTGTCCGGCGTGATATTCATCAGGCGCAGGGTGCCGGACATCACTTTGCTGAACACCGGCGCCGAGACCAGGCCACCGAAGTAGCCGGCTTTACTGGGTTCATCGATCACGACCACGACGGCGTAGCGTGGGTCGCTCATCGGGCCGAAGCCGGCGAACAGCGAACGGTAGGAGTTTTCGGCGTAGCCCTTGGTGCCCACCGACGTCTTGCGCGCGGTACCCGACTTGCCGGCCACGTGATACGCCGGCACTTGGGCACGGAATACGCCGCGCGGTGCTTCGATCACTTGTTGCAGCATGCCTTGCATAGTCTTGGCGACGTTTTCCGGGATCACCTGGGTGGCTTGCGGCGCTTCGTCGACGTGGATCAGGCTCAGTGGAACCATCCGGCCATTATTCGCCAATACAGAGAAAGCGTGAGCCAGTTGAATCGCGGTCACCGACAAGCCGTAGCCGTAGGAAAGCGTGGCGGTCTCGGCCTTTTTCCAGTCGCGGTAGTTCGGCAGGTTGCCTACGCGCTCACCCGGGAAGTTAAGGCCGGTGGGTTGGCCCAGGCCGATTTTCTGCGCCAGGCGGTAAATGGCCTCGCCGCCGATATCGAAGGCGACCTTGCTCATGCCCACGTTACTGGAGTTGATCAAGATACCTGTCAGATCCAGCACAGGACCTTCGGTGCGGGATACGTCGCGAATGGTATATCGGCCCAACTGCAAGGTACCCGGATACACCTCGACCTTGTCGCTGGGCTTCCAGCGTCCGGTTTCCAGGGCGGCACTCATGGAGATGGCTTTCATGGTCGAACCCGGCTCGAACACGTCGATCATCGCGCGGTTGCGCATCATCGCCGGCTGCAGGTTGCGCCGGTTGTTCGGGTTGTAGGTCGGCTGGTTGACCATGGCCAGGATCTCGCCGGTCTTCACATCCATGATCACCAGGCTGCCGGCCTTGGCGCCGTTCTCGATGATCGCGTTACGCAGTTCGCGGTTCGCCAGGTATTGCAGACGCAGGTCAATCGACAACGCCAAGGGCTTGCCGGCCTTGGCGTTTTTAGTGACCTGGACATCCTTGATCAGCCTGCCGCGCCGATCCTTGATGACTTGTCGTTTGCCGGGAACCCCGGCGAGCCATTCGTCGTAGGCCAGTTCCACGCCTTCGCGGCCGTGGTCGTCAATGTCGGTAAAGCCGACCATGTGCGCAGTGGTTTCACCCGCCGGGTAGAAACGACGAAACTCCTCGATGCCATAGACGCCGGGCACTTTAAGGTCGAGTACCTGCTGGCCTTGCTCAGGCGTGAGCCCACGGACCAGGTAGATGAATTCCTTGTTGGCCTGGGCTTCCAGACGCTCGGCCAAGGCTTTGGGGTCCTGGCCGAGAGCCGCGGCCAGTTGCGGCCACTTGTCCTTGGCGACCTGAAGCTCCTTGGCGTTGGCCCACAGGGTGGTCACCGGGGTACTGACGGCCAGAGGCTCACCGTTACGGTCGGTGATCAGGCCACGGTGCGCAGGAATCGGGATATGCCGCAGGCTGCGGGCATCGCCCTGGCCGATCAGGAAGTCGCGGTCAATCACTTGCAGGTCGACGATCCGCCAGACGATCGCGCCCACCATCAATGCGAGCAAACCCAGCATGAGGCGGAAGCGCCATGGGTAGAGTGCGCCTTCAAGCTTCATCATGGCGCCACCATGCGAACGTCGGCCGCGCTCGGAATGTGCATTTTCAACTGCTCGGTGGCCAGCACTTCGATACGGCTGTGGGCCGTCCAGGTGCTTTGCTCCAGGATCAGCCGGCCCCACTCGGCCTGCGCCTTGTCACGCACACTCAATTCCCCATACAGGGTATTGAGCAATTGGCGGTTGTAGTGCGCGCTGTAGGACACCGCGATCGCGGACACCAGCACGCCAACGTACAGCAGCATCATGAAGAAGCTGCCGCCCGGGAGGGGCTTGGCAAAAAGCTTGCTCACCGCAATTTCTCGGCAACGCGCATGACGGCGCTACGGGAACGTGGGTTGGCCTTGAGTTCGGCTTCAGAGGCGAACTGCGCTTTGCCATGGATTTTGATTTTCGGCACAAAGGCTTCGAAACGTACCGGCAGGTTGCGCGGCAGGTTGTCGGACTCGCCCTTGACCAGGCGGCGCATGAACAGTTTGACGATGCGGTCTTCCAGGGAGTGGAAGCTGATCACCACCAGGCGACCGCCCACTTCCAGCGCCTCGAGGGCAGCCTCGAGGCCCGCCTCCAGGTCGCCCAATTCGTTGTTGACGTGAATACGCAGGCCCTGGAACGCACGGGTTGCCGGGTTCTTGCCTTTTTCCCACGCGGGGTTGGCGACCTTGAGCACTTCGGCCAGGTCGGCGGTGCGCTCGAACGGCTGGAGCTCGCGACGCTCGACCACCGCGCGTGCCATGCGGCCGGCGAAGCGTTCTTCACCGTACTCCTTGAACACCCGGGCGATTTCTTCCACCGGCGCGGTGGCGATGAATTGCGCGGCGCTGACGCCACGGGTCGGGTCCATGCGCATGTCGAGCGGGCCGTCGTTCATGAAACTGAAGCCGCGCTCCGGGTCGTCAAGCTGCGGCGAAGAGACGCCCAGGTCGAGCAAAACCCCGGCCACCTTGCCCGCCATGCCACGCTCGGCGACTTCGGCACCCAGCTCGGCAAAGCTGCGCTGCACAACGACAAAGCGGCCGTCTTCGGCCGCTAGCGCTTGCCCGGTGGCAATCGCCTGGGGGTCCTTGTCGAACCCCAGGAGTTTACCGTCGGGCCCGAGCCGGCTGAGTATCAGGCGGCTATGCCCGCCCCTGCCGAAGGTGCCATCCAGATAGCAGCCATCCGCGCGTACGGCGAGAGCCTCAACGGCTTCGTCAAGCAGTACGGTGATGTGGTTAAAGCCGCTATCAATAGTCACAAGATCAAATCACGCAGTTCATCAGGCATGGCGCCCGGTTGTTGAATAGCCGCCAGGTCAGCTGCGGAAACAGCATCCCAGGCATCTTCGTCCCACAATTGGAACTTGTTCAGCTGGCCGACCAGCATTGCGCGCTTGTCCAGCTTGGCGTATTCGCGCAAACGCGGAGGCACCAGGAAACGACCGCTGCCATCGAGTTCAAGGTCGACGGCATTACCGATCAGCAAACGCTGCAGGCGGCGGTTCTCTTCACGCAATGAAGGCAGGGCGCGCAGCTTGGTTTCGATCAACTCCCACTCATCGAGCGGGTAAACACATAAACAAGGGTCAACGGCATCAATGGTGATGATCAACTGCCCGGAACTTCGCGAAATCAGCTCGTCACGATACCGGCTCGGCATAGCGAGACGGCCTTTTGCATCGAGACTGATAGCGTTAGCTCCGCGAAACACAGATGCGTTTCTCCAAATTTTAGCGTTTTACGTTCAAAAAACCCACTTTGTGCCACTTTCCGCCACTTGCGCACACTATAGGAATGCGCCCACCACACCGTCAAGGCGCGGATTCAAGGAAAAGCCTTACAGAACGGAGATTTAGGAGCGTAAACGGAGGAGAAACCAGAGTTCGACGGTGTTTTTGACCCGGCAAGCGTAGAAAGCTCAAAGAGCTATGGCGCAAAGTTAAAGTGATTTATTAAGAGTAAGATTTTTTTGGTATTACGAAGACGCATCTGCCAATGATTTGGCAGGGAGGGATTCTTGCGTTGCTACCGGTTTTCTGCCCGAGACCCAGGCAAAAGGAAAAAGGTGGAGAGTCGATCTGTAAGCCGGGTTCTGTCGTGAACAGTCATTCGTCTACGATGGCCATCACTGGACATCTTTAGCAACCTACCCGGTCCCAGCGCGGGCCACGCCTTGGGACCCTATTTGGTCTTGCTCCAAGTGGGGTTTACCTAGCCACGAACTGTTGCCAGTCGCGCGGTGCGCTCTTACCGCACCTTTTCACCCTTACCGGCACCGAAGTGCTTAGGCGGTTATTTTCTGTGGCACTTTCCGTAGGCTCACGCCTCCCAGGCATTACCTGGCACTTCGCCCTATGGAGCCCGGACTTTCCTCCCCCCCCTAATTTTCATAGGGGGCAGCGACTGTCCAATCGACTCTCCGCCGCGCAGGTTAACGGCACGGGGGATTTAGGACAAGTAATAAAAGTTCAGTCTGGCCATCACATTCGGACGGAATACCGGTTTAACCCCGGGACTCATCATCTTTCTGTTTATCCAGTGCCGCCTGGTAAAGCACATTCTTGCGTACCCCGGTAATTTCAGCCGCCAGGGCCGCCGCACGCTTGAGCGGCATTTCCTTGAGCAGCAGGTCGAGCACGCGCATGACCTCACTGCCCACGGCGTCTTCACTCTCCGGCGCCGTCCAGCCCGCCACCAGCACCACGCACTCGCCGCGTTGCTGATTACTGTCGCCTTCGACAAAGGCGCGCAGCTCTTCCAGCGGCAGGCCCTTGAGGGTCTCAAAGGTTTTGGTCAGCTCACGGGCCAGCAGCGCCAGGCGTTCACCGCCAAACACCAGTTCCATGTCCTGCAGGCATTCAAGGATGCGATGCGGGGCTTCATAGAAGATCAAGGTGCGCGGTTCTTCTTGCAGCGCTTGCAGCCGCGCGCGACGCCCCACGGTCTTGGCCGGCAAAAAACCTTCGAAGATAAAACGGTCGGACGGCAGGCCTGCGCCGATAACGCTGCGATCAGCGCGCACGCACCCGGAACAGGCACTACATTGATACCAGCGGCCCGCGCTTGGCGAACCAAGTGGTAGCCCGGGTCGGAAATCAGCGGCGTGCCGGCGTCGGAGATCAGCGCCACATCGTCGCCAGCCAGCAAGCGCACGATAAAGCGACTGCCTTCTTCGCGCTCGTTGTGCTCATGGCAGGCCGCCAGTGGCGTGCTGATGCCAAAGTGCTGCATCAAACGTTGGGAGTGCCGTGTGTCTTCAGCCGCAATCAATTTAACGTCGCGCAACACCTTAAGCGCCCGAGCACTGATGTCGTCCAGGTTGCCAATGGGCGTCGCCACGACAAAAAGCGAGCCTGCAGTGGAATTCAAAGGACCTGGAGCAGTCAAAACGCACACCTCGATGGTTGGCAAAACCACATTGTAGCGCGTAGGCGCCTTGAAAATATGCCATCGCTGCCGATGCCTTTTCAGCCGTTTAACGCCAATTGCAACATTTGCACGACCTAAATCAACGCTTTCACACCAGTAACATCGCGCCTGGGCCAGTGCTTGGGTACACTTCCACGCTAATTTGATCGGTATCAGGAACACTTACATGATCGCTTGCCTGCGGCTGCTCTCCGCCCTCTGCCTCGCTGCCTTGTTGGCCGCTTGCGCCAGCTCGCCCTCGTCCAGCCTTGGCGACCTTCCACGGACCCCTGACGCCAGTATCGAGCAATTGCTCGAACAGGCCACGACCGCCAATACGCCGGAAAAGGCCGCGATGCTGCGCCTGAGTGCGGCAGACCTGGCCTACAAGCAGAACAACCCCGGACGCTCGTCGCAGATTCTTGCGCAGGTGCCCCTGGCTGCCCTCAAGCCCGCCGCGCAGGTTTTTGCCAGCACGCTGGCGGCCGAACTGGCGATGGCGCGCAACCAGCCCAAGGCGGCGTTGACCGCCCTGGACCACCCGAGCCTGCAAAGCCTGAAGGACCTGCCGCCTGAACAGCAGATCCGTACCCGCAGCGTGCATGCCCGCGCCTATGAAGCCGACGGCCAGACCCTGGCCGCCGCCCGCGAGCGCGTCGCCATGGCCCCGCTGCTCAGCGGCGATGCGGCCAACAGCAACCACGACGCCATCTGGACGCTGATTGCCGCCCTGCCGGCCGAACAACTGCAAGCCAGCGGCAACCCGGTGCTGGACGGCTGGATCAGCCTGGCCCAATCGGTCAAGGGCGCCGGTACGCTGGAGCAGCAACAGGCGGCCATCGACACCTGGCGCGCACAGAACCCCGGTCACCCGGCTGCCGTGCAACTGCCGACGCCGCTGACAAAACTCAAGGAACTGGCCAGCCAGCCCCTGACCAAGATTGCCCTGCTGCTGCCCCAGGACGGCCCTCTGGCCTCCGTCGGCAAAGCACTGCGCGAAGGGTTCATGGCTGCGCACTACCAGGCTGAACAAGCCGGGCAAAAGCCGCCGGTGATCGAGTTCTATGACAGCTCGCGCCTGACCTCTATGGATGAGTTCTACGCCAAGGCCCAGGCCGCCGGCGTGCAACTGGTGGTCGGTCCGCTGGAAAAGCCATTGGTCAAACAGCTCAGCGCACGCCCTCAATTGCCCATCACCACCCTGGCGCTGAACTACAGCGAGGGCGATCAAGGCCCGGCGCAGTTGTTCCAGTTCGGCCTGGCCGCTGAAGACGAAGCCCGCGAGGTATCGCGCCGTGCCCGTGCCGATGGCCTGCATCGCGCTGCAGCGATGGTGCCGCGTGGCGAATGGGGTGAGCGTGTCTACAAGGCCTTCCGACAGGATTGGGAAGCCAATGGCGGCACGGTGATGGGCGTCGAGTATGTCGATCAGCCGGTCGCCCTCGCCCAACAGATCGCCGACCTGTTCCAGTTGCGTAAAAGCGAAGGCCGCGCCAAGAGCCTGCAAAGCACGGTCGGTACCGACGTTGCAGCGCAGCCATCGCGCCGCCAGGACATCGAGTTCATCTTCCTGGCCGTGCCGCCGCAACTGGCCCAGCAGATCAAGCCGACCCTGAACTTCCAATACGCCGGCGATGTTCCGGTGTATGCCACGTCCCACGTGTTCAGCGCCAGCGGTGACAAGAACCAGTACCTGGACATGACCAATGTGATGTTCTGCGAAACCCCTTGGCTGCTCAACACCACCGATCCGCTGCGTAACCAGGTTGCTGCCCAGTGGCCGCAAGCCAATGGCAGCCTCGGCCGCCTGTACGCGATGGGTGTCGATGCCTACCGCCTGGCGCCGCGTCTCGGGCAGCTCAAGGCGCTGCCGGATACGCGTGTCGACGGCCTTTCGGGCAGCCTGGGTATCAGCGCCAACCAGCGCGTTGACCGCCAGATGCCATGGGCCAAGTTTGTCGGCGGCGAAATCCAGCGCCTGCCGGACACGCCGCGCTGATGCCCGAGCGGTCCAGCGCACAAAGCGGCAAGGACGCCGAACTACAAGCACTGAAGCACTTGCAACAGCAGGGTCTGCGCCTACTGGCGCAGAACTGGTTGTGTAAACGCGGCGAGCTTGATCTGGTCATGCTGGACGGCGATACAGTAGTATTCGTCGAAGTCCGCTATAGAAAACACGCACAATGGGGGGGCGCGCTCGCCAGTATCGACGGGCGCAAGCGTCAGAAGCTGATACTCGCTGCGCAGTTTTTCCTGCAAAAAGAGCATCGCTGGGCTGATTCACCCTGCCGTTTCGATGTGGTTGCCATTGAAAGCACACCGTCCGGGATCGCTGAACTGACCTGGCTCAAAGATGCCTTCGACAGCTGATTCGCCGGACATCTTCACCCCACACTTTTGCTCTTTGCTTTGCGGGCTGCACATTCCTGTGCCAAACAGCCGCGCTAATTAAGGTCACACAGATGGACATGCAATCCCGAATTCGCCAGCTTTTCCAGGCCAGCATCGACACCAAGCAACAGGCGATGGACGTACTTGCACCGCACATCGAGCAAGCCAGTCAGGTGATGGTCAATGCCTTGCTCAACGAAGGCAAAATGCTTTCGTGCGGCAACGGCGGTTCGGCCGGCGATGCCCAGCATTTCTCATCCGAGCTGCTCAACCGCTTTGAACGGGAGCGCCCGAGCCTGCCGGCCATCGCCTTGACCACCGACTCGTCGACAATCACCTCGATTGCCAACGACTACAGCTACAACGAGATCTTCTCCAAGCAGATCCGCGCCCTGGGCCAACCAGGTGACGTGCTGCTGGCGATTTCCACCAGTGGCAACTCGGCGAATATTATTCAAGCGATCCAGGCCGCACATGATCGCGAAATGATTGTCGTAGCATTGACCGGACGCGATGGCGGCGGCATGGCCTCGCTGCTCCTGCCTGAAGACGTCGAGATTCGCGTCCCGGCCAATGTCACCGCACGTATCCAGGAAGTCCACCTGCTGACGATCCACTGCCTGTGCGATCTGATCGACAGCCAACTGTTTGGGAGTGAAGAATGACCGTTAACCGCCTCAGCCTTTTGGCCATCACCCTGTGCCTCGCTATCAGCGGCTGCAGCACGGCCATCACCGCGACACGTGACACCCCTATTCAGGATGACAAGGGCACCCGCACCTTCGGCAGCAAGATTGATGACTCGCTGATCGAAACCAAGGTCGAAGTCAACGTCGCCAAGGCCGCTCCGGACCTGGGCAACGGCGCCTCGCGCATTGTCGTGACCAGCTTCAACGGCGTCGTACTGCTGGCCGGCCAGACGCCACGCGCCGACCTCAAGGCCCAGGCCGAACAAGCCGCCGCCGCGGTACAGCGCGTGAAAAAAGTCCACAACGAACTGCAGGTGATGGATCCGATCACCCTGCTGGCCATCAGCAACGACGCCCTGCTGACCACCAAGATCAAGGCGCAGATGCTCACCGATAACGCGATTCCCGGATCGCGCATCAAGGTGGTCACCGACAACGGCATCGTCTATTTGATGGGCTTGCTCACCCAGGCAGAAGCGACTCGCGCCGCCAACCTGGTGCAGGGTGTGTCCGGCGTGCAAAAAATCGTCAAGGTCTTCGAATACATCGATTGATGTGAACGACAGTGTCCATTCCTAAATGGTTTACACCTTATTTCAGCCTAAAAATCGATGCACCGCATCGGGCGTTTTGTATTTCAGCGTATAGGTTGTGGCCGCTCGCT
>JAFHKH010000011.1 GCA_016937595.1 Pseudomonas cedrina subsp. fulgida | reverse complement strand
GTTCATCGAGCAGCAACAGCGCGGGTTCCGGCGCCAAGGCGCGGGCGAGGGCGACGCGTTGTTGCTGGCCGCCGGAGAGCTCATGGGGGAAGCGTTTGCCCAGGTTCTTCAGGTTCACCAGCTCCAGCAATTCAGCGACCACACGGTCTTTTCGCGGGTGTTTGCGAATGCCGAACGCGATGTTGTCGGCTACGCTCAAGTGCGGAAACAGCGCGTAGTCCTGGAACACCATGCCTATGCGACGCTTCTCGGGTGCCAGCGTGAATCCGGCACTTGAGATGACGTCGCCGGCCAGGCTTATCTCACCTTCGTGCACCGGTTCGAACCCGGCAATCGCCCGCAGTGTGGTGGTCTTGCCGCAGCCGGAAGAGCCGAGCAGGCAGCCGATGTCGCCGGCATTGAGGTGCAGGTTGAGGTTCTGCACCACGCGCTGGTCCTGGTAGCCGCATGCCAGGTTGCGCAGGTTCAGCAGCAGTGGCTGGCTCATGCGTGGTGGTACGACGGTGGGACGAGGAATTCGAGCAGCGCTTTCTGCGCATGCAGGCGGTTTTCAGCCTGGTCCCACGCGACCGAGCGTGGGTCGTCAAGCAGGTCAGCGCTGATTTCTTCGCCGCGGTGCGCCGGCAGGCAGTGCATGAACAGCACGTCCGGGGCGGCCAGGTCGAGCAGCGCGCGGTTCACCTGGTACGGCGCGAACCGGGCCAGGCGCGTGGCGGTTTCCTCTTCCTGGCCCATGGAGGTCCAGACGTCGGTACTGACCAGGTGCGCGCCGACCACTGCGTCTTTCGGATCGCGCAGCAGTTGCACGCGGCCGTCCGCCTTGGCCAGGAATTCGGCATTGGGTTCGAAGCCTTCCGGGCAGGCGATGCGCAAATGGAAGTCGAACTGGATTGCCGCTTCTATATAGCTGTTGCACATGTTGTTGCCGTCGCCGATCCAGGCCACGGTCTTGCCCTGGATCGAACCACGGTGTTCAAGAAAGGTTTGCATATCGGCCAGCAACTGGCACGGGTGCAGGTCATCGGACAGGCCGTTGATCACCGGTACGCGGGAGTTGTCGGAAAATTCGGTCACGGTGCTGTGGGCGAAGGTTCGGATCATCACCGCATCGAGCATGCTCGACATCACCTTCGCGCTGTCGGCGATCGGTTCGCCACGGCCCAGTTGGGTGTCGCGCGAGGACAGGAAGATGGCCTGGCCACCCAGTTGAATCATGCCGGCCTCGAAAGACACGCGGGTGCGGGTCGAGGACTTGTCGAAAATCATCCCGAGTACACGGTTTTTCAAAGGCTCGAACAGTACGCCGCGGTTACGCAGGTCTTTAAGCTCAATGCCTCGACGGATCACGCTGACCAGCTCTTCGGGCGTGCAATCCATCAGGGAGAGAAAGTGCCTTGCGCTCATCATTAACTACCTTTTGCAACAGACCGCAGATACTCAAAGCCTTGTTTATTGTGACAACGGGCGAGACCTGCGGCGAAAGCCGCACGGGGCGACGAAATAGGGGAAGGCGCGATATTGACATTAAATGTCGCGTCTTACCAATAGGGCTACGGTTTTTAGGGCGTTCAAGCAGGGCGCGGCAGCGCGTTTGAAGACGATTTCCAGACAGCAGCGGGCCATTTGTACACTGGCGCCGAGCCCTTTTGCAATGCGTCGGGGCGGCTGCAAGCCGGGCTGCGTCGGTTTAGCAGGGTGTCGGTGGGTTTTTGAAACATTTACTCACGCTTGCCCATGGCCTGGCCTGATGCTGGTCGATTCACGGCGCGAACGTTGGTGGCGCCGTGGGTGGCCGCGGCCCATAGTTGGCTCAAAGCCCAATAAAGAGACTGGCCATGACCAAGACTCTCCATCACCGTGCCTGCCATCTGTGTGAAGCCATCTGCGGCCTGACCCTGGAAACCACCAGGGCCGAAGACGGCAGCCTGGCGATTACCTCGATCAAGGGCGACACTCTGGACAGTTTCAGCCGAGGGCACATCTGCCCCAAGGCCGTCGCGCTGCAGGACATCCAGAACGATCCTGACCGCCTGCATCAGCCGATGTTGCGGGTTGGCAATGAATGGCAACCCATCGCGTGGGACGAGGCCTTTGCGCTGGTGGCCGAACGGCTGGCGGGTATCCAGGCACGCCATGGGCAGAATGCGGTGGCGGTGTACCAGGGCAACCCGAGCGTGCACAACTACGGGTTGATGACCCACAGCAACTACTTCCTCGGTTTGCTCAAGACGCGCAACCGCTTTTCCGCGACCTCGGTGGACCAGTTGCCTCACCATCTCACCAGCCACCTGATGTACGGCCATGGTTTGCTGCTGCCAATCCCGGACATCGACCACACCGATTTCATGTTGATCCTGGGCGGCAACCCGCTGGCCTCCAACGGCAGCATCATGACCGTGCCCGATGTGGAGAAGCGCCTCAAGGCGATCCAGGCCCGCGGCGGTAAGGTGGTGGTGGTCGATCCACGGCGCAGCGAGACCGCGGCGATGGCCGACCAGCACCTGTTCGTGCGCCCTGGCGGCGATGCGGCGCTGTTGTTCGGCGTGCTCAACACCTTGTTCAGCGAGAACCTGACCCGCGATAGCCACCTGCCGGTGGAAGGCCTTGATGATGTCCGCCACGCCATCGCCGGATTGACCGCCGAGGCCATGAGTCGCCAGTGTGCGGTGCCTGCCGAGCAGATCCGCCAGTTGGCGCGGGACTTCGCGGCTGCCGACAAGGCTGTGTGTTATGGCCGCATGGGCGTATCGACCCAGGCGTTCGGTACGCTATGCCATTGGCTGGTGCAATTGATCAACCTGGTGACCGGTAATCTGGACCGTGTTGGCGGTGCGCTCTGCACCACGCCGGCCGTGGACCTGGTGGCGTCGACCGGCGGTGGGCATTTCAATCGCTGGCAGAGTCGGGTGTCGGCGCCCGGAGTACGGCGGCGAGTTGCCTGTGTCGGCCTTGGCCGAGGAAATGCTCACCGGGGGCGAAGGGCAAATCCGCGCATTGGTCACGGTCGCGGGCAATCCGGTGTTGTCGACGCCCAATGGTCGGCAACTGGAGCACGCCCTGGATGGCCTGGAGTTCATGGTCAGCATCGATCTCTATATCAACGAGACGACGCGGTATGCCGACCTGATCCTGCCCTCCACCTCGGCGCTGGAAAACGATCACTACGACACCACCTTCAATATGTTCGCGGTGCGTAACGTCACCCGCTTCAATCGGGCGATATTACCCAAACCCGAGGGCGCGCTGCATGACTGGGAGATCTTCGTCGGCCTGGCCACCGCCTTCGCGGCGCACACCGGTGTGGCGCTCAAGCCGACCCTGCCGCCGGCGCAGATGATTGATTTGGGGCTGCGCGCGGGTACCTACGGTGATGCCTCCAGCCATAAGCTCTCGGTGGCGAAGTTGGCCGACTACCCTCACGGCCTGGACCTGGGGCCGCTCACGCCCAACCTGGCGGCGCGTTTGAACACCGCGAGTGGCAAGGTGCAAGCGGCGCGACGGTGATCCTCGCCGACCTGGTGCGTTTTGCGGCGCAGCCGGTGCCGATGGCCGATGAACTGCTGCTGATCGGCCGTCGTCATGTGCGCAGCAATAATTCGTGGATGCACAACTACCACCGGTTGGTGAAGGGCAAGCCACGGCATCAATTGCTGATGCATCCCGATGATCTCGCCAGCCGCCGGTTGAGCGATGGCCAACGCGTGCGTGTCAGTTCGCGCATCGGCATGATCGAGGTGGAGGTGCTGGCCAGCCTGGACATGATGCCCGGCGTCGTCAGCCTGCCTCACGGTTGGGGGCATGGCCGCCCTGGCGTGCGGATGACCATCGCCAGCGAGCAGCCTGGGGCCAGTGCCAATGACTTGACCGATGAACGGCAATTGGACGAGTTGTCGGGCAACGCCGCATTGAACGGCGTTCCCGTGCAGGTAGCAGCCGCCTGAGCACCCGGCTGGAATTTTGCGTTACAATGCGCCACCGTGCCGACCTGTGAGTCGCAAAGTTCCAGCCGAGGTGTTCCATGGATATCATCGAAACGATCAAAGAGCAGATTGCCAATAACACCATTCTGCTTTACATGAAGGCGCGCCCAACGCTCCTCAGTGCGGTTTCTCCGCGAAGGCTTCCCAGGCTGTGATGCAGTGTGGCGAGAAGTTCGCTTACGTGGATATCCTGCAAAACCCTGAAATCCGCGCCAACCTGCCGAAGTACGCCAACTGGCCAACATTCCCACAGCTGTGGGTAGCCGGTGAACTGGTCGGCGGCAGCGACATCATCACTGAAATGGCCGCTGATGGCTCATTGCAGGCGCTGATCAAGGATGCAGCGCAGAAAGCGGCAGTCAAGACTGACGCTTGATTCGGATGCAATAAAAAGCCCCGCTCCTCGTAAGAGGGCGGGGCTTTTTTGTACCTGTTGCCTGAGGGTTATTCGCCCATCTGCGACTGCAGGTAGTTTTCCAGGCTGACCTTGTCGATCAGGCCCAGTTGGGTTTCGAGCCAGTCGATATGCTCTTCCTGGTCTTCCAGGATATCTTCCAGCAGCTCACGGCTGCCGAAGTCGGCCTGGGCTTCGCAGTGAGCGATAGCAGCCTTGAGGTCGCTGTGGCTCTTGCGCTCAAAGCCCAGGTCGCTGCTGAGCATTTCCTGGGTGTGCTCGCCGATGTTGAGCTTGCCCAGGTCCTGCACATTCGGCAGACCTTCCAGGAACAGGATGCGCTTGATCAGCGCGTCAGCGTCCTTCATGGCCTTGATGGATTCTTTGTATTCACGCTTGCCGAGCTTTTCCAGGCCCCAATCGTCGTACATGCGCGCATGCAGAAAGTACTGATTGATCGCGACCAGTTCATTGGCAAGGATTTTGTTGAGTTGCTGGATGACTGAGATGTCGCCTTTCATGACTGGGGTCCTGCCCTGTAATCGCTGTGTATAAGGCGGAGTTTGAGCGGCGAAACTCTAAGTGTCAAACCTAAGTTATTGAATAATAAATGAAAATTAATCGGAATAAGAATGTTTGTGTTCCGCGTCTTGGCGCTAACTAATTGAATTTCAGGCATAAAAAAACCGGACACCCGGTCCGGTTCTTTAAAACACACCGATCAGGCGTGCGTAAATTCTGTTGAATAGGGCAGCGCGGTCTGGGCCGTCTGCAACTGCGTCAGGGTTTCCCGTACCACTTGTTTGGCCAGGCAAGCACATTTACCGCACTGGCTGGCAACGCCGGTGGTTTCACGTACTTCCTTGTAGCTGCAGCAACCTTCATAGATTGCTTCGCGGATTTGTCCGTCGGTGACGCCGGTACACAGGCACACATACATAAGGAGAACCGTCGCGGTTTAAGGCTTAAGTGCGATGGATCTTAATGTTAACGAGAATGATTGTCAAAGTAGATTCGCAGGTATTCGCTGGCAAAGCGCCCGCACTGACGAACGGTTTTTTCAGTGTATGATGGTCGATCTTCACGAAGCGTGACTGCGTCACGGGGCTGTCGCTTATAAACGGCAAACTCAGTACCGGTCCTTTTACTTCAATCGTTACCTCGCATCAGGAGATACCCAATGAGCGTACTCGTCGGCAAACAAGCCCCGGATTTCGATGTCCCCGCCGTTCTCGGCAATGGCGAAATCGTTGACAGCTTCAAACTGTCCGAAGCCATCAAAGGCAAATACGGCCTGGTGTTCTTCTACCCGCTGGACTTCACGTTCGTCTGCCCTTCGGAGCTGATCGCCCTGGACCACCGCATGGACGATTTCAAGGCGCGCAACGTTGAAGTGGTGGCCGTTTCCATCGACTCCCATTTCACCCACAACGCCTGGCGCAACACCGCCATCAATGATGGCGGCATCGGCAAAGTCAAATACACCATGGCCGCCGACATGAAGCACGACATCGCCAAGGCCTACGACGTTGAGTCCGAAGGCGGCGTGGCGTTCCGTGGCGCGTTCCTGATCGACGACAAGGGCGTGGTTCGCTCCCAGATCATCAACGACCTGCCACTGGGCCGTAACATGGAAGAGCTGATCCGCCTGGTCGACGCCCTGCAATTCCACGAAGAGCACGGCGAAGTTTGCCCTGCCAACTGGAAAAAAGGCGACAAGGGCATGACCGCTTCCACCGAAGGTGTTGCGGCTTACCTGACCGAGAACGCCGGCAAGCTGTAAGCCGGATTCGAGCACAAAAAACCCGGCGCTGAGCCGGGTTTTTTTGTGCCTGGGATGTCAGTCGTTGAAATCTTCCCAGCCACCCATCTGCTTCCAGCGATTGACGATGCCGCAGAACAGCTCAGCGGTCTTCTCGGTGTCGTAGCGGGCGGAATGGGCTTCACGGCCGTCGAAGTCGATCCCTGCCGCCTGGCAGGCTTTCGCCAGCACGGTCTGGCCATACGCCAGGCCGGCGAGGGTGGCGGTATCGAAGCTGGAGAACGGATGAAACGGGTTGCGCTTCATGTCCAGCCGCGCCACGGCGGCATTCAGGAAGCCCAGGTCGAAGCTGCTGTTGTGGCCGACCAGGATCGCGCGTTTGCAACCATTGGCCTTCAACGCCTTGCGCACGCCACGGAAGATATCGGTCAGAGCCGCTTCTTCACTCACCGCCATGCGCAGGGGGTGGTCGAGCTTGATCCCGGTGAACTCCAGGGCGGCCGCTTCGATGTTGGCGCCTTCGAACGGCTCGACGCGGAAGAAGTGGGTATGTTCCGGAAACACGAAACCCTGTTCGTCCATGCCGATGGTGGTCGCGGCGATTTCCAGCAGCGCATCGGTGGCGCAATTGAAACCACCGGTTTCTACGTCGATGACAACTGGCAGATAACCGCGAAATCGCTCGGCCATCGGGTGACGGGAGCCGCCACCACCGTGCTCTTGTTCGTCGTCGTAATGGTCTTCACTCACTTGCTTTCCTCCAGCAGGCGCCAGCGCAGTGTTTCACCGGCGCGCAGCGGGATAACGGTCAGCTCGCCAAAAGGCAGGCTGGCGGGGGCGGTCCAGTCTTCACGAACCAGGGTAATGCGGTCGGTGTTCGCCGGCAGGCCATAGAAACGCGGGCCGTTGAGGCTGGCGAAACCCTCGAGCTTGTCCAGGGCGTCGCGCTGTTCGAACGCTTCGGCGTACAACTCGATCGCCGCAAACGCGGTGTAGCAACCGGCACAGCCACATGCGGCTTCCTTGGCGTGCTGGGCATGGGGCGCGGAGTCGGTGCCAAGGAAGAACTTCGGATTGCCGCTGGTCGCGGCATCCAGCAACGCCACCTGATGGGTGTTGCGCTTGAGGATCGGCAGGCAATAGAAGTGCGGCCGAATCCCGCCCACCAGCATGTGGTTGCGGTTGTACAGCAGGTGATGGGCGGTGATGGTCGCACCGACATTGGCCGAGGCCTCGGTCACGAACTGCACGGCATCGGCCGTGGTGATGTGCTCGAACACAACCTTGAGGGTCGGGAACAGCTCGACCACGCGGCGCATATGTTCGTCGATGAAGAGCTTCTCGCGATCGAACACGTCCACATCGCTACGGGTGACTTCACCGTGGATCAGCAGCGGCATGCCGACTTCGGCCATGGCTTCGATGGCCGGCAGGATCTTGTCGATACTGGTCACGCCGGAGTCGGAGTTGGTGGTCGCGCGGCCGGGTACAGCTTGGCGGCATGCACGAAGCCGCTGGCCTTGGCCTCACGAATTTCCGCGGGCTGGGTACGGTCGGTGAGGTAGAGCACCATCAGCGGTTCGAAGCGGCTGCCGGCCGGTCGTGCAGCGAGGATACGCTGGCGATAGGCATCGGCTTGCTCGGCGTTACGCACCGGAGGGACCAGGTTTGGCATGATGATGGCGCGGCCAAAAGTGCGCGCGACATCGGCCACGGTGTGGGGTAACGCAGCACCATCGCGAAGATGAATATGCCAGTCGTCGGGACGCAGCAGGGTCAGGCGGTCGGACATTGGGGATTCCAGGCGGGTCAATCTGGGGGGAATCCTACCGGAAAAGACTCTAGCAGGCACTCGCTATCAAGTTTTGCAGGATGCGACCGATAGCAGGGGGTATGCCTTATCGATGTATGACGCGTTGACGTGTTGTAGCAACCAGTGGAGCCTCCCGTGCGCCAGCATTATCTAGCCCTGCTCAGTGTGTTCGCCAGCCTGCCTGCGATGGCCCTCACGTTCCAGACACGTCTGGAGAATATTGAGTGGAAGGTGGAAGGCGACCAGTTCGAGTGCCGCCTGACCCAGCCGATCACCGACTTCGGTTCGGGTGAGTTCGTGCGCCGGGCCGGTGAGCAGGCGACGTTTCGTCTCAAAGCCTATAACGGCGCGCTGGGGACGGGCTCGGCCACCTTGCTCGCCGCCGCCGCCCCTTGGCAGCCGGGCCGAGGTGATATCAACCTTGGCGCCGTGCGCGCCGGCAGTGGCGACGTGTTGTTCAACAGCTCCCAGGCCCAGGCCGGGCGGCTGTTCATGGGGCTATTGGAAGGGCGCAGCCCGACCGTCCGACACTACGGGCGTGAAGGTGGCTACTCGGAAATCCGCCTGTTGCCGGTCAAATTCAACAAGGCTTACAACGACTACCAGCTGTGCACCGCCAAGCTGCTGCCGATGAATTACGATCAGGTCAAACAGACCGAAGTCGGCTTCCCGGGGGGCGGTATCGAGCTGGATGCCGCGGCCAAGAAGAAACTCGATGTCATTATTGCGTTCATGAAAGCCGATCCCACCGTCAACCATATCGAGCTCAATGGCCATTCAGACAACAGCGGCAACCGCCTGACCAACCGCGATGTCTCGCGTCGCCGTGCGTTGGCGGTGATGGACTACTTCAAGGCCAATGGTATCCAGGAATCCCAGGTCACCCTGCGCTTCCACGGCGAAAGCTACCCACTGGCGCCCAACACCAACGCGGCCAACCGGGCGCGCAACCGTCGCGTCAACATTCAACTTGAACGCGTGGCAGCCCCCGAGAAACCGGCGCCTCAGGCCGCCGGTCCTGGCAACCCCGCGCATACCTCATAACCGGCGAGCATCGGTCGCCGTGCTGACATAATCTGTCGCTTTATCTTCATTTGCTGTCGCGCCCCTGTAAATTCACGGTTTTGGACGGTAGAATCGACGGCTTTCCGTACAACCCCGTGGAGTGATGGCATGGCCGACGTAAACAAGGTCGTTCTCGCGTATTCCGGCGGCCTGGACACTTCGGTGATCCTCAAGTGGCTGCAGGATACTTATAACTGTGAAGTGGTGACCTTCACCGCTGACCTGGGTCAGGGCGAAGAGGTCGAACCTGCACGTGCCAAGGCGCAAGCCATGGGCGTGAAAGAGATCTACATTGACGACCTGCGCGAAGAGTTCGTCCGCGATTTCGTTTTCCCGATGTTTCGCGCCAACACCGTCTACGAAGGCGAGTACCTGCTGGGTACCTCCATCGCACGCCCGCTGATCGCCAAGCGCCTGATCGAAATCGCCAACGAAACCGGCGCCGACGCCATTTCCCATGGCGCGACCGGCAAGGGCAACGACCAGGTGCGTTTCGAACTGGGTGCCTACGCGCTCAAGCCAGGTGTGAAGGTGATTGCCCCTTGGCGTGAGTGGGACCTGTTGTCCCGTGAAAAGCTGATGGACTACGCTGAAAAGCATGCCATCCCGATCGAGCGTCACGGCAAGAAGAAGTCCCCGTACTCGATGGACGCCAACTTGCTGCACATCTCCTATGAAGGCGGCGTGCTGGAAGACACTTGGTCCGAGCACGAAGAAGACATGTGGAAGTGGACCGTCTCGCCGGAGAACGCTCCCGACAAGCCGCAATACCTGGAACTGACCTACCGCAACGGCGACATCGTCGCGCTGGACGGCGTCGAAATGACCCCGGCCACCGTACTGGCGACCCTGAACCGCATCGGTGGCGAACACGGCATCGGCCGTCTCGACATCGTCGAGAACCGTTACGTGGGCATGAAGTCCCGTGGCTGCTACGAAACCCCGGGCGGCACCATCATGCTGCGTGCCCACCGCGCGATCGAGTCCATCACCCTGGACCGCGAAGTGGCTCACCTCAAGGATGAGCTGATGCCCAAGTACGCCAGCCTGATCTACACCGGCTACTGGTGGAGCCCTGAGCGTCTGATGCTGCAACAAATGATCGACGCCTCACAGGCGCACGTGAACGGCGTTGTGCGGCTCAAGCTGTACAAGGGCAATGTGATCGTGACCGGCCGCAAGTCCGACGACTCGCTGTTCGATGCCAACATCGCCACCTTCGAAGAAGACGGCGGCGCCTACAACCAGGCGGACGCAGCGGGCTTTATCAAGTTGAACGCGTTGCGCATGCGCATCGCGGCCAACAAAGGCCGCTCGTTGTTCTAAGTTTTAGCCTGTGCTGAAGAATGGCCCCTTGTCCAAGGGGCATTTTTTTGGCCAGCGTTTTGTAGAGGCTGGCGATGTTTATTGCGATTAAACATGCATTAGTGTTTTCCAGGTTTTTTTCGGCGCGCGAATTTGAATGAATTGTTGATAAAAGTGTGTAGGGGGAATGAAATTTTTACATCTATGTAGGAACTGGTCTTACAGAAAATTCACTCATGTAAGTGCAGCGAATATATAAATCGCTGAATCGTCTGTAGGAATTAAGGATGTAAATGAATATGTTTGATGGAACTGCAGCAAACGGATTTTCCTCAGCGGTTTTCTCGGCCGAACACCAGAGGCAAGGGGCATTTCCTGAGAGTTATGTGCGGCACGTTTACCCAGCCCCCTTTGTGCCTGGGATATTTCACTCAAAATATGTAAGCCCCCGGAAAGGTCTGAAAGGATCCATAAAACCAGATCCCTCCACGATGATGTTTTTTTGTAGGGCATTTCCTTTATCGCTGTGGGGTGGGTCTCTGCTTGCTGTTGCTTGGGGGGGAACGCTATGCCAACTAGGAAACGACTAGGCTATTGTGCTTGCTCTAAATAATTCGAACAGCGAAATTGGACTTTCTCATGAATAAAGTGCTGATCGTGGATGATCATCCCGTCATTCGTCTTGCTGTGCGTATGCTAATGGAACGTCATGGTTATGAGGTCGTTGCCGAGACCGATAACGGTGTCGACGCGTTGCAACTTGCACGGGAGCATATGCCGGACATTGTCATACTGGATATTGGGATTCCCAAACTTGATGGCCTGGAAGTTATCTGCCGGCTGTCTTCTACCAAACAACCCGCACCGTTCAAGGTGCTGGTGCTTACGTCCCAGGCACCTGGGCATTTTTCCATGCGTTGCATGCAGGCGGGCGCCGCGGGCTACGTGTGCAAGCAACAGGACTTGACCGAGTTGCTGAGTGCGATCAAGGCCGTGCTGTCGGGGTACAGCTACTTCCCGAACCAGGCGCTCAATTCGGTACGCTCCACCATGGGCAATGCCAGTGAGGCCGATATGGTCGAGCGTCTATCCGGCCGTGAGATGATGGTATTGCAGCAATTGGCCAGGGGTAGAACCAACAAGGAGATTGCCGACGGCATGTTCCTCAGCAACAAGACTGTCAGCACCTACAAGACGCGCCTGCTGCTCAAGCTCAACGCCCGTTCTCTCGTAGACCTGATTGAACTGGCCCAGCGTAACGGCTTGGTCTAGACGAGGCACTGCTCCCCGCCAGCCTGCATGACCGGCAGAAAAAAGCCTCCGTGAGGGAGGCTTCCGGCCGTCGACCACGCGAATCAGAGATCGAAGTCGTAATCGGCCAGTTGTTTTTGCAAGCGTCGTTCTTCCAGCAGATTGTCGATAGTACGGCGTTTGCTCAAATTGGTCTTGGCGACCTCTGCCACGGGGGCCTCGACCACATCATCGTCCGACTCAACGAGGTCGTCCTCCACTTCCAGTTCTTCTTTGCCAGTGCTCATAGGTTCACTCCGGGCTAAGACTGCGTTGGCGCTCCTTATAACGATAATCCTGAGTCCGGTAAAAAAGATTTTTTCAATCGATTGATTGGGAAAACCAATGATTCCTCAATCGTCGGAGGTCTTGTCCTTGTATTCGCACAGGTCTTCGATGCGACAGCTGCCGCAACGCGGCTTGCGGGCCTGGCAAACGTAGCGCCCGTGAAGGATCAGCCAGTGGTGGGAGTCGAGCAGGTACGGCTTGGGCACGAACTTCATCAGCTGTTTTTCCACCTCCACCACGTTCTTCCCACGGGCAATGCCGGTGCGGTTGCTGACCCGAAAGATGTGGGTGTCCACGGCCATGGTCAATTGCCGGAACGCGGTATTGAGCACCACGTTGGCGGTTTTACGGCCAACGCCCGGCAGAGCTTCCAGCGCTTCACGGGTTTGCGGCACCTCGCTGCCATGCAGTTCGATCAGCAGGCGGCAGGTCTCGATGACGTTCTTGGCCTTGCTGTTATACAGGCCGATGGTCTTGATGTATTCCGACAACCCTTCCACGCCCAAGGCGTAGATCGCCTCGGGCGTATTCGCCACCGGATACAGCTTCGCCGTGGCCTTGTTGACTCCGACATCCGTAGACTGGGCTGAGAGGATCACCGCAATCAGCAACTCGAACGGCGAGGTATAAGCCAGTTCGGTCTTGGGTTCCGGATTGTCTTCGTGAAATCTGCGGAAAATTTCCAGGCGTTTTGCGGCGTTCATCGGGCGGTCGGTTCCTTGCACAAGCGGTCAGCTTGAATGCGAATTCGGCGGGTATTCAGGGTGTGGGGCCATGGGCATCGACCAGGCGCTGGGCTTCGTCAAGCTTGTGTTGCGCTTGCGCCAATTGCTGCGGAGCGGCGTGTTGATCCTGGGCTTTTTTCAGCTCGGCTCGGCGCATTGCCAATTGGATTTTCGCGCGCTTGAGGTCGGCGGTGGTACCGGGCGACAGCGCTGCTGCCGGTGTGCTGTTCGCTTCCAGCGCCGCCAGCGCCTGCTGCGCTGCCTCGAATTGCTGTTGCAGTAGGATTAATTGCGACTGTTGCTCGAAAGTCGGTGGATGCCCAAACGCTTTCAGGGATTTGTGCAATTGCGCACGGCTCATTGCCACATTGACCTTGGCTTTTTTTACCGCAGCCTCCTGGGCCGCTTGCGCCGCATCCAGGTGCATGGGCTCCGACGGCACCGAACGTTTGGCCCGCGCCAGGCGTTCGGCGAGTTTGTGTGCGTCTTCACGCTGCAGGCGCGCGTTGCGTTGCTCGAAACGCCGCCGTGCACGGTCGCGCTTGATGCCTCGCTCATGACGTTCATGGTCGTTGCTCGCCAGGCCGCCGATGATCGGGACAATAGCCGGCAGTGGGCGCATCTCTATGCAGTCCACCGGGCACGGCGCGACGCACAGGTCGCAACCGGTGCACTCGTCGATGATCACCGTGTGCATCAACTTGGCGGCACCGACGATGGCATCCACCGGGCACGCCTGGATACATTTGGTGCAGCCGATGCATTCGGCTTCACGAATATAGGCGACCTGCGCGGGCGCTTCGCCACGGGAGGTGTCCAACTCAAGCACCGGCAGACGCAGCAGTTGCGCCAGGCTGGTGATAGTTTCCTGCCCACCGGGCGGGCATTTATTGATGGCCTCGCCTTGGGCAATGCCTTCGGCATACGGTTTGCAGCCCGGGTGCCCGCACTTGCCGCATTGGGTCTGCGGCAGGAGCGCGTCGATACGTTGAATCAGGTTCATGAAGTAATCATGGCATGCCGGTTAAATAAACAGGGCCTAATGTGGCGAACGGGCTTCTTATGGCAAACGGTCTTCTGTGGCAAATGGGCTGCTTGTGGCAAATGGGCTTCTGTGGCAAGCCCTGATGCCGTTCAGTTAAGCGCAGAT
>JAFHKH010000109.1 GCA_016937595.1 Pseudomonas cedrina subsp. fulgida | reverse complement strand
CTCTACAGTGGTTTACCTGGCCTCGGTAACCGTAAAGTGTTGCCGGGCACCGGCCACCAGAATCTCCACCTCATCACCTTCAACCTTGCCCAGCAGGCTTTTGCCCAGGGGCGAGCGCGGGGTGATGACGGTCACCGGTTGCCCCACCACGTCCACCTTCAGCCCCGCCGCGTCCGGCGCGAGGAACAGCCACTGCTGGCGGTCGTTCTCGTCTGCCAGGCCCAGCAGCGCGCCGACTTCTATGCCCCGTTGGTCATCGTAGGCGCGCACTGCCAGGTTCTGGCACAGCGCCAGCGCTTGCTTGATTTCCTCGACTCGCTTGGCTTGCCCGGCGGCCAGGTAGGACGCCTCGAGCCCAAGGGTGTCGTACTTGTTTTCCGCGATGTTTTCTTCGTGGGTCGCGGTTTCGTAGGCGGTCTGCGCGGCGCGCTGGGCAATGTCGAGGTCGATGCTGAGCTTTTCCAGGATCAGTTGGTGCACGGCGTGTTTATTCATGGTCATCAATCGCAGAATTGCAGGACATTGGCCCGAGACTTTTCGTTGGGCGCGTTCTGGTCCTGCTGCAGCCAGAACTGGCATTTCGGGTTGGACAGGTTGCGCGCATTGGTGCGGGCCTGCTCCAGGGTTTGTTGCTGTTCCTGCTTCTGCAGGTTCTGCTGGTATTGCTCGAACAGGCGGTTTGGCGGCTCGGGTGTCACCACCACCGCCGGTTTCCCCAGTTGCTCGACAGCCTGGGCCACGGGCGCCAGGCTTTGCGGGAACAGGTAGCGCGACGCCAGCCAAGTGCTCAGCACGATGGCGAGGAACCCCAGCCATACGCCAAACGCGATACCCACAATCAGTTTGAACAGCGACAACGGACGATCAGCCATGATGGCCTCCTGGCAGGCATTTGCAGCGTGGCGGCGATTGTCGCACAGCCAGTCTGCAGAATAATCGTGATCAAGCCTTCTGCATCCGCGCATTTATGCGGACAATCGAGCCTTTGAGCGTTGGAGCCAGGAATGAAAGCCCGCTGGGATATTTTTTGCAGCGTCGTCGATAACTACGGCGACATCGGCGTGACCTGGCGCCTGGCCCGGCAATTGGTGGTGGAGCATGCGTGCGCTGTGCGCCTGTGGGTTGATGACCTGCGCGCTTTCGAGCGCCTGTGCCCAGGCATTGATGTGCGCCAGGATGCGCAGTGGCAGGAAGGCGTCGACGTGCGCCACTGGCCGGCCGAGTGGCCAGGGGCGGCAGCGGCGGATGTGGTGATTGCCGCGTTCGCCTGCCAGTTGCCGCCCGACTACATGGAGGCCATGGCCGCACGCACGCGCGCGCCGTTGTGGGTGAACCTGGATTACCTGAGTGCCGAGGAATGGGTGGTGGGCTGTCACCGCTTGCCGTCGGTGACATTCAAGGGCGTGCAGAAGTACTTCTTCTTTCCCGGTTTCCGGCCCGGTACCGGCGGCTTGTTGCGCGAGGCGGGGTTGCTGGAGCGGCGTCGGGCTTTTCAACGGGATGCCGGTGCGCAGCGAGAATTCCTGCACGGTTTAGGCATATTTCCGGCAGCCGATGCGCGGCTTATCTCACTGTTCGCCTACGAAAATGCCGGGTTGGCCAGTTGGCTCGATGTGTTAGCGACGGACGGGCGTGCCACTCATCTGTTGGTGCCGGAGGGGCGCATCCTGGGTGATGTGCAGCGCTGGCTGGGCCTGGACCGGCTGGCCGCGGGAGACATCCAGCAGCGCGGCGCGCTGACGGTGCAGGTCATCGCCTTCGTGCCTCAGGAGCACTATGACCGTTTGCTGTGGTGCTGCGACTTCAATGCCGTGCGCGGCGAAGATTCGTTCGTGCGTGCCCAGTGGGCCGGGCGCCCGCTGCTGTGGCACATCTACCGGCAGGACGAAGACATCCACCTCGACAAGCTTGATGCCTTCCTCGAGCTCTACACCGCCGGTTTGTCACCGGCCGCGAGGGCTGCGCTGATCGGGCTCTGGCACGCCTGGAATACCGAGGGCGATATGGCGCAACCGTGGAAAAGCCTGCTGGAACACTGGCCCGAGGTGAATCTGCACGCCGAAACATGGTGTCTGGAACAGGGTTTGCAGGCCGATCTTGCGACGGCACTGGTGAATTTTCATGAAAGTTGGATATGATACGCCACCTTGAATTTTGTAAATCCCATCCAAATTTCGGATATATGCAATGAAAACTGGTAAAGAACTGAAACCCGGTACAGTGATCCGTCTCGAAAACGACCCTTGGCTGGTTCAGAAAGCTGAGTTCACCAAGTCTGGTCGTAACAGCGCCATCATGAAGACCAAGCTGAAGAACCTGCTGACCGGTTACAAGACCGAGATCGTCTACAGCGCCGATGACAAACTGGACGACGTGATCCTCGACCGCAAGGAAGCGACCCTGTCCTTCATCAGCGGCGACACCTACACGTTCATGGACACCACCGACTACACCATGTACGAGCTGAACGCTGAAGATATCGAAGCCGTTCTGCCGTTCGTGGAAGAAGGCATGGAAGACATCTGCGAAGCGATCTTCTTCGAAGAGCGTCTGGTTTCCGTAGAGCTGCCGACCACCATCGTGCGTAAAGTGGCCTACACCGAAGGTTCCGCTCGCGGTGACACTTCCGGCAAGGTCATGAAGCCTGCCAAGCTGGCCAACGGCACCGAGCTGCAAGTCGCCGACTTCATCGAAATCGACGACCTGATCGAAATCGACACCCGCGAAGGCGGTTCGTACAAAGGTCGCGCCAAGAAGTAATTCCGGCCGCGCCGCTACGAAAAGAAGCCCGACCTTGCGTCGGGCTTTTTTATGGGCGCTACGTTTTACTCCAGGTGTGATCGTTCCCCCGCTGATCGTTCCCCTCGCTCCGCGTGGGAATGCATCCCGTGACGCTCCGCGTCACCATTGCGCAGGTGCCGAATTTTTACGCTGAAAGCAGGACGCGGAGCGTCCGGGGTGGCGTCCCCACGCAGAGCATGGGAACGATCTATTCAGGACTAGATAGCGTATTGATTACTTCAGGTGTTGCTTCAACTCGTCCGAGGCCTGCAGCATCGCCGAACGGACGGCTGGCACCTGGCTGACCACATTCAGCAGGCCGTAGTCGTGGATCATGCCGTTGTAGCGCACCGCGGTGACCGGCACACCGGCGGCATCCAGCTTGCGGGCGTAGGCCTCGCCTTCATCACGCAGCACATCGGCGCCCGCCGTCTGGATCAGCGCCGGCGGCAAGCCTTTGAGCTGAGCGGTGGTCGCCCGCAGCGGCGAGGCGTAGACCTGGGCACGTTGCTTGGCGTCGGTGGTGTAGTTGTCCCAGAACCACTTCATCATGTTTCGGGTGAGGAAGTGCCCTTCGGCGTACTGGTTGTAGGACGCGGTGTCGAAGTTGGCGTCGGTCACCGGCCACAGCAGCAGTTGGAACTTGATCGCCGGCGTGCCCTTGTCCTTGGCCATCAGGCTGACCACCGCGGCCATGTTGCCGCCGACGCTGTTGCCCGCGACTGCGAGGCGCTGGCCATCGACATTGATCTCTTTGCCATGCTCGGCCACCCATTGGGTCGCGCCGTAGGCCTGGTTGATGGCACCGGGTAATGCGCTTCCGGCGAAGGCGTGTAATTGACAAACACCGCCACTGCACCCGAGCCCACGACCAAATCCCGCACCAGGCGTTCATGGGTCGCGTAGTCCCCGAGCACCCAGCCGCCGCCGTGGAAGAACATGAATACTGGCAATGTGCCCTTGACCCCGGCCGGACGCACGATGGTCAGGTCCAGCGGCTTGCCGTCGACCTGAATGGTTTTCTGGCTCACATCCGCCGCTGGCAGCGTCAGCTTCACCCCGGCCTGGGCGCCGGTCAAAACGGCACGGGCGTCCTTTGGCGTCAGCTGTTCTATCGGCTTGCCGGTGCCGGCGTTCAACACATCCAGGAAGGCCTGGGTGGTGTGTTCCACATCACCGGTCGCCGCGAAGGCCTGGGTGATGGACAGGGCGAGCAGGGTGCCGGTGAGTGCTTTAGCGAAGGTGTTCATGTGCTTCTCCTTGAGCGGCGGCGGTTGATTAAACGGTGACGTGCAGGCGCACATCGACGTTGCCACGGGTGGCGTTGGAGTACGGGCACACCTGGTGAGCCGCGTCGACCAGGCTTTGCGCGTCATCCTGGGCCAGGCCCGGCAGGCTGATATGCAGGTCGATATCCAGGCCGAAACCACCGGGGATCTGGCCGATGCCGACGTGGGCGGTGATCGAGGCGTCATCCGGGATTTTGCGTTTGGTCTGGCTGGCGACGAACTTCAGGGCGCCGATAAAGCAGGCCGAATAACCGGCGGCGAACAGTTGCTCGGGGTTGGTGGCCTGGCCACCGGCACCGCCCAGTTCTTTGGGGGTGGAGAGTTTGACATCGAGGATGTTGTCGTTGGAAACAGCACGACCATCACGGCCGCCGGTGGCGGTGGCTACTGCGGTATAGAGCGTTTGCATGGTGGTTTTCTCTTGGGTTGTAGCGCTAAATGTTTGCGCGCTAAGTAGTTGGTGAAGGTGAATGTATAGCGCAAATGTTTAGTGCGCAAGATTAATTTTGAATTTTTTACGCGTCGTATTTTTCTGACACACCACAAAGCAAATGTGGGAGCGGGCTTGCTCGCGAATGCGGTGTGTCAGCCCTATGTTGGTTGACTGATACACCACATTCGCGAGCAAGCCCGCCCCACATTTTTCGATAAATAGTGTCGGGTCTACCGTATCAAACGGCGGCCTGCAGGTTGCGGCGCAGGGCGATCAGGTCACCTTGCAACTTGCGCAGTTGTTCCAGCTCCAGGCCGCTGGCGCCGAGGATGCAGTGTGGAATTCCCATGGCCTTGTCCTGCAAGGCGCGGCCGGCGTCGGTCAGCTCCACCACCACCACCCGTTCGTCTTCACGGCTGCGCGTCCGGCTGAGCAGGCCTTCGCCTTCCAGGCGCTTGAGCAGCGGCGTCAAGGAACCCGGGTCGGTCAGCAGGCGGTTGCTGATTTCGCCGACGGTCAAGCCATCTTCTTCCCACAACACCATCATCGCCAGGTATTGCGGGTAAGTCAGGCCCAGGGCTTGCAGCAGCGGCTTGTAGACCTTGGTCATCAACAGCGACGTGGAATGCAGGGCGAAGCACAGCTGGTTGTCCAGCATCAGCGATTCGCATGGATCAGGATTCTTGCTCATGGCGGTACCTCGAAAAGCGTGTCTGGGCTGGAATCTAGCGGGCAAATCTTTAATGCGCCAGATAATTCTGGACGAGCGGCCAGGCCGAGCCGTCTCGCAGTGTCAGGAAATTGTGCGTTGCTGTGCCTTTGCGCGCCACAGCCGACTGCGTAGCATGCAAGCCCTGTGATTGTGGAGTAACGCGCGGTGTTGGATTTAGTGATTTACCTGGTATTGGGCGCGGCCCTGGGCACCGTGGGCGGGCTGTTCGGCATTGGTGGCGGGCTGATTGCGATTCCCGTGCTGGGCGTGTTGTTCGGCCTGGATCAACAACTGGCCCAAGGCACGGCGCTGGTGATGGTGGTGCCTAACGTGATGCTGGCCCTGTGGCGCTATCACCAACGCAACCGTATCGAACTGCGCCATGCGCTGCCCTTGGGCGTCATGGGGTTCGTGTTTGCCTGGCTCGGCTCGATCTGGGCGGTAGGCTTGGACGCGGGCGCGATGCGAATCGGCTTTATCGCCTTCCTGCTGGTGCTTTGTGCCTACAACCTGCTGCGCATGTTCACCCGCAATGCGCCGCCGAGCGCGCAGATGCGTTATGCCTGGCCATGGCTCGCGGTGCTCGGTGCCGCCTCCGGCTCCATGGGCGGCTTGTTCGGTGTCGGCGGCGCGGTGGTCGCGACGCCGGTGCTCACCAGCGTGTTCGGCACCACCCAGGTGGTGGCCCAAGGTTTGTCCCTGGCCCTGGCATTGCCCAGTACCGGCGTGACATTAGTCACCTACGCCTGGCACCAGGAAGTGGACTGGCTGATCGGCGTGCCGTTGGCCGTCGGCGGTCTGCTCAGCATCAGTTGGGGCGTGAAGGTCGCCCATGCGCTGCCGGAGCGCGTGTTGCGCGGCCTGTTCTGCGGTTTCCTGGTGGTGTGCGCGCTGATGCTCACGTTTAAAGTCTGAAGCCTTCGAGGATGTACTCCGCCAGGCATTCGGTGATGGGCGAGGTCATCGCCGGGTTGCGTAGCAGGCGCAGGTTCATCGAGGGCAATGGCGGAAACCCCTCATTGCTGCCCAGTATCCGCAGGTCTTCGGTCACCAGGCTTTCCATGCTGGCCGTGACCGCGAGTCCAGCGCCGACCACGCTCTGAATCGCCGCGCAGTTGGAGCTGTGATAGGCCAGGCGGTAGTCGAGCCCGGCCGCATCCAAGGCCGTGCGGGCCCATTGGGTACCGAAGCAATCGGTCCCCGAGATGGCCAACGGCAGCACCTGGTGCTCCTCCACGCAAAAACTCTGCGCTGCCGCCCATACCAAACGCTCGGTGCGTAACAGTTCTCCAATGTCATCGCCGGGCTGACGGCTGATCACGGTCAAGGCCAAATCCCTGCGTTGCATTAATACCTGGGAGGACTCGCAGTGCATCTCGATCTGGATCAACGGATAAGCCTTGGAAAACCGTTTGAGAACCCCCGGAAGAAAGCGCATCACATAGTCATCCGGCGTGCCGATGCGCACGAGCCCTACCATGTGCGGCTCACGCAGGGTGTTGAACACTTCGCTGTGCAGTTTCAGGATGCGTCGCGCATACCCCAGCAGCACTTGGCCTTCGGGCGTCAGCCGCACTTGCCGGCCGTCACGCTCGAACAACTTGCGCTGCAGCACGTCCTCTTCCAGGCGCTTCATCTGCATGCTCACCGCCGACTGGGTACGGTTCACCTGCTCGCCGGCGCGGGTGAAGCCGCCCTGGTCGGCAATGGCGACAAAGGTACGCAGCACTTCAGTGTCGATACTGGGGTAACCGGACAATTGATCAATCTCCGAGATGTATTGCATAAGAAACATTCGTTGGATTGATCATAGGGCGCGGCACACACTTTCGTCATCCCCAAGGGAGGGCGAGAAGATGAAAGGTCAAAAAGGTTTTGTACTGATGGCGAAGCGGCCGCTTGCCGGGCTGCTCCAGACGCTTGCGCGTTGGCAGGCGTTGCACCGTGAACGTCACAGGCTGGCGAGTATGAGCGATGACGCGCTCAAAGACATTGGCCTGCGCCGGGCCGATGTGGAGCAGGAAAATCATCGTCATGGCTGGGAAGACCCGCTGCGAAAATGAGCCTGAATGCAGTAGGGTAGGTGGCACGCCCATACGGAGAGTTACATGCCCGCCGATCTGTCCTTTTCACTCAAGCAAGCCCGACGCATGGCGCTGGCAGCCCAGGGTTTTTCCGGGCGCCAGGCGCCGGCACTGGTCAAGGCGGCGCACCTTAACCGGATGATCGAACGCCTGGGTGTGTTGCAGATCGATTCGGTCAATGCGCTGGTGCGCTCCCATTACCTGCCGCTGTTTTCCCGTCTGGGCAACTATGCGCCGTCACTGCTTGAACAGGCGGCCTGGAGCCAGGGCCGGCGGCGTTCGTTGTTCGAATATTGGGGGCATGAGGCCTCTCTATTGCCGATGGCCCTTTACCCATTGATGCGCTGGCGCATGGCGCGGGCGCAGCAGGGGCAGGGCATCTATTCACAGATGGCACGTTTTGGTCGCGAGCAGCAGGCCACGATTCAGCGGGTTTTACAGACGGTCGAGCGACAGGGTGCATTGGGCGCCGGCAGCTTGTCGACCCGTGAAGAGCGTGCCGGACCGTGGTGGGACTGGAGCGACGAGAAACACGCGTTGGAATGGCTGTTTGCCGCCGGCCTGGTCACGGTTGCCGGTCGGCGCGGGTTTGAGCGGCTCTATGATTTGCCCGAGCGGGTCATTCCGCGCGAGATCCTTGCTGCCCGCGTGACCGAGGCCGAGGCCCAGCGCGGCTTGCTGCTGCACAGCGCCACGGCGTTGGGGGTGGGCACCGAGAAAGACCTGCGCGATTACTTTCGCCTCGACCCTGGCGACGGCCGCAATCGCCTCGCCGAACTGGTGGAAGACGGCCAATTGCAGGTCTGCCAGGTGCAAGGCTGGAAACAGCCGGCGTACTGCCTGCCTGATCCAACAGTACCGCGCAAAGTCCCGGCCAGCGCCTTGCTGTCGCCGTTCGATTCACTGGTCTGGGAGCGCAGCCGCACCGAGCGGCTGTTCGACTTCCGCTACCGTCTGGAGATCTACACCCCGCAGGACAAGCGGGTGTACGGCTATTACGTGCTACCGTTTTTGCACCACGAACGGATTGCCGCGCGGGTCGACTTGCGCGCCGAACGCGCCCATGGGCGTCTGGCTGTGCATGCGGTGCACGAGGAGGAGAAGGGCCTGGACGAGGAGGGGATGTCGGCGCTGGCGCGGAGTTTGCGGCAGATGGCTGACTGGCTGGGATTGGAGCAGGTACAGCTCAATTGCCAGCGGCCGGGGGCCGATCGGTTGAGAGCGGCGATGGCCAAAGGCGATACTGGTCTCTAGATTCGCCCTGCTCCCGTGGCGGTCTGCCAGGCGAAAAGTATTCAACTGGCCAATAGCGATCCAACTGTGGGAGCGCTTGCTCGCGAATGCGGTGTGCCAGTCACAGATGTTTTAACTGACCCACCGCTTTCGCGAGCAAGCCCGCTCCCACATTGGACCTGTTGTGTGGCGAATTTCCTGGTCCTCTTACCGATATCCCAGACAACTCTGGCATAACACTTGCTCTTGCCTTCCCGTAGATCTATGAATCCCCGAATAGTGACGGATTATTGGCATGGCGAAGAGCGACGACGCAGCAGCAAAACCACCCGCGGGCAAAGGCAAGCTCAAAGCTTATCCTGATGATAGTCGTGGCCTGCTCCTGGCCATCGGCGCCTCGGTGGGCGGCACCTGGTACATCGATGCACAGC
>JAFHKH010000108.1 GCA_016937595.1 Pseudomonas cedrina subsp. fulgida | reverse complement strand
CGGGCTTGCTCGCGAAAGGGCCCGAACAGACCACGCTAGGCCCGAAACTGCCCCAGACTCGCCTTCAACTGCGCCGCCAACCCATCCAGCACCTTGCCGCTGGCGGTCGTCTCTACCACCGCCTGCGCGGCACGCTCGGCCTGGGCATGGATCACCTCGACCCGCCCGCGTACCGCATGGGCGCCCTGGGCCTGATGCTCGGCAGCACGCGTCGCCAAGCCAATGGCCGCATGCACCTGCTCCACCGATGCCTGCACTGTCTGCTGCAAACGCACACTGTCGCGCAGCACCCGCAAGCCTTCGTCGGCCTGACGCCCAGCCTTGCCGATGGTGTCCACCGCTTCGCGAGCCCCCTGTTGCAACGCGACGATGTGCGCCTGGATATCTCCGGTGGAGCTTTGGGTCTTGCTCGCCAGTGCGCGCACCTCGTCCGCGACCACGGCAAAGCCACGCCCGGTTTCGCCGGCACGGGCCGCTTCGATGGCCGCATTGAGCGCCAGCAGGTTGGTTTGCTCGGCGATGCCATGAATCACGGTCAACACCACTTCAATCTGCTCGCTTTGCTGCGCCAACCGCTCGATGACCTGGGAACCCGCCTGCACCTGGCCCGCCAACGCCTCGATCAGGCCACCCACTTCGGTTGAAGTGCGCGAGTTTTGATCCGTCGCTTGGCGGATGTCCACCACCTGCTGTAACGCCGCCTGCATCGCATGGCTTTCAGCCTGCGCCTCATCGGCCATCTGCGACAGCGCGCGCAGGCTCTCGGCCACCTCATCGCGCTGCAAGCCTGCCGCGGCATCAGCCCCGGCATTGCGCAGGGTCATGGCACCGATCTCGACACCCGTACGCTGGGCCACATCGCCCGCCTCGCGCACGATGGGCTGCAACTTATCCACAAAGCGATTGACCGCCGAAGCCATGTCGCCGATTTCATCCTTGCTGCTGATCTGTACGCGCTTGGTGAGGTCGCCCTCGCCCGCCGCCAGGTCATCCATGGCCGCGATCAACAACTTCAGGCGGTTGACTACGCGGCGGCCGAGCACGATGGCGATCAGCAGCAAAACACCAAGACCGACCAGCGCCAGGCCCATGCCGATACGCCAGCGCAAGGTGCCGGCAGCCTCCTGGACTGCGCGGGTGGTGTTGGCGGTCATCTGGGTGGCCGTGGCTTGCGCCGATTGCAGGCGCGCGCCCATCGCGGCAGCGCTGTCGGCCGCTGCGCCTTTAAGGCTGTCGCCAACCAGTTGATCGCCGCTGGCAATCAGCGCGGCGAAGCGCGCGTCCAGTGCCTGCAGGTCGGCCTCGACCGAGGCGGTCGACACGCCCATGAGGACTTTACCGATCTCCACACCGTTGGGGCTGATAGACGCCTCGACGTAGTACACCGACGGGTCGTTCTTGGCCGCATCCAGTAACTTGTCCAGGGCTCGCTCACCTTGGCCTTTTTCCAGCAACGCTTTGTTGATCGGGTTTTCCCGGTTCAGGTAGCGGGTCAAGTGCTCACCCGTCGCGTCGTCATAGACCACGAACAGCACGTTGGGATTGCGTTGCGCGCGCCGGGCAAACTCCGACAGTGTCGGCACATCGCTGTCCCACATGGCGCGGGGCGCCACCGAAGCCAGCAGTTGCGCCATATCATTGGCGGAGTCTTTCAGGTCTTTTTCCAGGGTCGCGCGCAGTTGCTTCTGCTCTTCCTGCAGACGAGTCGACAGCCCGGCGGTCAAGCGCTGCCGGGTACTGCTGGACAAGCTATCGAGACTGGATGTGACTTCCTTGCCAGCCTGCGCCAGCTCGCCAGACAGTTTCTGGCTGTCGATGCCCAGGCGATTGCCCAGATCCGCCTCCAGCGCCGTGACCGTGCTTCGTGTGAGAGCGACGGCTACCAGCACTTGCACCAAAAGAGCGATACCTAGGGTAACGAACACCGGCCGCAACAGACGGCTTTGTAACAATGAGAGAACGGCAGACATCGGAAATCCCTCCATCACGGTGCCATTAATTTGATGGCACCGCGAAAGAAAGAATAGAAGCAAGGGCCGTGCCGCTCAGCCGACAGTAACGAAAAAGGGCTCCCGAAGGAGCCCTTTGCTTTCTACATCAACAACTTATTAAGCGAACGGGTGACGCAGAACGATGGTTTCGTTGCGGTCCGGACCCGTCGAAATAATGTCGATCGGTGCGCCGATCAGCTCTTCTACACGCTTGATGTAGGCACGAGCGTTGACCGGCAGCTCTTCCAGGGTCTTGGCGCCCACGGTCGATTCGGTCCAGCCCGGCACTGCTTCGTACACAGGCTGCAAGCCGACATAGCTGTCAGCGTCAGTCGGGGCAACGTCATTGCCTTCTGCATCCTTGTAACCGGTGCAGATGTTGATGGCTTCCAGACCGTCGAGCACGTCCAGCTTGGTCAGGCAGATGCCCGAGATGCTGTTCACGTCGATGGCGCGACGCAGGATAACGGCGTCGAACCAGCCACAACGGCGAGCACGGCCGGTGGTCGCGCCGAACTCGTGACCTTGCTTGGCCAGGTGCGCGCCGACTGCGTCGAACAGCTCTGTCGGGAACGGGCCCGAACCACGCGCGTGGTGTAGGCCTTGGTGATGCCCAGGATGTAGTCCAGGAACATCGGGCCAACGCCCGAACCGGTCGCAACGCCGCCAGCGGTGGTGTTGGAGCTGGTCACGTAGGGGTAGGTGCCGTGGTCGATGTCCAGCAGGGAGCCCTGGGCACCTTCGAACATGATGTCTTTGCCGGCGCGACGCAGGTCGTGCAGCTCGGCAGTCACGTCGAGCATCAGCGGCTTGAGCAGCTCGGCGTATTCCTTGCACTCGGCCAGGGTCTTTTCAAACTCGATGGCCGGCTCTTTGTAGTAACCCACCAGCATGAAGTTGTGGTAATCCACCAGCTCACGCAGCTTGTCTTCGAAGCGTGGCATGTTGAGCAGGTCGCCCACACGCAGGCCACGACGCGCCACCTTGTCTTCGTAGGCCGGGCCGATGCCGCGACCGGTGGTGCCGATCTTCAGCTCGCCACGGGCCTTTTCGCGGGCCTGGTCCAATGCAACGTGAAAGGACAGGATCAGCGGGCAGGACGGGCTGATACGCAGGCGCTCACGCACCGGTACGCCTTTCTCTTCCAGCTTGGTGATCTCACGCAACAGGGCGTCCGGTGCAACCACCACGCCGTTGCCGATCAGGCACTGCACACCTTCGCGCAGCACACCCGAGGGGATCAGGTGCAAGACGGTTTTTTCGCCATCGATGACCAGGGTGTGGCCAGCGTTGTGACCACCTTGGTAGCGCACTACGGCGGCAGCATGTTCGGTCAGCAGATCAACGATCTTGCCTTTGCCCTCATCACCCCATTGGGTGCCCAGGACTACGACATTCTTACCCATAACACTTGTCCTCATTCGCGCAAACTTGGTGCCGGCGATGGCCGGCAGGAAAACTCAAGAAGCCAGTGGCGTTACTTGCCAAAGCCCGTTCTGCAGAATCAATTGCCGGTCGCAGTCCGCTTCACGGGCGGCGGCCAATGGCTGCCCAGGCAAGGCCTGGACGACACGTTGACCCTCACTGCGCAACCGGCAAACCTGCTGCCAGAGTGCTGCGTCCGTACTGTCGGGCATCCAGATGCCACCAGACGGCAGCTCCACCTCAGCACGCCCCAGGGTCACCAGGGTTTTCAAATCGGTGGAAAAGCCGGTGGCCGGACGCGCACGACCGAAGTCGGCGCCGATATCGTCATAACGACCGCCTTGGGCGATGGCTTGGCCAACACCCGGTACAAACACCGCGAACACCACACCGGTGTGGTAGTGGTAGCCGCGCAACTCGCCCAGGTCAAAATACAGCGGCAACTGCGGGAAGCGCGCCGACAACTGCTCGGCGATGGCCAGCACGTCGTCCAGCGCAGCCAATACCGGCGCCGGCGCATTGGCCAGGCGCTCGCGCGCAGCCACCAGCACTTCACGGCCGCCGCACAGGTTCACCAGCGCACGCAGCATGCCGGCGAGATCCGCAGGCACACCTTCGGTCAGGGCGATCACTTCATCAATGGCCTTGCGTTGCAGGGCATCGAACAACTGTTGTTCCGCTTCCCCGGACAAACCGGCCGCACGAGCCAGGCCGCGGTAGATACCGACGTGGCCCAGGTCCATGTGGACATCCGGCACGTCAGCCAGTTGCAGCATGGCCAGCATCAAGCTGATCACTTCAACGTCGCTGCTCGGGCTGGCATCGCCGTACAGCTCGGCGCCCAACTGGATCGGACTGCGGGAAGACGACAGTGCACGCGGCTGTGCATGCAGCACGCTGCCTGCATAGCACAGGCGGCTCGGGCCCTCGCGACGCAGGGTATGCGCATCAATGCGCGCCACTTGCGGCGTGATGTCGGCACGAAAGCCCATTTGCCGGCCCGATTGCGGGTCGATGACCTTGAAGGTGCGCAGATCCAGGTCCTGGCCCGCGCCGGTCAGCAGGGATTCCAGGTACTCGATATGGGGGGTCACGACAAATTCGTAGCCCCAGCTCTGGAACAGATCCAACACCTGGCGACGCGCTACTTCAATGCGCGCAGCTTCTGGTGGCAGTACTTCTTCGATGCCATCTGGCAGCAGCCAGCGGTCTACCGTTGCCATTACGCCATTCCCCTTTGATCCGGGCGGCCAGCCCTAGGCCGAGCCTTGAGTAGAGCAGAAAATACCCGCCCCCTTGCATAAACCACGCGCAAGAGCGACGTGACGAACGGCCTGTAACCGGCCTCGTCGGGCACTTTCCTCGAAAAACCTGTCACGCCTGCCGAATCAAACATGCAGACGCAAAAAAGCCGGGAATTTCCCGGCTGCCGCATCATACACCCGTTTTCTGAAAGGATCACCCCGCCAGGCATTTTAGCCGCCCGACGGAGGGGTCCTACCGAATCACAGGCCTGTTACTTGGACTTTTCCAGGTAGCGGAAGAAGTCGCTGCTTGGGTCCAGCACCAGGACGTCGGTTTTGTTCGCGAAGCTTTCACGGTAGGCACGCAGGCTACGGTAGAACGCGTAGAACTCCTGGTCCTGGCCGTAGGCCTTGGCGTAGATCGCCGCGGCTTGAGCATCACCATCACCACGGGCCTCTTCAGACTCGCGGTAGGCCTCTGCCAACAGTACACGGCGCTGACGGTCGGCATCCGCACGGATACCTTCGGCCAACTCGTTACCCTTGGCGCGGTGCTCACGGGCTTCACGCTCACGTTCGGTGCTCATGCGCTCGAACACGCTGCGGTTCACTTCCTTGGGCAGGTCGATAGCCTTGACCCGAACATCGACCACTTCGATGCCCAGCTCTTTTTCCGCCATCGTGTTCAGCGAACGCGTGATGTCGGCCATCAGCGCGTCACGCTCACCGGATACCACCTCGTGCAGGGTGCGCTTACCAAACTGGTCACGCAGGCCCGATTCCAGACGGCGCGACAAACGCTCATCGGCAATCTGCTTGAGGCCGGAAGTCGCGGTGTAGAAGCGCTCGGCGTCCTTGACGCGCCACTTGGCGTAGGCGTCAACCATCACGGCTTTCTTTTCCAGGGTCAGGAAGCGCTGCGTCGGTGCATCCAGGGTCATCAGGCGGGCGTCGAACTTGCGCACCTGGTTGACGTAGGGGACTTTCACATGCAGGCCCGGCTGGACATCCGCCTGGACCACGCGACCGAATTGCAGCAGCACCGCACGCTCGGTCTGAGCGACGATGTAGAAGCAGTTCCAGGCAGCGATGACCACGACGACGCCCACAATCAGGGCGGTCAGCGATTTATTGCTCATCAACGACTCTCCCTGGTACGTGTTTGCTGTTGCAGCAAGTCAGCGGCCGCACGGGCGCTCGCTTCGTTGGCAGCGGCATTGGAACCGGTGGACGCTGCGCCGGTGCTGCTGCTACGACCCCCTTCGATCATCTTGTCCAGCGGCAGGTACAGCAGGTTGTTCTGCCCACCTTTGCCACCGGTCACGAGGACCTTGCTGGTGTTGCTGAAGACTTCCTGCATGGTGTCCAGGTACAGACGCTCGCGGGTCACCTCAGGTGCCTTGCGGTACTCGGCGACCAGCTTGGTGAAGCGATCCGCCTCACCCTTGGCACGGGAGACCACTTCGTCGCGGTAACCGTTGGCATCCTCGAGGATACGCTGGGCTTGGCCACGGGCTTCCGGCACGACGCCGTTGGCGTAGGTTTCGGCCTGGTTGCGCGAGCGCTGCTCGTCTTCACGGGCACGGATCACGTCGTCGAAGGCTTCCTGTACTTCACGCGGTGCGGCTGCGCTCTGTACGTTCACCTGGGTCACGGTGATACCGGTGCGGTAGGTATCGAGGAACCGCTGCAAGCGCTCCTTGATTTCGCTGGCCATCAGTTCACGACCTTCGGTGAGCACCTGGTCCATCGCGGTAGAACCGACGACATGGCGCAAGGCACTTTCGGTGGCGTGCTGCAGGCTGATTTCCGGCTGGTCGACGTTCAGCACGAAGTCCTGCAGGTTGCTGATCTTGTACTGCACAGTCAGCGGCACTTCGACGATGTTCTCGTCTTCGGTCAGCATCTGGCCCTGCTTGGTGTAGGCACGCTCACGCGTGACGTTCTCCATGTACTTCTTGTCGATCGGCGGGAAGTAGATGTTCAAGCCTGGGCCGACGGTTTCGTAGTACTTGCCGAAGCGCAGCACCACGGCTTGCTCCTGCTCGTCCACCACGTAAACGGCGCTGTACAGCCACACGGCCGCCAGCACGACAAGGCCCAGGCCCAGCAGGCCATAGCCACCGCCCTTGCTTGTGCGACCGCCGCCGTCACCACCACGTTTTTTTCCACCACCGAACAACCCATTCAGGCTTTCCTGCAGCTTTCGGAAGGCCTCGTCGAGATCCGGTGGCCCCTTGCGGTCGCCATTATTGCGGCGTTTACCACCCCAAGGATCCTGATTATTCGAGTTGCCACCCGGCTCATTCCAAGCCATAGCGCTCTCCATCTGATAAAGCAAAGACGCACCCACGGCGCGCGACCAATGCTACAGAATGCCTGCCGCTGCGGCACAACCGCTTTAGGAGGCTTTTATTGCAAAGTGTGTTGTTCGAGGAACTCTGCCGGAACAACACCTTCACGGCTGACCAGCCGATTCAGTTCCGCGCGCGGCAATCGAACGGCCAGCAAGCTGACACCTTCTTCGTCGTGTTCTTCTTTCTGTACCGCGCCCAGCTCGAAAAACTGTGCACGCAGTCGAGCAAAACGCTGCGGCAAGCGCAAGGTGCCAACGAACAAATCGCCGCCGAGCAACTCGGCGATGGCCTGCTCCAGCAACTCAAGACCACTGCCATCACGCGCCGACAGCCAGACCCGCTGGGGCCTGCCATTCTCATCGCGCTGGATTTGTGGCTCAACGCCTTCAAGCAAATCGAGTTTGTTATAGACCTCGAGGATCGGCAAGTCCTGGGCGCCAATCTCGCCCAGCACCAGCATCACCTGTTCAATCTGCAACATGCGATCCGGTTCAGCCGCATCGATCACATGCAACAGCAGGTCGGAATTGCTCGACTCTTCGAGCGTAGACCGAAATGCCTCGACCAGCTTATGCGGCAAGTGACGAATGAAACCCACGGTATCGGCCAGGACAATCGGCCCCAGGTCGTCCAGATCCAGACGGCGCAAGGTCGGGTCGAGGGTGGCGAACAGTTGGTCGGCCGCGTACACGTCCGATTTCGTCACATTGTTGAACAGCGTGGATTTGCCGGCGTTGGTATAGCCCACCAGGGACACGGTCGGGATATCCGCACGCGAGCGGCCACGTCGCGACTGCTCGCGCTGGCTGCGCACTTTCTCGAGGCGACCCTTGATCTGGCGCAGGCGAACCCGCAGCAGGCGTCGGTCGGTTTCGAGCTGGGTTTCACCCGGGCCACGCATGCCGATACCGCCACCCTGGCGCTCAAGGTGAGTCCAGCCGCGGACCAGCCGCGTGCTCATGTGGTCAAGCTGGGCCAGTTCGACCTGGAGCTTGCCTTCATGGGTACGGGCACGTTGGGCGAAAATATCGAGAATCAGGCCAGTACGGTCGATCACGCGACACTCGAAGACACGTTCGAGGTTACGTTCCTGACTGGGCGTGAGGGTGTGATTGAAGATCACCAGATCGGCTTCTTCGGCGTGGACCAGGTCGCGCAGTTCCTCGACCTTGCCGCTGCCAATCAGGTATTTGGCGGTTGGCCGATGACGCGGCACGTTAAAAAACGCAACGGTCTCGGCGCCGGCCGAATTTGCCAATTCCTGAAACTCCTGCGGATCTTCGCGCGCCTCAGGGTCCTGTCCATCCAAGTGAACGAGGATGACTCGCTCACCACCACCGTGGCGCTCAAAGAACAAAGGAGACTCCTATCAGGCGTTACCTGGCTCAGCGTCAGCTGCTTCATCACCTGCTGCGCTAGGCAGACGGATCGGACGAACAGGGACGACGGTCGAGATAGCGTGTTTGTAAACCATTTGGCTGACGGTGTTTTTCAGCAGGATCACGAACTGGTCGAACGACTCGATCGTGCCTTGCAGCTTGATGCCGTTGACCAGGTAGATGGAAACCCCCACTTTCTCTTTACGTAAAGTATTCAAGTAAGGGTCTTGTAGCGAATGCCCTTTTGACATGTGCCGCACTCCTTTAAGGATCAATAATAAAAAATCGGAAAATAGATAGCTCATGGCCGTCACACCCCCAAGGATAGACGGCTATTGCAAGGACTCAGCTCAATATGGAGACCGTTCCCAAGTATTTCAAGGCGCGTGACAGATTGTCGCTGTCCAGGCTGTCCAGCCAGTGCAAATCGCTCCAGCTGCGCAACCAGGTGAACTGGCGCTTCGCCAATTGGCGTGTGGCAATGATGCCACGCTCCTGCATTTCGGCTGACGTCAGCTTGCCATCCAGATGATCCCAGACTTGGCGGTAGCCTACGGCACGTATCGAAGGCAACCCTGGATGCAGGTCACCTCTGGAACGCAAAGCTACGACCTCGTCCACAAACCCCTGTTCCAACATATTTGTGAATCTTTGTGCAATTCGTTCATGCAGCACCTGGCGATTTGCCGGAGCGATGGCCAGATTGGCCACAGTATAGGGCAATTGTGAGTGTCCAGATGCGCCTGCGTCAGCACTTTGCGCAGTTTGTTTCAGCCGCAGTTCAGTCATGGTCTGGCCGCTGACACGCCAGACTTCCAGGGCGCGACTGAGGCGCTGGGGGTCATTGGGGTGAATGCGCGCGGCCGACACGGGATCCACCGCCGCCAACTGGTCGTGCAGGGCTTGCCAGCCAAGGCGCGCAGCCTCGTCCTCAAGCTCGGCGCGTACCTGGGGATCCGCTGGTGGCATGTCCGCCAGGCCTTCCTGCAACGCTTTGTAGTAGAGCATCGTGCCGCCGACGAGCAGCGGAATATTGCCGCGCGCGGTGATTTCAGCCATGGCCGCGAGGGCGTCGCTACGGAAATCCGCCGCCGAGTAGCTCATCGCGGGGTCGATGATGTCGATCAAACGGTGCGGATACTGGGCCAGCAGCGCCTTTGAAGGCTTGGCGGTACCAATGTCCATGCCGCGATAGACCAGCGCGGAGTCGACACTGATCAGCTCGCAGGGCAGCACCTGGCTCAGCTCGATGGCCAGGTCGGTCTTGCCCGCGGCCGTGGGGCCCATCAGGAAGATCGCGGGGGGCAAGGCACTCATCAACGGCCGCGCAGGAACAGTTTGTCCAGATCGTCCAGGCCCATTTGGGTCCAGGTCGGTCGGCCATGGTTGCATTGCCCGCTGCGCTCGGTGTTTTCCATGTCGCGCAGCAGGCCGTTCATTTCCGGCAGCGCCAGGCGGCGATTGGCGCGGATGGCGCCATGGCAGGCCATGGTGCCCAACAGTTCGTTGATGTGCGCCTGGATACGGTCGCTGGTGCCATATTCCATCAAGTCAGCCAATACGTCGGCGACCAGACGGTTGGCTTCGACCTGCTTGAGCAGCGCGGGAATCTGGCGGATAGCCAGGGTTTCCGGGCCCAGGCGTTGCAGTTCAAAACCCAGCTTCTGGAATACGGCGTGGTGTTCTTCGGCGCAATCGGCCTCTCGCTGGCTGACCGCCAGGGATTCCGGTACCAGCAGCGGCTGGCCGCTGAGGCCTTCGCTGGCCATGGCAATCTTGAGGCGCTCATACATGATCCGCTCATGGGCGGCGTGCATGTCCACCAGCACCAGGCCGTGGGCGTTTTCCGCAAGGATATAGATGCCCTTGAGCTGCGCCAGCGCATAACCCAGCGGTGGAATATCGCCACCGCCTTCCGGCAAGGCGACCGCAGCCCCCGGTTCGGCACCTGGCAGCGGCGCGAAAAATTCGCGATAGGCCGCCTGGGCCTCGGCCACCGGCACCGTCGATTGCGGGCGCGGGGTGTATTGATACTGATATCCCGCGCCCGCCCCAGAACCTGGAGCGGCATAAGAAGGTTGCGGCTGCGGTGATTGCAGCAGGTTGCCCGCCAGGCTCATTTCGCCCTGGGGCCCGAACTCGCCGGCTTCCGGCCCGCTCGGGCGGACCACTGCCGTCACAATCGGCGCCGACAACTGATCGTCCGGGCGCACATCACCCAGGGTGCGATGCAAGGTGCCATAGAGAAAATCATGCACCATGCGCCCATCACGGAAGCGCACTTCGTGCTTGGTGGGGTGCACGTTGACATCCACCACCGACGGTCGACCTCGAAGAACAGCACAAACGTCGGATGCCGCCCATTGAACAGTACATCGCGATACGCCTGGCGTACCGCGTGGGCCACCAGTTTGTCGCGCACCGCGCGGCCATTCACGAAGAAATACTGCAAGTCCGCCTGGCTGCGGGAGAAGGTCGGCAACCCGACCCAGCCCCACAGGCGCAGGCCATTGCGCTCGATTTCAATCGGCAGCGCCTGCTCCAGGAACCCCGCACCGCAAATCGCCGACACCCGGCGCGCACGCGCGGCATCATCATGGGCTTCATGCAGGCTGAGGATGGTCTTGCCGTTGTGGCGCAAGTGAAACGCCACGTCGAAACGCGCCAAGGCCAGGCGCTTGATGACTTCCTGCAGGTGATCGAATTCGGTTTTTTCGGCCTTGAGGAATTTGCGCCGCGCCGGAGTGTTGAAAAACAGGTCGCGCACTTCCACCGAAGTGCCCACCGGATGGCCGCCGGCTGGACCCGAGGCGCCATGTCGCGGCCTTCGGTTTCCACTTGCCAGGCCTGCTCGGCGCCGCGGGTGCGGGACGTCAGGGTCAGGCGCGCGACGGAGCTGATGGAGGCCAGGGCTTCACCACGAAAGCCCAGGCTCATCACGCGTTCAAGGTCTTCCAGGTCGCG
>JAFHKH010000107.1 GCA_016937595.1 Pseudomonas cedrina subsp. fulgida | reverse complement strand
AGTAACCCTGGCGCGGTTCCTGGGTCTGGCGCACGGTATCGGGCCGGCCCTGGATCGGCAGGTTGTTCGCCGGCTGGGGTTGCGGCGCCGGCCGAGGCTGCTCATTGTTTGGCGGACGGCTTTGCCATTGGCCGCCGCCGTCAGGGCCGCCACGTTCAAAAGGCTGATGCTGCGGGCGTGGCTGGTTGTTCTCGGGTCGCGGCGGATGACCTTCTGGCCGCCCGCCCTCAGGACCCCGCTCATGCTGCCCACCACCGCCCTGCGGCCGCGGCCCCTGATTCGGTGAGTTATCGCGCTCGTCGGCTATTACCTGCGTACCGACACTGACCACCAGCAAACCAACACCTGCCATACGCCAGATGCGCTTCATGCTATTCCTCACTGCGGATTAGGGCCTGTCCATGAGACTGGAAAAGCGAGGCCCGGTTCTGGCACAGGTTATCAGCAGGCAAAAGAAAAGGGGCGACCCGTCGGCCACCCCTTGAGAACTTCGTCCTGGCTCAACGCTTTTGGCGCTGGCTCACCTCACGCCGTCTTGTGGACAGTGTGCAGCCTGGAGGCCGGCTCAACCCTGCTGGGGTGGCGGCCGCAGCGGGCCTGATTGGGCTCGCTGCGTGGACTGTTGTCCAGGCGGTGATTCTGTTGATAACGATACCCGGCAGTGCCCGGCAGACGATTGCGAAGATTGCGTCAATAAACAGTGCTTGCGCAATTTTTAACCCTTCATGGATAATTCACCGCAATAGTTACGACAAAGGCTAACCCGATGAGCAAGCTTGACCGATACGATCTGAGTATTTTGGCGGAATTGCAGCGCGACGCGAGGATCTCCAACCAGGAGTTGGCCGAGCGTATCGGCTTGTCGCCGTCGCCTTGCTCGCGCCGGGTCAAGCAGTTGGAAGACGACGGCTACATCGCCCGCCAGGTTGCCTTGCTCGACCGCAAGATGCTCGGCCTGAGCCTGACGGCCTACGTGCTGATCGGCATGGACCGGCATACGCCGGAGCGATTCGAGAATTTCGAAGCGGCCATCCGCACCCTGCCTCAGGTACTGGAATGCAGTTTGGTGACCGGGATGGATGCCGACTACCAGTTGAAAGTGGTGGTGCCGGACATGGATCACTACCAAAAACTGCTGCTGGGGCATTTGACCCGCATTGAAGGCGTGACCAGCGTGCGCTCCAGCTTCGTGCTCAACCAGGTATTGAATAGCACCGAACTGCCACTGACCCACCTGCGTACTTAAAGGCAGCGAAGTTCAAATGTGGGAGCTGGCTTGCTGCGATGGCGGTCTGTCAGTCACAGTGAGGCTGACTGGTCCACCGCTATCGCAGGCAAGCCAGCTCCCACATTGACCGCGACCGACTCAGGTCAATGTTGCGCCCTTGACGCTGCCCTATACTGCCCGCCTGCCCTGTCGGAATAGTCCCCATGAACAACATCGACCCCGCCCTGTTTGAAGAATGGATGATGACCGGCCTGGTCACCGTCCTGATCATTTTCATGGGCTTTATCGTCTGGGACCTGGCGAAGAAGTCCAAGGCCGGGCGCTTTGGTTCGTTCATCCTGTTTTTCGTACTGGGGCTGGGCGTGGCCGCGTTTATCATCAAGAGCGTGGTGATCGGCCTGATCGAATCCGGTGCGTTATAAGCGCGCCGGTACTGCCTTCCACTGGCCTTGATCGAGGCCGTCGAGCGTCCAATCGCCGATCCGCACGCGCACCAGACGCAAGGTCGGCAGCCCCACGGCGGCGGTCATGCGCCGTACCTGACGGTTGCGCCCTTCGCGAATCACCAGCTCCAGCCAGTGCGTCGGGACGCTTTTGCGAAACCGCACGGGCGGGTTGCGGGGCCATAACTCAGGCTCATCCAACTGCCGGGCTTCGGCGGGCAAGGTTTTACCGTCGTTGAGCTCGACGCCGTCGCGCAGGCGTTGCAGCTGTTCCTCGGTGGGCTCGCCTTCCACCTGCACCCAGTAGGTTTTCGCCAGCTTGTGCCTGGGGTCGGCAATGCGCGCCTGTAACTGGCCATCGTTGGTCAGCAGCAACAGGCCTTCGCTGTCACGGTCCAGGCGGCCCGCCGGGTAGATGCCGGGGATGTCGATAAAATCCTTGAGGGTCGCGCGCCCGCCTTCGTCGCTGAACTGGGTCAGCACATCGAAGGGTTTATTGAACAGGATCAACTTGGGCTCGGCCGGCGGCGCTTTGGCGACGCGGCGCGTTGTGGAATGCGCAGGTTTCACACCAGGACGGCGCGAATCGGGACGGGTGGGACGAGACATGGCAAGGGAACATCTAACGGTCAGGACCGACAATGCTAGTGGCCTGACGTTAAATGACCATCCCCCGCGCTTAGCGGAACGGCGGCTCGTCGAAGCTGCGCAGTTTGCGCGAGTGCAGCGAGTTGAGTTCGGTGCGCAGCAGGTCGACCGCCTCGATGCCGATCTTCAGGTGCTGGCTGACCGCGCGCTCATAAAACGCGTTGGCCGAACCCGGCAGCTTGATCTCGCTGTGCAGCGGCTTGTCCGATACGCACAGCAACGTGCCGTACGGCACGCGCAAACGATAGCCTTGCGCCGCGATGGTGCCGCTTTCCATGTCCACGGCCACGGCGCGGGACAGGTTGATCAACGGCCGTTCCTGGGCCCAGCGCAGTTCCCAGTTGCGGTCGTCAATAGGTCAGGACGGTGCCGGTGCGCAGGCGTTTTTTCAGCTCTTCACCTTTTTCGCCGGTGACGTGGGCCGCCGCTTGCTGCAGTGCCAGTTGCACTTCGGCCAGGGCCGGGATCGGGATGTTCGGCGGTACCACGCGGTCCAGAATCCCATCGCGACGCATGTAGGCGTGGGCCAGTACGTAATCGCCGATGGTCTGGGATTGGCGCAGCCCGCCGCAGTGGCCGATCATCAGCCAGCAATGCGGACGCAGCACCGCGAGGTGGTCGGTGATGTTCTTGGCGTTGGACGGGCCGACGCCGATGTTCACCAGCGTCACGCCGTGGCCATCGTTGGCTTGCAGGTGGTAGGCCGGCATCTGGTAACGGTGCCACACCACGCCGGCGGCAATGGCGGATGCTTCACCGTGGTCCATGCCCTTGTCGATCACCACGTTGCCCGGCAACACCATGCGGATAAAGCGCGGATCGCTGCGCAATTGTTCCAGGCCATGCAGGATGAACTGGTCGACATAGCGGTGGTAGTTGGTCAGCAGGATCCACGGCTGCACATGACGCCAGTCGCTGCCGGTGTAATGCACCAGGCGGCGCAGGGAAAAGTCCACCCGCGCCGCGTCGAACAGCGCCAGGGGCAGCGGGTCGGTGTTCTCCCAGTCGTACAGGCCATCGGCAATGCCATCGGTGGCGGCCGACAAGTCGGTGCTGGGGAACACGCGGGCCAGGGTCGCGGCGGTCACGCCGGAGCCGGCCAGCTCGTCGCCCTGCTCCACCACGTACGGATACGGGATGTTCTGCTGGCTGACGCCCACTTCCACCGTCACGGTGAAGTCGTGCATCAACGGCACCAGTTGCTCCAGCAGGTACTTACGGAACGCTGCAGGATGGGTGACGGTAACGCTGTAGGTTCCCGGCAACTGGACCTTGGCGTACGCTCGGGTAGTCTGTGGGACTTCGCCGTGACAGTGGTAGGTCAGGCGCAGCTCCGGGTAGCGAAACAGCGCGCGTTGTTCGGCGTCGGGCTCGACGCGATCCTTGAGGTATTGCTTGAGGGCTTGATTGAGCGCGCCGGTGGCCCGCTCATGCAGGGCCGCCAGCCGATCCACGGCTTCTTCGGCGGTTTGAACGACAACAAAAGCTTCGGTCACGGTAAGCATCCTGTGTGCTGGCTTGCAGGCCTTTATCTTGCCTGTATCCATGCTTCACTTAAACAGTGGGATTGGAATGCAGTAAATAATGTGGGAGCCCGCTCCCACAGTTTGACCCAGTCTAGTCAGAGGGATTGGGGGGTTGAACGCGCGACAAGCGCCTGCACATCCACCCCACGCGGCAACGTGCCATACACCCGCCCCGACGACGCCCCCAACCGGCTGGCAATAAACCCATCACTGACCGCCGCATTCCCCGCCTCCAGCAACAACTTGGCCTGCAACGCCACGGCGATGTCCTCGGTGAGTTGCCGCGCGCGGTACTGGATGTCCTGGGTGTCCATGAACGCTGACTTAAGCTGTTCAATATGTCGCGCCAGTCGCTTATCGCCGTGTCCATCGCCCAGCTCGACAAACAACGCTTCGAGCACGCCCGGCTCCTTCGACAATGCCCGCAGCACGTCCAGGCACTGCACATTGCCGGAGCCTTCCCACGTCGAATTCACCGGTGCCTCACGGTACAGGCGCGGCAGGATGCTGTCCTCGACATACCCCGCGCCGCCCATGCACTCGGCGGCTTCATTGATCATGGCCGGGGCGCGCTTGCAGATCCAATATTTGCCCACCGCCGTCACCAGCCTGGCGAACCTGGCTTCCTGCTCATCGCCCAAATGGTCCAATGCGCGCCCCATGCGCAGGCTCAAGGCCAGGGCGGCTTCGCTTTCCAACGCCAGATCAGCCAGCACGTTTTGCATCAGCGGTTGCTCGCTGAGGACACGGCCGCCCACTGAGCGATGGGCACAATGATGGCTGGCCTGGGTCAACGCCTGGCGCATCAAGGCACTGGAACCGACCATGCAATCGAAGCGGGTCATCGCGACCATTTCGATGATGGTCGGCACGCCGCGCCCTTCTTCGCCGACCATCCAGGCCAGGGCGCCACGGAATTCCACTTCGCTGGACGCATTGGAGCAGTTGCCGAGCTTGTTCTTCAGGCGCTGGATATAGAACTCGTTGCGTGTGTCGTCCGGGCGGTGCCGGGGCAGCAGGAAACAGGTCAGGCCCTTGTCGGTCTGCGCCAGGGTAAGGAAGGCATCGCACATCGGCGCCGAGCAGAACCACTTGTGGCCCACCAGTTCATAGGCCTGGCCCGGGCCGCCGGCACCCACCGGATAGGCACGGGTGGTGTTGGCGCGCACATCGGTGCCGCCCTGCTTTTCCGTCATGGCCATACCGATGGTGGCGCCGGCCTTGTGGGCGATGCCGACATTGCGTGGGTCGTAGTGGGTGCCGAGTATTTTCGGCAGCCAGGTGTCAGCCAGCTCCGGCTGCAAGCGCAGGGCCGGTACACAGGCAAAGGTCATGGTCAGCGGCAGCCGGTGCCGGCCTCGGCCTGACTGTGCAGGTAAGTCATGGCGGCGCGGGCCACATGGGCGCCGGGCTGCGGATGGGCCCACGGCAGCGACGGCAGGCCGTGTTCGACGGCGGTACGCATCAGTTCGTGGTAGGCCGGATGAAACTCCACCAGGTCGATGCGGTGACCGTAACGGTCATGGCTGCTAAACACCGGTTTGTTCTGGTTCGCCAGGAACCCGGCCGCCATCAGCGGCCGCCGGCCAGCGCGCCGTAGGCATCGATGCGCGTTTGCGCCCAGCCGGCGCCAAAGCGGCGCGACCACTCTTGCAAGGGCGCATCGATTCGATACAGGTTGGTGCCGTCCAGGGATGGGGGCTGGTTGGTGACGTCGTGGGTTTCAGCGAACGCGTGCAGGTTCATAGAGGCCTCCTGAAAAAAGGCCACGTTTAATTGAGGCCTGAATTTCAGTTAAGCACCGTCAACCCGCTTAAAAAAGTGGCATACCCGCCGAATACGCTGCGCTTTTGCCCTCTGCCGGACACAACAAACGGCGTTCCAACACGGCTTGCAGCGCCTCGAAACGCACCGGCTTGGCCAGGCGATCAGAGACACCGACACCATGGCATCGCTCGCGCTCCGGCACATTCAGCGAGGTGCTCAAGGCGATCACCGGCAGTTCACCACAGCCAGGCAGTGCACGAATCTGACAGCACAATGAGAACCCTCCTTCGGGAATATCCAGCAGCACCGCATCGAAATCCCCAGCCTGCAAGGCTGCCAATGCGTTCGCGCCAGTGTCGACGGTTTTCACCCGGTAACCCAGCTTGAGCAGCATGCCGCGCACCACCAACTGGCCGACGCTGTTGTCATCGACCAACAGCACCGCGCACTCCTGGGGCGAACGTTGCCGCTGCGGCGCAGGCTTGGATTCGGGCGGGACCGGGCTGAGCGCCATGTCCAGTTGAAAGCGGCTGCCCTTGCCCGGTTCGGAATGATGGGTAAGGCGCCCGCCGAGCAACTCGATCAGTTGACGGCAGATCGCCAGCCCGATGCCCAGGCCGCCGTATTCGCGCGTCATCGAGCCATCGAGCTGGAAGAACCGCTGATACAGCGTGGCCTCGTCGAGAAAAGCAAAGCCGATACCGGTGTCGGTGACGATAAAGCTCATGTGCAGGGCGCCATCAGGCTGGGGCACGCCGACCACACGCAGGCGGACCGAGCCGGCGTGGGTGAACTTGAAGGCGTTATCCAGCAGGCAATCCAGGCACTGGAGCAGTTTGTCGGCATCGCCCAGCACGCGGTCCGGCAGCTCGTGCGCCACGTCGATGGAAAACGCCAGGCCTTTGCCCTGGGCGCTGGCGTTGAACTGCTGGCGCAAGGTGTCGAGCACGCCGCGCAGGCTGAATACCTGGGGCTGGGCACTCAAGCGTGCGGCCTGCAATTCGGTGAGGGTGAGGATGCCGTTGACCATGCGCATCATGTCCCGCGCCGAACCGGCGGCGGTTTGCTGGTAGCTCGCCAGGTCTGCGTCGAGCGGCAGGGTTTGCATCAGCTCAAGGGAACCGATCACGCCGTTCATGGGCGTGCGCAGTTCATGAGTGAGGGTGGCGAGGAATTCATCCTTGAGGCGGTTGCTGCGGGCCAATTGCTGGTTGAGCACTTCAAGCTTCTGGCTGGCGTCGAACAGGGTCTGGGCCTGCTGTTCGCGCATGGCATTGATGCGGTCGGCCAGGGCCAGGGACAACAACGCCACTTCAATTGCCGAGCCGATCTGGCTGGCGTACATGGTCAGGAACACATTGGGCAGGTAGCCCAGCACCATCAAGGTATTGACCACCCCACCCAGCAGGAACGCCGACCAGGCAATGATGAAATAGCGCGCCACGCGCTGGCCGCAATACCAGGCCTTGATGGCCGCGACAAAGATGGTCACGGTGAACACCAGCGCCAACCCCGTGGCCAGGCGCAGCGCCAGGGCGTAGCTGGTCATCAACGACAACAGCATCACCACGCCACCGCAGGCGACCAGCGCCAGCAACAGGCGATTGATCCAGCGACTGTGCTGCGCGGTGTGCAAAAAGCTGCGCGCAAACAGGCTGCCGAACAATGCCGACGCACCGATCAGGAACGGCGTCGCGGCATTTGCCCACCAGGGGTTGTTCGGCCAGAAATACTCTACCGCCGCGCCGTTGACCGACAGCTGGTACATGCCGAACGAAGCGATATAGAAGATGTAATAGAGGTAGCTGGTGTCGCGCACGCTGAGGTAGATGAACAGGTTGTAGACCAGCATCCCAAGCAGCACGCCATAGATCAGGCCCAATACGTAGAGGCGCAGCGGCTGCTGCTCCAGGTAGGCGGTGCTGGACCAGAGCGTCAATGGCGCCTGGATCGAGCCTTCGCTTTGCAGGCGCAGGTAAACGGTTTTCGCCTCCCCAGGGGTAAAGTCGACCTTGAACAGGTAGTTGTTCTGCCGGATCTCGCGGGCGGAAAACGGCAGCGCATCCCCGGTTCGCCCGGCCAGGCGATAGGTGCCGGTGCTGTCGGGCAGGTAGAGGTCAAGATGGTCAAGCGGGGGGGTATGCCAGCTCCAGCAACCAGGTGCGTTGCGCATCGGAGTGATCGGGCAGGTAGCGCAGATTGACCTTCAGCCAGAACACTGAGCGTGAGTAGCCCGCATTAAGAGTGTCTTTATCGTGGGGCTTGAACTGTGCAGCGGCGGAAGGCGCGCTGACATCAGCGATGGTCAAGGCATCGGTCGGGTCTTCGAGCACTTGCATGACCCGGCCCAACGGCAGGCTTCGCGTATCCTGGGTGAACTCAACGGCGCCGGCGAGCATCGGCAGCCCGCACAACAGTAACATCAGCAAATAGCGCATAGAGCCCCAGCGTGGCCTGTCCGGTTATGTCAAAAAGCCCCCCATCCTTTTGAGAAGACGTACACCGGCAATACAGTTAGTCATTTGGATCCACTCTAGCATAGACGCTAAAGGCCATTAGACACCATTGAAATAAAATTTCGAGAGGCTCTAGAACAAGGGTTACAGCGCGTTCCGCAGCAGCCAGCAAACACTAGCAAAGCGCCATACCTGACGATAAATGCGTCTATCATTCAAGCATCGCCGGAAGGCCCCGCCAAAAGCGTTTGGTGGTAAGCTCGCGCACCATGAATATCTACAGCTCTCGCCCCGTTGTCCTCTGTCTCTCCGGCCATGATCCCAGTGGTGGCGCCGGCTTGCAGGCAGATATCGAAGCCCTGCTCGCCCAGGGTTGCCATGCCGCCCCGGCCGTCACGCCCTGACCGTGCAGAACACCGTCAATGTCAGCGATTTCCGCGTGCTCGACCGCGAGTGGGTGCTGGCACAGGCCAATGCCGTGCTCGGCGACTCCGACGTGGCGGCGGTGAAGCTGGGCATGCTCGGTTCCACCGCGATGGTCAACACCGTGGTTGAACTGCTGCAGGCGCACCCGCACCTGCCGGTGGTGTGCGACCCGGTGCTGCGTGCCGGTGGCGGCGGCAGCCTGGGCAAGGACGAAGTCGGCTTTGCGATGCGCGAGCGGCTGTTGCCGTTGTCGCTGATCGCCACGCCAAACCTGCCCGAAGCGCGCATCCTTGCGGAACTGCCTGAAGGCACGGCGGACGCGTGCGCCGAGAAACTGCTGCCGTACATCAAGCACCTGCTTATTACCGGCGGCCACGGCGACGAGCATCAAGTGCACAACCGCCTGTACAGTCGCGACGCACGCGCCAGACCTTTACCTGCCAGCGCCTGCCCGGCAGTTATCACGGTTCGGGCTGCACCTTGGCCAGCGCGTTGGCCGGGCGAATCGCCCAGGGCGAAGGCCTGGTCAGTGCCGTGCAATCGGCGCTCAACTACACTTGGCGCACCCTGCGTGACGCCGAACAACTCGGCCAGGGCCAGTTTGTACCGCGCCGGTTGCCGCTGGATTTCTGTTCGTAACACCTGCTCGTAAAATCAAGGGACCTGCCCGATGAAACTACGTGGCCTATACGCCATTACCGACAGCCAATTATTGGCCGGCAAATTCCTCGCCTACGTCGAAGCGGCGCTGGACGGTGGCGTGACCCTGCTGCAGTACCGCGACAAAAGCAGCGACGAAGCCCGCCGCCTGCGTGAAGCCGAAAAACTGCGCGAGTTGTGCTCGCGCTACAAGACCCAGTTGATCATCAACGATGACGCTGAACTGGCCGCTCGCCTCGGCGTCGGCGTACACCTGGGCCAGACCGACGGCCCGCTGACCACGGCCCGCGCGCTGCTCGGTTCCAAGGCCATCATCGGCGCCACCTGCCACAGCCAGGTCGAACTGGCCGAGCAGGCCGCCAAGGAAGGCGCCAGCTATGTCGCCTTCGGCCGCTTTTTCAATTCCAGCACCAAGCCCGGCGCTCCGGCCGCCACCGTTGACATGCTCGCCGACGCGCGCAAGCGCCTGCACCTGCCGATCTGCGTGATCGGCGGCGTCACCCTGGAGAACGCCGAACCTCTGGTGGCCCACGGCGCCGACCTGCTGGCGGTGGTGCACGGCCTGTTCGGTGCCGACAGCACCCAGGAAGTCACGCGCCGCGCCCGTGCGTTCAATGCCCTATTCAAGATTTGATTTCAGAGAGCCCGATCATGTCCCGTTCCGAAACCCTGTTTGCCAATGCCCAGAAACACATCCCCGGTGGTGTGAACTCCCCCGTGCGTGCGTTCAAGAGCGTGGGCGGTACGCCGTTGTTCTTCAAGCATGCCGAAGGCGCCTACGTCACCGACGAAGATGACAAACGCTACGTCGATTACGTGGGTTCCTGGGGCCCGATGATCCTCGGCCACAGCCACCCGGACGTGCTGGACGCGGTGCGCCAGCAATTGCAACACGGCCTTTCCTACGGCGCGCCGACCGCCATGGAAACCGAAATGGCTGACCTGGTGTGCAGCATTGTGCCGTCGATGGAAATGGTGCGCATGGTCAGCTCCGGCACCGAAGCCACCATGAGCGCGATCCGCCTGGCGCGTGGTTTTACCGGGCGCGACAGCATCATCAAGTTCGAAGGCTGCTACCACGGCCACTCCGACAGCCTGTTGGTGAAAGCCGGCTCCGGCGCGCTGACCCAGGGCGTGCCAAGCTCGGCCGGCGTGCCGGCGGCGTTTGCCAAACACACCTTGACCCTGCCGTTCAACGACATCGGCGCCGTCGAGCAGATGCTCAGTGAAGTCGGCCAGGACGTGGCGTGCATCATCGTCGAACCGGTGGCCGGCAACATGAACTGCGTACCGCCGGCGCGGGTTTCCTCGAAGGCCTGCGCGAGCAGTGCGACAAGCATGGCGTGGTGCTGATTTTCGACGAGGTGATGACCGGTTTCCGCGTCGCCCTCGGCGGCGCCCAGGCCCACTATGGTGTAACGCCAGACCTGAGCACCTTCGGCAAGATCATCGGCGGCGGCATGCCGGTGGGCTGCTTCGGCGGCAAGCGCGACATCATGCAGCACATCGCGCCGCTGGGCCCGGTGTATCAGGCGGGTACCTTGTCGGGTAACCCGCTGGCGATGGCCGCCGGCCTGACCACCCTGCGCCTGATCAGCCGGCCAGGCTTCCACGCCGAGCTGACCGACTACACCACGCGCCTGCTCGATGGCCTGCAACAGCGCGCCGATGCGGCCGGTATCCCCTTTGTCACCACCCAGGCGGGCGGTATGTTCGGCCTGTACTTCAGCGGCGCCGACGATATCGTCACTTTCGATGACGTGATGGGCAGCGACGCCGATCTGTTCAAGCGCTTCTTCCACCTCATGCTCGAAGGTGGCGTGTACCTGGCGCCGAGCGCTTTCGAAGCCGGCTTCACCTCGATCGCCCATGCGACGCCGAGCTGAAACTGACCCTCGACGCCGCCGAGCGGGCCTTCGCCGCCCTGAAATAACGGGCCGCAACAATCAGGCGCCGTGCAAACGGTGTCTGATTTGCTGCTCTGCCTACAGAAATTTCCGATTTTTTTCGAGAAATTACCTGCAATCCGGCAGATAACTTGCCCAACCAGCAGAAAAACGAGTAAAGACTTTGTAAGCAGAGGCCTGCTTATTTCATAATGCGCGCTTATTGGATCCCACGAGGATCCGCGTGCCCCGTCAGAGGTAAGTCGATACCCATGAAACGCACCGGCCGCACCCTGGTTCTGGGCTGCCTGTTGCTCCTTCAGCCGCTGCTGGCACATGCACAAGCAGGCGGCAACTCGTTGTTAATCCCAGCGATGGGTCGCTGCACCCTCAATACCCAGCCAGACAGCCAGGCCGAAGCCCTGAGCGCGTGCCAGAAACAGGCCGACGGCGGGGATGCGCAGGCGCAATACGAGTTGGGCGAGTACTACCACGACAGCAAAAACCCGGCCCGTGACCTCAACAAGGCCTTGAGCTACTTCGAGAAAGCTTCGTTGCAGGGCCACGCCCAGGCGCAGTTTCAGCTGGGCAGCATGTTTTTCAAAGGCGAAGGCGTACCGGCCAATAATGTGCAGGCGTACATCGTGCTGAAAATGGCTGCGGTCAACGGCGCCGAAGACGCACTGGACACGGCCGACGAAGTGGCCGAGCACATGCAGCGCGATGAGCTGGAAGTGGCGACCCAGGTGCTGGGGCAGATTTTCCGCAATTACCTGCAGGAATTGCAGAGTGCCGATGGGCGTTCGCCTTTTTCACCCCTGCCTTGAATCTTTAGTGCCTGTTAAGGCCTCTTCGCGAGCAAGCCCGCTCCCACATTTGACTGCATTCCAAATTTGAAACTCGGTCGAATGTGGGAGCGGGCTTGCTCGCGAAGGGGCCAGTCCGGTCTACATGGAGTCAGGCATCACGAAACAACCAAGGCTGACTCGCCCGGTGTTTAGCTTCAAACGCCGCAATCGCATCACCGTCCTGCAAGGTCAGGCCGATATCGTCCAGGCCGTTGATCAGGCAATGTTTACGGAAGGCATCCACCTCAAAGTGATACACCTTGCCGTCCGGACGGGTCACGGTTTGCGCGGCCAAATCCACGGTCAGTTGATAGCCAACCTCGGCTTCCACCTGTTTGAACAACTCGTCGACTTCTGCGTCAGTCAAGATGATCGGCAACAAGCCGTTCTTGAAGCTGTTGTTAAAGAAGATGTCGGCATAGCTCGGCGCGATGATGCTGCGAAAGCCATATTCTTCCAGAGCCCACGGCGCGTGTTCACGGCTGGAGCCGCAACCGAAGTTTTCCCGGGCCAGCAACACGCTGGCGCCCTGGTAACGCTCGGCGTTGAGCACGAAATCCTTGTTCAGCGGGCGCTTGGAGTTGTCCTGGTAGGCGTAGCCCACGTCCAGGTAGCGCCATTCGTCGAACAGGTTCGGACCGAAACCGGTGCGCTTGATCGACTTCAAGAACTGCTTGGGGATGATCTGGTCGGTGTCCACGTTGGCACGGTCCAACGGCGCGACTAAACCTGTGTGTTGTGTAAAAGCACGCATCGGGTATTCCTCAGATCAATTCGCGAACGTCGATGAAACGACCGTTGACGGCAGCCGCGGCGGCCATGGCCGGGCTGACCAGGTGGGTACGCCCGCCGGCGCCTTGGCGCCCTTCGAAGTTACGGTTGGAGGTGGACGCGCAGTGCTCGCCGCTCTCCAAACGGTCCGGGTTCATCGCCAGGCACATCGAGCAGCCCGGCTCACGCCATTCAAAACCGGCCTCGAGGAAGATCTTGTCCAGGCCTTCCGCTTCGGCTTGCGCCTTGACCAGGCCCGAACCCGGCACCACGATGGCTTGCTTGATGGTCGATGCCACCTTGCGGCCCTTGGCGATCACCGCCGCGGCACGCAGGTCTTCGATCCGCGAGTTGGTGCAGGAACCGATGAACACGCGATCCAACTGGATGTCGGTGATCGCCTGGTTGGCTTTCAAGCCCATGTACTTCAAGGCGCGTTCGATGGAATCGCGCTTGACCAGGTCGGCTTCCTGGGCCGGGTCCGGCACGTTCTGGTCGACGGCCAACACCATTTCCGGCGATGTGCCCCAGCTGACTTGCGGCTTGATCTGGGCCGCGTCGAGTTCGACCACGGTGTCAAACACCGCGTCGGCGTCGGAAACCAAGTCTTTCCAAGCTTCGACGGCGGCGTTCCAATCAGCGCCCGTCGGTGCGAAAGGCCGACCCTTGACGTACTCGACGGTTTTTTCGTCCGCCGCCACCATGCCGACGCGGGCACCGGCTTCGATGGACATGTTGCAGATGGTCATGCGGCCTTCGATCGACAGGTCGCGAATCGCGCTGCCGGCGAATTCGATGGCATGGCCGTTACCGCCGGCGGTGCCGATCTTGCCGATCACGGCAAGCACGATATCCTTGGCGGTCACGCCAAACGGCAGCTTGCCTTCGACGCGTACCAGCATGTTCTTCATTTTCTTGGCGACCAGGCACTGGGTGGCGAACACATGTTCCACCTCGGACGTGCCGATGCCGTGGGCCAGGGCGCGAACGCGCCGTGGGTGGAAGTGTGGGAGTCGCCGCAGACCACGGTCATGCCCGGCAAGGTGGCGCCCTGCTCCGGGCCGATCACGTGGACAATGCCTTGGCGCACGTCATTCATCTTGAATTCGGTGATGCCGTATTCGTCGCAATAGTCGTCGAGGGTCTGCACCTGCAGACGCGAGACGGTGTCGGCGATGGCGTCGATGCCGCCCTTGCGCTCAGGGGTGGTCGGCACGTTGTGGTCCGGGGTGGCGATGATCGAGTCGACGCGCCAAGGCTTGCGCCCGGCCAGCCGCAGGCCTTCGAACGCTTGGGGCGAGGTCACTTCATGGATGATGTGACGGTCGATATAGATCAGCGACGAGCCATCGTCGCGCCGTTTCACTTCATGGGAATCCCAAAGCTTGTCGTAAAGCGTTTTGCCGGCCATCAGTCGGTCCTCATCAGCGGTCTTTCTATGCCCCAGGCCTTGAAACATTCAATAACCCTTTGGCTTGTGAGGCTGATGGTATGGCGCTACATTAAATAACTCAAATTCATATTTTTTATGCTTTGGATTACCTACTGGAATACCACAATGGACCTGGCCAACCTCAACGCTTTTATCGCCATCGCCGAGACCGGCAGCTTCTCGGGCGCCGGTGAGCGCCTGCACCTGACACAGCCGGCCATCAGCAAGCGGATTGCCGGCCTGGAACAACAATTGAAGGTGCGATTGTTCGACCGCCTGGGTCGTGAAGTTGGCTTGACGGAAGCCGGACGGGCCCTGCTGCCGCGGGCTTATCAGATCCTCAACGTGCTGGACGACACGCGCCGCGCCCTCACCAACCTCACCGGCGAAGTCAGCGGGCGTCTCACCCTGGCCACCAGCCACCACATCGGCCTGCACCGCCTGCCGCCGGTGCTGCGTACCTTTACCCGGCAATACCCGAACGTGGCGCTGGATATCCAGTTTCTTGATTCAGAAGTGGCCTACGAAGAAATCCTCCATGGCCGTGCCGAAGTGGCGGTGATCACCCTGGCGCCCGATCCTCACCACCTGGTGCGCGCCACGCCGGTGTGGGACGACCCGCTGGATTTCGTGGTGGCGCCGGAGCACAGTCTGATCAGCAATGGCAACATCAGCCTGGCCGATATTGCCGGGCACCCGGCGGTTTTTCCCGGCGGCAACACCTTTACCCACCATATTGTCAGCCGGCTGTTCGAGGCCCAGGGCCTCACTCCAAACATTGCAATGAGCACCAACTACCTGGAAACCATCAAGATGATGGTGTCCATCGGTCTGGCCTGGAGCGTATTGCCGCGCACCATGCTGGATGATCAGGTGGCAAGTATCGCTTTACCGGGCATACAACTCAGTCGCCAGCTAGGCTATATCGTGCACACCGAAAGGACGCTGTCGAACGCTGCGCGGGCTTTCATGAGCCTATTGGATGCACAGGTCGATCTGCCACGGATACCGGCATGACACCGTGCGGCCTCAAGGTCTGATGCAAGCCGCGTCGAACGCCCATCGAGCCAAGGCCCTGTGATAATGCCCAACCCCGTCGATTCCGTACCGCCCCTGCCACGTATCTACGCCCTGGACCCCCAAGAGGCGGAACAAAGCTGGGACAGTGCCCCGCAACTGCTGGCCGCGTTGAATGCTGCGCGGCTGGGCGCATGGTGCTGGGAAATCGACACCGGCCGGATCAGTTGGTCGCGGGGCACCCAGGCGCTGTTCGGCTTCGACCCGCGCCAGCCGTTGCCCAAGGACCTGGACTACCTCGACCTGCTGGCACCGGGGGATCGTGCCAGGTGGTGCAGGCGTTCCACGCGGTGCTGGCGGGCGAGCCGACCGAGCACGCCATGCACCACCGCATTGCCTGGCCCGATGGCAGCCAGCACTGGCTGGAGATCAGCGGCAGCTTGGCGCCCGACAAGTCCGGCCGGCGCCGAATGATAGGCGTGATCCGCGAAATCACTCAGCGCAAGAACGCCGAGCAAGCGCTCAAGGACAGTCAGGAGCGCCTCGACCTGGCCCTGGATTCGGCGCAACTGGGCACCTGGGACTGGCACATTCCCACCGGCATGCTCTATGGCTCGGCACGCGCGGCCCAGTTGCACGGCCTGCCGCCGGAACCGTTCCATGAATCCTTCGAGGCGTTTTTCGAAGGCATGCCCGACGAAGAGCGCGAAAACATGCGCACCGCCTACCGCACCCTGCGCGAGGGCCCCGCCGGCAGCTACCAACTGACGTACCGCGTGCCCATGGAAGACGGCAGCTCGCGCTACCTCGAAAGCCGTGCGCGCCTGTACCGCGATGAACACGGCGCACCGTTGCGCATGGCCGGCACCCTGCTGGACATCACCGACCAAGTGGAGCGCGAACAGCGCCTGATCGCCTCCGAAGAGAAATTCGCCAGCCTGTTCCAGGCCAGCCCCGACCCGATCTGCGTGACCGGCCTGGACAGCGGCGCGTTTATCGAGATCAACCCCGCCTTTACCCAGACCTTTGGCTGGACAGCCGCCGAGGTGATCGACAAAAGCGCCGCGCAGATCGGCCTATGGGACGAGTCGAGCAAGCGCCTGCAGCGGATCGAGCGGGTCATCCGCGAGCAGGCGCTGAACAATGTCGCGCTTGTGGTGCACCACAAGGACGGCCAGAGCCTTACCTGTGTAATCTCCAGCCGCTTGATCAAGGTCGGCGACCAACCGTGCATTGTGACCACGCTGCGGGACATCACCCAGCAGCAACGCTCGGAAGCCGCCCTGAAGGCCAGCGAAGAGAAATTCGCCAAGGCCTTCCACTCCAGCCCCGACGCGATCTCCATCACCGAGCGCGACACCGGTCGTTATGTGGAGGTCAACGACGGCTTTTGCCGCCTGACCGGCTACCGCGCCGAGGAAGCCATTGGCCTGACCTTTTACCAGATCGGCATCTGGGCCGATGAAAACCAACGCGCCGCATTATTGGCCCAGTTGCAGATCAAAGGCCGTATCAACCACCTGGAAATGCTCTGGCATAACAAGCGCGGCGAGTTGCTGGCGGTGGAAGTCTCGGTGGAACCCATCACCCTGAATGAAACCCCGTGCCTGCTGCTGACCGCGCGGGACGTCAGCTTGCTGAAAAACGCCCAGGCGCAGATCCGCCACCTGGCCTACCACGACCCGCTGACCAATCTGCCCAACCGAGCCTTGCTGATGGACCGCCTGAGCCAACAGATCGCCCTGCTCAAGCGGCATAACCTGCGCGGCGCGCTGTTGTTCCTTGACCTTGACCATTTCAAGCACATCAACGATTCCCTCGGGCATCCGGTGGGCGACACGGTGCTGAAGATCGTCACCGCGCGCCTGGAAGCCAGCGTGCGCATGGAAGACACCGTCGCGCGGCTGGGCGGCGATGAATTCGTGGTGCTGCTCAGTGGCCTGGAGGGTTCGCGCATGGAGGTCAGCAGCCAGGTGCAGGGACTGGCCGATACCCTGCGCGAGCTGCTCTCGGAGCCGATGTTTCTCGACGGTCACCGCCTGCAGGTGACACCGAGTATCGGTGTGGCGCTGATTCCCGATCACGGCTCCACGCCGGCGGACTTGCTCAAGCGCGCCGACATCGCCCTGTACCGCGCCAAGGATTCAGGGCGCAATACCACGCAGATGTTCCACAACAGCATGCAGAAAACCGCCAGCGAACGCCTGCGCATGGAGACCGACCTGCGCCTGGCCCTGGCGCGCGGTGAGTTCAGCGTGCACTTCCAGCCGCAAGTGGATGCGCGTGGCAACACGATAGTCGGCGCCGAGGCCCTGGTGCGCTGGCAGCATCCGCAACTGGGCGCGCAATCGCCGTCCGAATTTATCAAGGTGCTTGAAGACAGCGGCCTGATCCTTGAAGTCGGTACCTGGATCCTCGATGAAGCCTGCGCCGCCTTTGAACTGTTGATCGCGGAAGGCTTGGTCGACCCATTGAATTTCAGCCTGTGCGTGAACATCAGCCCCCGGCAGTTTCGCCAGAACGACTTCGTGGAGCGGGTGGAACGCAGCCTCAAGCAGCACCAACTGCCGTTCAGCCTGCTGAAACTGGAGATTACCGAAGGCATCGTGATCCAGAACCTGGACGACACCATCAGCAAAATGCGCCGCCTGAAAAAACTCGGCGTGAGCTTTGCCATGGATGACTTCGGCACCGGCTATTCATCGCTCACCTACCTCAAGCGTTTGCCGGTGGACGCCCTGAAGATCGACCAATCCTTCGTGCGTGACGCCACCCATGACCCCAACGACGCAGAAATCATCCGCGCCATCGTGGCCATGGCCCGCAGCCTGAACCTGGAAGTGATCGCCGAAGGTGTGGAAACCCAGGACCAACTGGCATTCCTGCAGGGCCTGGGTTGCCATTTGTACCAAGGGTACCTGCACAGCCGCCCATTGCCCTTGATCGGGTTTCGCGAGCATTTGATTGGCGCGAGGGCAGGCCCTACACCAATTTGAGTGCGCGGCCGCGCTTATGCATCCAGCGCGAGCCGTTCAAATCGCGCGGGGTGCCATAGTCATCGAAGGCGCCACCGACAACCAACACCGAATGTTCGAAATTCGCCAGGGTGCCTGGCACGCCCGAGGCCAGTTCCTGCACGCTGCTCTTGCGGGTAAAGGCATACAGGCCAAGGCGGCGCAACGCATCGCCGGGAACCTCACCATCGTTGAGTGTTTGCAAGGCCACATCAAAACCGGCACCGGCGCGAAACTCGTGATTTTCCAACTGGGCACGCTTGGCGCTCGCGGCGTACAGGAACACGGCGTCGTCAATCAAGCCTTTATCCGTGCCAAAGAAGTTGGCAGCCCTCCGTGCCGCTTTCAGCTCATCATGGGTCAGCCGAACCGTGCAACCGTCACGCATAGTGATGGTGTAGCCGCTCGGCGCTTCAGTGACGTGCTTGAAGATGCCCAAAGGGTTTTGCCCATACTTCATCATTGCGGCCTTGATCGCCGATACCGTGACACAGTTACCTTCCTCGCCCTGATAGACACCCCGCCAGATGTCGGCAGGTTTGACGCTGATGGGGGCCGCCGGGAACCGCGCGGGCCTGGCGTCGGGCTCGACCGGAATGTTCGCGGCGAGCTGATAGCCGTAGTCCTTGACGATGGGCGCTTGCTCGCCGTTGCCATGCTTGAAGCCATCCACCACCAACGCGCTTGAATAGTTAAAGGTGGAAGTGACGCCGACGCGGTCCGGCGCGCCTAGCGCGTCAGGTGGCGCAACCCGCAGAAAACCGATCAGGCCCATCCCCTTCAAGGCGTTATAAGTGGACTCTCCGCGCAAGGTGCTCGATAACGCCGCGTCAAACTGGACATTGCCCTCGGCCGCCTTGCGCTTGGCAAAGGCCGCCAGCATGAAATGGGCGTCGTTGATCATTTGCGTGTCGGCACCGATAAACCGTGAGGCTTCGGCAGTGCGCTGCAGCTCCTGCCTGGAGACTGTCACTTCAAAACCGTCTTTCATGGTGACGTTGTGTCCCGACTCAGTGGCCTGGACGCGTTCAAACATATCGGAGGGTGAGCGGCCAAACCTGAGCATCATCATCTTGATGACGGCGGCATGACTGCTCAGGTCGAATACCTCACCCACCTGTCGCGATGCGGCTGTGAAACCCCGCATAACCTCGGCAGCCTCTGGGCGTACTGGTGTTGTGCTCGGTTCAACCTTGGGCACGATGACAGGCGTAACGGGGGCCGGCAGAATGCGAGGCCGCGACGCGCCATCCTTCACCAGCGTGTACATATGGCGGCGATCCGGCGAACGCTGCCTGCCGAAAAGGTGTGCCTGGCCGGCGTGAATCAGCGAGGCGCCAGAATCGTAGCTGTCGGCCACCCCCCGTTGCGCCCGTGCTGACAACCGTCGCAGTGGGCACGTACTGGAGATGGCCGGACAACCCCATGCCTTTGAGCAGGTTAAAGGCCGTTTCACCTTGCAGCGACTGGGTCAGGGCCGACTCGAAACCGCGCGGATCAGCAGCGTTGCCGCTGCGCAGCTGTTTACGCTTGACGAACACCGCCAGCGCGAAGTGGGCACTGTTCAGCGCATCGCGGTCAGGGCCGGTAAAACGTGAAGCAGCGCCAGCCCGTTGCAGCTCCTGCCTGGAAACGTGCAGCCGGTAACCATCCTTCATGGTCACGTCATAGCCGTCTGCACTGTCCCGCACCTCTTGGAACATATCGCCAGGGCGCGGGCCGAACGTCAGCATCATGAGTTTGATGACGGCGCTGTGCGAACTCGCATTGAAATGCTCACCGAAACGCCGCTCCGATGCTTCAAATGCGGGGATAAGCGGCGTTGCTCTTTGCGAGTGATCGGATAACGGCGGCGCCGTGGGCATTAAATGAGCTGAAGATTCAACTGCAAATGGACTCATATCTTTAACTCGCGAATGAATAGGTTGGAGGAGTCAGAGAGAGAAAGTTCGCGATGAACGCTGCTAGATCAACGCAACTGCTTGCCCTTTTCTTTCCGGCCGATCGCCTCTGTTGCCATAGAGTTCTTCACTTCCGTCCACTACGGCAACCGAATGCCCGCGCCGATTGAATATGCCAATCAACGATCTGTCAGCGAAGTCACTTACCGAAACGTTCACCATGTGATTCGCTAATCCCAGGCGCTTTAAGCCCTCCCCCGGACCCCACTCATCCTCACCGTTATTAAGGCTGTGTATGGCTGCACCAAAACTTCTGCTTGCCCACCCGTCGTTATTCTCCATTTGCGCGCGCTTGGCGGAACATGCGAAAAGAAAGTGCGCGTCCTTGAGCATGTCTCGATCATTCAACAGAACGAAATCGGAACCACGAATGGCCTGATCCAACTCAGACGGTTTCAACACCAACGTGAAGCCATCGCGCATGACAACCCGATAACCCTCCGAGATTTTCTCCACAGACCTGTAGATATCCGTCGGGCTTTGGCCGAACTTCGCCATCGCCGCCTTGATGGCCGAAACCGTTACGCAATTGCCTGGCTCACCCTGACTAAAGCCATTCCAGATGTTGTGGGGCTTTACACCGTTACGCTGACTGGACGGCCCTGGAATGGGTTGTTTTTGCTTATCGATAACTGCCGGCTCGGGCTCGGGCAGCACGCGCGGTAGCGGTAAGTCGTCGCGTCTCGGCGCTGGCGGGTTAATGTCTCTGCTCAGGAGACTTTGCAATTGATCGAAAAACGACTTGAACAGGCCAGTCAGCAGGCTCATCAGGGCAACGGGCTGCAGATGGCTACCGAAGCTATCGGGCTTGACGTTCGTGCGGTGCAGAGGTGGCACGGTACGAAAGGTGTCCCGGTATCCAGGAACCGACGGTGCACGGACCGAACATACAGGCGATTGGCAAGGAGCAATGGGTGGCCGCACATAAGGGCTATGGCTTATAAATGGCATATTTCAGCTCTCATTGAGGGCTCCCTGGCCGCAGGGCCAGGAAGCGGATATTCAGACGGCAGCCTCAGAAGCGTTGGCGCAGGCTTGGGTTGGGCGCGGAACGTTCTGCGGATCGCCCACGGGAAGGCCCGCTGGGCGAGACGATTCGTTCTTCAGGCGCAGGGAACGTAGGGTCTGGCGTGGTTCGGCTCCCAGCTTTTGGAAGCACCGTGGTCGAGGCAGGCGGTGACGAGGGCTGGGTACCGGCGTCTGACACGATCAATGCGGGCGACAAGGCTTGCGCATCGCTCCGTGGGTTGAGCCCCGGCTGTGGTGCAACTTCTTCGCCGGTATGGGGGCAGTGACATCCCTGGACCTGCACCGTCACCTTTATTTCGGAAGGCAACTTAGTGTTCTGTGCCGCATCCGTGGTTGAAGCCATAGCCGGTTTGGCAACGTGCTTGCCATCAGGTGCAAGGTCCAATGGGGCAGGCCCATTCGGCATTACTTTCACTTGCGGGCCAGGCTTCACCTGCGTGCCGGTTTGCATGTGCGGCGCGGTCCTGGGTTTAACCCCTGCATCCGCAACGGCCTTGGGGTCAGGACCGGGCATCACATGGGGTTGAGCCTGCAATTCACTAGGCAACCTGGGCAGCACGCCCATGCCGGCGAGCATGCTACGCATCGCCTTGAGCGCAAACTCAAACATCGCAAACAGCTTTTCCAGGGACTCCTTATTCAAGGTCACATTGTTTTCTTTTTGCGCCGGGCTGCTGTCGCGCAGAAATTGACTCACACTGTCTGCCGAGTGAGACACTGGGAGCGGCTTATTCAGCGGCACTGGCGAATGGTTCAGCGTGGTAGGCTCTGTAATCATCGGTACATACTGTTTGCTCGAGACATTAGACATATTTTAATTCCTCAGGGCGCGCCAACTTCCGCACAGCAGGAGAGAGGCACTGATTGATTAAGACTGCAAAACAACTGTGAGCTGTACACGCTCACAAGATTCGTGGGCTGTAGCACTGATACGTTCCGAAGAGTGGCGACTCATATAAGGAAACCAATTGACTTTTTGCTGATGCCACCCTTGAAAAACCTAGAGCATGCAGGCCCCGCCCAGGCTGAAATCAGACATTTAAGGCAACACCCCGGAATGAAAGCAACTTAAGGAAAACAACCATACCCTCGCACCCCTGCAACTTATGCTAATCGACGCGCGCGCAACTAACCCAATTAACCAGCCAACTTTGAAACGCATTAAAAAACCGTAGCAGTTTAGTAAACAACTCATATTTACTTGCATATATCAGGTAATAGCACAGCCCCCCCAGTATTGGAGACAGTGCTTGAACAGCGCGCTGTTACACCCCAGCGTAATTTTTCAGACGAAAAAAAAGCGCCTTTCGGCGCCTGTTACAGCAAAGAATGAAACACTTATATATGTAAACCTAATCTTGCAATGCCATCGACCGGGCATGCCGACCGGGCATGCCGATCAAGCGTGCGACCTGCTCCAGGTCAGTCTCCCTGCGCATCAGCGTAAACAGCTCCACCGCCTCAGGGTAATTGCGGGTGAGCATCGCCAGCCATTGCTTCAAGCGCCCCGGCGCTTGACGCTCGGTCAGTTGTGCCACCGACTGGGTCCAGAAATCCCGGAGCATGGGCTGCAGTTGCGCCCACGTCATCTCGACCACCTCCTCGCCCGCCCGCGCCGCGGCAATCTGCAGCGCCAGGTCCGGGCGCGCGACCAGGCCACGGCCCAGCATGATGTCCTCGGCACCGCTGATTTCGCGGCAGCGCTGCCAGTCTTCGACGCTCCAGATATCGCCATTGGCGAACACCGGCACCTTGACCACGTCCTGCACCCGCGGGATCCATTCCCAGTGGGCCGGCGGTTTATAGCCGTCGGTCTTGGTACGCGCATGCACCACGATATGCGCCGCGCCGCCCTCGGCCAGGGCAGTGGCGCAGACCAGGGCGCCGTCCGGGCTGTCGAAACCCAGGCGCATCTTGGCGGTCACCGGAATATGGGCAGGCAGGCGCGGCGCACATGCTCGACAATCTGGTTGAGTAACTCCGGCTCCTTGAGCAGCACCGCACCGCCACGGGACTTGTTCACGGTCTTGGCCGGGCAGCCGAAGTTCAGGTCGATCACTTGCGAGCCCAGCTCGCACGCCAGGGCGGCGTTTTCCGCCAGGCACACCGGGTCGGAACCCAGCAACTGCACGCGTAGCGGCACGCCGGCGGCGGTATGCGCGCCGTGCAGCAGTTCCGGGGCAAGCTTGTGGAAATACGCGGGGGTGAGCAGGCGGTCGTTGACGCGGATGAACTCGGTCACGCACCAGTCGATACCGCCGACGCGGGTCAGCACGTCCCGCAGGATGTTGTCGACCAACCCCTCCATGGGCGCCAAAGCAATTTGCATGGAAAACACTCAACAAAAATCGTGGCGCAGTTTACTGGGTTTCCCACAACAACCGTTAACCCCCGGTCAGGGCGGGGCCATATCCGTCGAGAAACTCGGCGGGCATGCGCTTGGGCTTGCCGGTGGACAGCTCGATACAGACAAAGGTGGTTTGCGCGCGCAGCAAGGTCAGGCCGTCACGTGGGCGTACCAGTTGGAAGCGTCGGGTCATTTTCAGGCGCTGGTCCCAGTCGACGATCCAGGTCGCCAGTTGCAACTCATCGCCTTCGTAGCCTGCGGCCAGATAGTCGATCTCGTGGCGCACCACCGCCATGGCACGGTCCAGGCGGCGGTACTCGGTAAGGTCCAGGCCCAGGCGCTGGGAGTGGCGCCAGGCGCAGCGCTCCAGCCAGGCCACGTACACCGCGTTGTTGGCGTGCCCCAGGCCGTCGATGTCTTCAGGGGCAACCTGCAGATCGATGATAAACGGCGTTGCCAAATCCCAGCCCATGCCTTGCTCCCAGTCGATTAATGTCGGCGGGGAGAGTGTATCAGGCCGTTTGCAGCGCCTGTAAACCACCGCCGGCCAGCAGCGCCAGCACCGCG
>JAFHKH010000106.1 GCA_016937595.1 Pseudomonas cedrina subsp. fulgida | reverse complement strand
GGGCTTGCCCGCGATGGCGTCCGCCCGGCCACACCATTTTTCCTCGATTAATCCGCTGTTAACCCCCCTCTGTTTAAACCACTCCCTGTGTGTAAACTTGCGGCCATTGGCATAACCAAACAAAGGGAACCGGAGATGAGTGACGAATTGCGTTTAGGCAGGGAGCGGCGCTTTCTGGTGTTGCTGGGCATCATCTGCCTGGCGCTGATCGGCGGTGCGCTGTACATGCAGGTGGTGCTGGGCGAGGCACCTTGCCCGCTGTGCATCCTGCAACGCTACGCCTTGCTGTTGATCGCGATCTTCGCGTTCATCGGCGCGGGCATGCGCACCAAAGGCGCCCTCACGTTTTTTGAAGGGCTGGTGATCCTCAGCGCCCTCGGCGGTGTGGCGGCGGCCGGTCACCATGTGTACACCCAGTTTTTCCCCCAGGTCAGTTGCGGCGTCGATGTGCTGCAACCTATCGTTGATGACTTGCCCCTGGCCAAGGTGTTTCCCCTCGGCTTCCAGGTCGATGGCTTCTGCAGCACCCCATACCCGCCGGTGCTGGGCCTGTCACTGGCGCAGTGGGCGCTGGTGGCGTTCGTGCTGACCGTGATCCTGGTGCCCCTGGGCATCTATCGAAATCGCCAGCGCAACGCCTGACGCTCATTTGCGCAAACGCCCCGGTCTTTCTTGAACGAAGGCCGGGGCGTTTTTGTTTTGCAGGGATTTGTGAACAGAACGTGACGCCGGACAATTTCCGGTGCGCGCAGTGTGCGACATGTTGTCACACGGAAGCTGCCGCAGGACATTTCTGAACGCCGGACCAAGCCCTTGGATTTGCATAAAACGGCCAAAATGTGCTGTCAGTTTATAGTCCTTTCGATCTTCCGAGCCTCGCGCCGCACCAGGGATTTCCTGATGAGCCAATGCCTTGATTTATGGGGGCTTGTATCCGTTTGGCAGGCCCTTACGCAGGGTAAGGGGGGCGGCGTCTTGCCCTATAACACGGTAATTTTTGTGGTTTTTGATGAGCGTCGAACGCGATAAGATCGCGAACCTTTGCAATATTGGTGAAGGATTATTGCTGTAATCAATAAAAATTATTTCTTTATCAGACATGGTTTATACATCGCCAGCTAACTACAATCGCCCGCACTGAATGTCCGGTGCTATTCAATTTTTGAGCACCGGCGCGGTCGAGGGGCAGATGGATGGCTCTGTGCGACCCCAAGGTTCCGGCAGCCTTCCAACTATCCGCACCAAATGGAATTGGTCTGTAACAAGGCCTTTGACCACGAAATCGAATAAGAACTCACCGCAGGTCCGTGAAACGTAACCTTATGGCGTGGCGGGCAGGCTCTTATTCAATCGAAGAGAAATGCCAACCCTTGGCAGGGTGAAGTGTTGGCGATCAAAACCCAACTGCATTGCGCAAGCTGCTTTAGAGGTCGTGAGATGAGTAAAAACAGGTACCCCCGATTACTAGGCTTTTTGCCGCTGCTTGGCATGATGTTAATGCTGGGAGGCTGCAAGTGGACCTTGCTCGACCCAAAAGGACAGGTCGGTCTGGATGAACGCAACCTGATCATCACCGCCACCCTGCTGATGCTGCTGGTCGTGGTGCCTGTGATCATCATGACCTTTGCCTTCGCCTGGAAATACCGCGCGTCGAACACCAGCGCCACCTACGCGCCGAAGTGGTCGCACTCCACCAAGATCGAAATCGCGGTGTGGCTGGTCCCGATCCTCATCATCATTGCCCTGGGTTATGTGACCTACAAGTCCACCCACGCACTGGACCCGTACCGTGCGCTGGAATCCGACGTCAAGCCGATCAACATCGAAGTGGTCGCGCTGGATTGGAAGTGGCTGTTCATCTACCCGGACCTGGGTATCGCCACGGTCAACCAGATCCGGTTCCCGGAGCACACCCCGCTGAACTTCAAGATCACCTCCGACGCTGTGATGAACTCGTTCTTCATCCCGGCCCTGGGCGGCCAGATCTACGCGATGGCAGGCATGCAGACCAAGCTGCACCTGATCGCCAACCAGAAAGCTGAAATGGAAGGCATCTCCGCCAACTACAGCGGCGCTGGCTTCACCGGCATGAAATTCAAAGCGATCTCGACAAGCCAGGAAGACTTCAACGCCTGGGTAGCCGAAGTCAAGGCCGCACCTAAACAGCTGGATCAAGCTGAATACGACGCCCTGACCAAACCAAGCCAGAACAACCCAGTCGCCCTGTACTCCTCGTACGAGCCGAACCTGTTTCAGAAAATCGTCGACAAGTACGAAGGGATGAAGCCAGGCAAGCCGGTCAAGCACGAGAAGAAAGAAGTGGCCGCGGTTGAAGGTTCTGACACAGGCGCGCATTCAACTGCTGGGGCAGAGGAGTAAACGATGTTTGGTAAATTAAGTTGGGATGCGGTCCCTTTCCACGAGCCGATTGTGATGATTACCATCGCCATGATCGCGCTGGGTGGTCTGGCACTGTTTGCGGGTATCACCTACTTCAAGAAGTGGACCTACCTGTGGACCGAGTGGCTGACATCGGTCGACCACAAGAAAATCGGCGTCATGTACGTCATCGTGGCCATGGTCATGCTGCTGCGTGGCTTTGCCGACGCCATCATGATGCGTACCCAGTTGGCCATGGCCACCGAGGGCTCGCCTGGCTACCTGCCGCCTGAACACTATGACCAGATCTTCACCGCTCACGGTGTGATCATGATCATCTTCATGGCGATGCCTTTCTTCACCGGCCTGATGAACCTTGCCTTGCCGCTGCAGATCGGTGCGCGTGACGTTGCCTACCCGTTCCTGAACTCCCTGAGCTTCTGGCTGCTGGTCTCCGGCGTGGTGCTGATCAACGTGTCCCTGGGCGTCGGCGAATTCGCCAAGACCGGTTGGGTTGCGTATCCGCCATTGTCGGGCCTGCAATACAGCCCTGGCGTGGGTGTGGACTACTACATCTGGGCGCTACAGTTATCAGGGCTAGGGACGACACTGACGGGGGTCAACTTCCTGGCCACCGTCCTGAAAATGCGCGCCCCCGGCATGAAACTGATGGACATGCCGATCTTCACCTGGACCTGCACCTGGGCAAACGTGCTGATCGTGGCTTCGTTCCCGATCCTGGCCGCTACCATGGCGCTGCTGTCGCTTGACCGTTACCTGGATTTCCACATTTTCACCAATGAACTTGGTGGCAATCCAATGATGTACGTGAACCTGTTCTGGGCATGGGGTCACCCTGAGGTGTACATCCTGATCCTGCCAGCGTTCGGTATCTTCTCCGAAGTGATCTCGACCTTTACCGGCAAGCGCCTGTTCGGTCACCACTCGATGGTGTATGCATCGGGCGCGATCTCGGTACTGGGCTTCATGGTTTGGCTGCACCACTTCTTCACCATGGGGTCGGGGGCCAGCGTCAACGCCTTCTTCGGCCTGGCGACGATGCTGATTTCGATCCCGACGGGGGTGAAGCTGTTCAACTGGCTGTTCACCATCTACCACGGTCGTCTGCGCATGACCAGCCAGGTTCTGTGGACCCTTGGCTTCATGGTGACCTTCGCCATCGGCGGCATGACCGGCGTACTGCTGGCCATCCCGGGTGCTGACTTCGTACTGCACAACAGCCTGTTCGTGATCGCTCACTTCCACAACGTGATCATCGGTGGCGCGGTATTCGGTTACATCGCCGGTTTCAGCTTCTACTTCCCGAAAGCGTTCGGCTTCAAGCTGCACGAAGGCTGGGGCAAGGCTGCATTCTGGTTCTGGATCTCGGGCTTCTTCGTCGCGTTCATGCCGCTCTACGCACTGGGCTTCATGGGCATGACCCGTCGTCTGAACGCCACCACCAACCCTGAGTGGGTGCCGTACCTGTACGTCGCCATGTTCGGTGCGGTGATGATCGCTGTGGGCATCGCCTGCCAGTTGATCCAGCTGTATGTCAGCGTGCGTGACCGTAAGCAGAACCTCTGCGAGTCGGGCGATCCATGGAACGGCCACACCCTGGAATGGTCGACCTCGTCGCCTCCGCCGTTCTACAACTTCGCCGTGATTCCTACCGCGAACACCATTGATGCGTTCACCGAAGCCAAGGAAGACGGTACTGCGTACCAGCAACCCAAGCACTACGAACCGATCCACATGCCAAACAACACCGCCACTGGCGTGGTGATGGGTGCGCTGTTGACCGTGTTCGGTTTCGCGATGATCTGGCACATCTGGTGGCTGGCAATCGTGGGCCTGGTGGGCACTATCGGTTACTTCATCATTCATGCTGCCCGTGATGATCAAGGCTACATGGTGCCGGTCGAAACGATCGAACGCATCGAAGCCGAGCAGCACGCTCGCCTGGTAGCCGAGAAGAAAATCCCGGCCAACCGTGTAGAAACCTCGTTGGAACAGGCTTAAACCATGTCGAACTTAGTGACCAATGCTGGACACGCCCATGTCGATGACCATGGGCACGATGACCATCACCACGACTCGGGGCCAATAACCGTCTTCGGTTTCTGGCTCTACCTGATGACCGACTGCATTTTGTTTGCGTCGATCTTCGCGGTGTACGCGGTACTGGTAAACAACGTAGCGGGTGGCCCGTCGGGCCACGACATCTTCGAACTGCCTTACGTGCTCGGCGAAACCGCCTTGCTGTTGTTCAGTTCGATCACCTACGGTTTCGCCATGTTGGCCTTCTACAAGGGCAACAAGAAAGGCGTACTGAGCTGGTTGGCACTGACCTTCCTGTTCGGCCTGGGCTTCATCGGCATGGAGATCAACGAGTTCCACCTGCTGATCTCCGAGGGCTACGGCCCGCACCGTTCCGGCTTCCTGTCCGCGTTCTTCACGCTGGTAGGCACCCACGGTCTGCACGTGTCGGCCGGTCTGCTGTGGATGGCGGTGATGATGTATCAGGTCAATAAACACGGCCTGACCAACACCAACAAGACTCGCCTGAGCTGCCTGAGCCTGTTCTGGCACTTCCTGGACGTGGTCTGGATCTGCGTATTCACCGTCGTCTACTTGATGGGGACTCTGTAATGGCTAATGCACACTCCCATGACAGCCACGATGCAAGCCACGGCAGCGTAAAGTCTTACGCTATCGGCTTCATCCTGTCGGTCATCCTGACCCTGATCCCGTTCGGCCTGGTGATGTACCCAACCCTGCCGAAATCGATCACCCTGATGATCGTGTTGGCGTTCGCGGTGATCCAGGTGCTGGTTCACCTGGTGTACTTCCTGCACCTGGACCGCTCCGAGGCCCAGCGCGAGAACGTGATTGCGTTCGTGTTCGCAGGCCTGGTGATCGTTCTGCTGGTTGGTCTGTCGCTGTGGATCATGTTCAGCATCCACACCTACATGATGGCGAAGTGAGGTAAAACCCGATGTCGCTTAAGCACTTTATCCAAATCACCAAACCGGGGATCATTTTCGGTAACGTGCTTTCTGTGGCGGGCGGTTTCTTCCTGGCCTCCAAGGGACATGTCGATCTGGCCATCTTCCTGGCTGCAATGATCGGCACGTCCCTGGTGGTAGCTTCCGGATGCGTGTTCAACAACTGCATCGACCGTGACATCGACATCAAGATGGAGCGCACCAAGAATCGCGTGCTGGTCCAGGGCCTCATCTCCCTGAAACTGGCGCTGATCTTCGCGACCGTCCTGGGTGTTGCCGGCGTGGCGTTGTTGTACACGGTGGCCAACCCGCTGGCGGCGCTGTTTGCCGTGATCGGTTTTGTCATCTACGTCGGCCTCTACAGCCTCTACCTCAAGCGCAAGTCGGTGCACGGCACGCTGGTGGGCAGTCTGTCGGGGGCGATGCCGCCGGTGATTGGTTATGTGGCTGTAACCAATAGCTTCGACATGGCCGCGCTGGTGCTGCTGGTGATGTTCAGCCTGTGGCAGATGCCGCATTCCTACGCCATCGCGATTTTCCGCTTCAATGACTACCTGGCGGCTTCGATTCCGGTGTTGCCGGTCAAGCGCGGCATCCAGGTCGCCAAGAAACACATCCTGCTCTACATCCTGGCCTTCCTCGTGGCGACCTTGATGTTGACCTTCAGTGGCTACGCCGGCATGAGCTACCTCGCCGTCGCCGCGGCCATGGGCATGTACTGGTTGTACATGGCCTGGACCGGCTACAAGGCGGTGGATGACACCGTCTGGGCGCGCAAGCTGTTCGTGTTCTCGATCTTCACCATCACCGCGCTCAGCGTGATGATGTCCCTGGATTTCCAAGTGCCGAAAGAGCTGTTGCTGACCTCCGCTCACTGAGACGTCCCGCAGTGAAAAAGCCCCGCCTTCGAGAGAAGCGCGGGGCTTTTTCTTGGGCGGCGGTTTAAATTCGCGGGCACCGTTCTCGTCATACCTTGCTGTACGAGCTGTGCGAATCCGTTACCTGCCTGCAACAAGGAGTTGTCATATGGTCAGCGTTAGTCGTCGGACCCTTCTCGCCGTGGGCGCTGCCCTGCCATTGCTGGGGCGCCTGGACTGGGCGGTTGCGGCGCCGCAGCCGGCCAAGGCCGACAAGGTACGGCTCAACTACAACGAAAGCCCCTACGGCCCCTCCAGCGCTGCGCGTGAGGCGATGCAGCAGGGCATCGCCACGTCCGGACGTTATCCTTACGGCCATATGTATGCGTTGGCCGGGCTGTTTGCTCAACAGCAAGGTATAGCCGAAGAGCAGGTGGCGGTGTTTGCAGGCTCCATGGCCGCCTTGCGCTATGCGGTGCTGGCCTTTACCAGCGAGACCCGCGGCCTGGTGATGGCCACGCCGTCCTACGAAGTGCCACGCCAGGCGGCGCAATCGCACAAGGCGCCGGTGAAGGAAGTCAGCCTGAACGCCGACCACGCCCACGACATCCCGGCCATGCTCGCCGCCGATCGCCAGGCTGGCATGCTGTACCTGTGCAACCCCAATAACCCCACTGGCACCGTCACGCCCGTCGACGCTATCCGTCAGGCGCTTGCGGGCAAACCCCAGGGCAGTGTGTTGGTGGTGGACGAGGCCTATATCGATTTTGCCGACGTGCCCAGCGTTGTCAGTTGGGTCAAGGACCACGACGACCTGCTGGTGCTGCGCACCTTCTCGAAAATCTACGGCATGGCCGCGCCCGCCTGGGCCTGGCGATCGGC
>JAFHKH010000105.1 GCA_016937595.1 Pseudomonas cedrina subsp. fulgida | reverse complement strand
GGCCCGAAGGCCGCCACGGGAGCAACCTCCCTCGACCACAAGAACGTGGTCGCCTGAAATAGCTTCCGCGAGATTCAAGATTTGAGGGTGAAATTTTAACTCTTAAAAATCAGTAAGTTATTTTATGTTTGGATACACCGTATTCGCGAGCAAGCCCGCTCCCACAGGGGGATCTGCGCTTAACTGATGGGCATTGGGGCAAGCCACCTCGCCATGGAGAGATTTGTCAGCCATTGGAAGTTGTGTAGATACCTATGCCCTCTGTGGGAGCTGTCGAGCCCCAGCGAGGCTGCGAAGGGGCCGGCATTGCTGGCGTCTTCAGCGCCTGGTCTCCCGCTATCGCAGCCTCGCTAAAGCTCGACAGCTCCCACATGTGCTCATCACTTCGACCGGAAAGCTGCGCGCAGCCGTGCAGTCACTTGGGTGACTGATTGTCCCTGAATTTTCGGCGGCGTGGCGCTCTCCCCAAATTCTCGCCACACGAAGAGCGTCAACTCAGCGCCATCAGTCAGTGTCTGGGCTATAGGCTGCGTGCCAAAACTTTGCAGGAGCCGATATCGCTCATCCTGCCAAAATGCTTCCTCCACCCACTCGTACACCGGGATGAAATGAAAAATACAGCGGGAATCCCGGCATGTGCCCATACCGGCTGATATACAGCCATTTGGGTTGGAGTTGCGCCTCCATCACCCGTTGGATTGGGTTCACGCAGTCGATCAATGCATCTTGCTGTGGTCCATCCCATCCAGCCCACGGGCCGGGGCCTGCAGTTCAATCGTCTGTTTCTGACCCTTGGCGTCTTGCACGGTCAGGGTCAGCGGCACTTGGTCGCCTTCCTTGATCTGGCCGGTGAGGCCCATCAGCATCACGTGGTAGCCGTTGGGGTCGAGGGTGACGGCCTTGCCGGCCGGCAGCGCCACCGCGTTCACCGGGCCCATGCGCATCACGTCGTCCTTCATGCTCATTTCATGGATCTGCACGTCCTTGGCCACGGGCGAGGCCACGCTCAGCAATTGGCTGTCGCTGTCGGCGGTGATGGTCATGAACGCGCCGCTGGAGGGTTGGCCCGGCACGGTGGCGCGCACCCAGGCGTCGGACACTTGGACCTGGGCGCTGGCGTGTGCGGCAAGGCCCAGCAGGGTCAGGCCGATCAGGGTGCGTTTAAGGTGTTGAGCGGCAGTCATTAGCAGACCTCCATGACGGTGAGCAGGTCTTCTGCGCACTCTTTAGCGGTAAGGGATGCCTGCAAGCCCAGGCGCAGGTTGCCACGGGTGTCGAACACGAAGCTGGTGGCGGTGTGGGACAGGGTGTAGGTGTCGCCGGCGGGATCTTTTCATAAAAGATCCCGAACTCCTTGGCGGCCACGGCGATTTCTTCCGGGGTGCCGTACAGCGCTTCGAAGCTGGGGTCGAAGGCCTTGACGTACTTGTCGAGAATCTGCGGCGTGTCGCGTTCCGGGTCCAGGGTGATAAACACCACTTGCATGATTTCGCCATCGCGGCCCATCAGTTTCTTGGCCTGGGCGGCGCGTGCCAGCGTGGTCGGGCACACGGCCGGGCATTGGGTGAAGCCAAAAAACACCACCGGCATCAGGCCACGGTACGAGCTCAGGGTGACGGTTTCGCCGTCGGTGTTCTTGAGCTTGAAGGTGCGCCCCATGATCTTGTCGCTCAGGTCCTTGCCGTACTTGAAGTTCAGCTTCGGGCTGTAGTCACAGCCGCCCAGCAGGCCGCCAAGACCCAGCAGGCCCATTCCGGTCAGCACTTTGCGGCGGGTGAATAACGTACTCATCAGCGGTGCGTCCTGTGAAACGCCTGCATTGCTCTGGATCTGGATATCAGGCTTTGAAAAGGAGTAAGGGAGCAGGGCGCCAAGTCTACCAACCCTGGCTGCGGCGCGGAATCTGCGACGTTCTGTCACAGGGGCGCGCCGCATTTCATGCTTTCGCGGCTGCGGTGGTAGAGTCGCCGCCATGAAATCGAGCCACCCCGACCGTTCGCTGATTGCCTGGGCCCTGTACTTCTGCGTGCTGATGAACCTGTTCGTCTGCGGTTTTGGGCATGGGCAGATGACAGGTCAGGCGCTCAATGGCATCGGCGGGGCGTTCTGTTCGGTGGACGGCAAGCAGGCGCCACTTTCCGACCAAGGGTCGGGCAGCTCGGCTTCCAGTAACATCTCGAACTACTTTGCCTGCCCAGTCTGCAACGCGTTAACGCTTGCCCTGGTGTTTCTGGTCGGCCTGGCCTGGCTGTTGGGCCTGAAACAACTCCCACGCCCGGCCCATGAGCGGCACAACAAGGCGCCGCCGCGCTATGCCTGGCCCTCGGCCAACCCCCGCGCTTCGCCCACAGCCTGACGTATGCCCTGGGCCTCTCTTGATCGGGAGGCGTCCCATCGTCATGACTGTGAGTGCACCCCATGAACCACCTGTTGCCCACAGGCGCCAGCCGCCTGGTCAGCAAGGCGTCCCGTCGCCCGCACGCGGAACCTTCGTACCCTGAATACCCCAGTAATTGCCGTAACTTCGTGCACTTGGATGCACGCCTGCTGCCGTATTGGCACACCCTGTTCGACATCTGCCCGGCGCTGCTCAAGCTCGACCCGCCCGAAGGCTTGAACCTGTTTCGCAGCTTCATGACCTGGGCCTACCGCAACCGGCCGCCGCTGGACTGGACCTACCACCTGAACGTCTGCCGCTGGCTGCTCGGCTCGGTGTATCGCTCGCAGATCGACGACGAGCCCATCGAGGCGTTCATGGCGGCGGCGGCCGCGTGTTGGGTCAATACGGACGACAGCCAGGCCCATGGCGTAGTCCTGGCCTGGCGTTCATCAACGGTTTTTGACTGGAAAGACCCTCGCCGGGCCGACGCTGAGTTCCGGGCATTGCCCGCGCCACCCTGGGATTTCGCCTGGTGCCCGTTAATGGCGTCGGGTCGCTTCAGTGGGTGGTTGCCGGTGCCTTGAGGTTCTGCCGAATCCATTGCGCAACGTCTGTCACGGCGATGTGTTGCTGGGCATTGAACGTCACGGCGGGGTTCCAGGCCACGCCGTTGCCCTGGGCAAACACTGCACGGTATTTCTTCAGGTTGTCCTCTGGATCCTCGGCCAATTCGGCCTGCAACATCGGCACCGAGCGCCAGTTTGCGTTGGGTGCCGTCCGAGGACTGATCGGAAAATTGCCTCAGCCCATCGCGCTTGCTGCTGGCCCAACGTTTGCAAGCCCTTGGCGTGCAGCGCTTCGCCGTGCAGAGGGTGCGCACGGTCAGCATGCTCGACACGCAATTAAATAGATGCTGCCCACGCTGGGCAGGTGTTCATCAAGGAATGTTCAGCATGAAGCAGTTAACCACGGCACAACGCATCGTCATCGGTTTCGCGATTGCGCCGTTGGCCCTGGTCGGCTTGGTGTTCTATGCCTTGCACGACCTGGCAACCCTCAAGCAACAGTCCGAGCAGATCGTGCGGCAGGACTGGCCCCGGATCGCACCGATCATGGTGATCGCCACGGGCGTGCGCGATAACGGCCGCAACACCCGCGACCTGCTGATCGACCAGGACAACAGCCAGGCCCAGGAGGCCATCGGCACCACGCGCCAGCGCATCACCCAGGCGTTCGCCACCCTTGAGCCGCTGCTCGACACCGCCGAAGGCAAGGCCGCCTACGCGACCTTGAAGGCTCATCGTGAAACCTACGTGGCCGCCTTTACCCAAGTGCAGGCGTTGCTCAAACAGGGCGCCCGCGAGCAGGGCCTGATCCAGCTCAAACAACAGGTAATGCCGGCCGAGCTGGAAGTGTTCAAGAGCCTGGATGCGTTGATGGCCATGCAAGGGCGCCTGTTTGCCGAGCGCGAGCAGGCGGCGCAGGTGCTGTACGACGAGGCCCGGCGCAATATGCTCGGGCTGTTCCTGCTGTGCATGGCGTTGGTGGTGACTGCCACGGTGATCGTCACGCGCAGCGTGATACGGCCCCTGGGTGGCGAGCCGGACCAAGCCGCCCGTGTGCTGAGCCATATCGCTCAGGGCGACCTGACCATTGTGGTGCCACTGGGCAACAGCGCTGAAGGCAGCGTGATGCGCAACCTGCACCAGATGCAGCAGAACCTCAATCAGATGGTGCGGCAGATCGCAGCGTCGGTGGACGGCGTGGCCAGTTCCTCCGAAGAGCTGAGCGCGGTGAGTGGCCAGACCAACAGCAGCTTGCAGGCCCAGGGCGAGGAAATCGAACAGGCGGCCACGGCAGTCAACGAAATGACGGCCGCCGTGGACGAGGTGGCTCGCAATGCGGTGAGTACCAGCGAAGCGTCACGCCTGTCGGAACAGACTGCCAACGCGGCCGTGCCCAAGTGCAGGAGACCGTGGCGTCGATCAACACCCTGGCGAGCGGCGTGGTGGAAACCTCCGAACGTATCCAGCAACTGGCCGGACGCGTGCAGGACATCAGCAGCGTGTTGGACGTCATCCGCAGCATCGCCGACCAGACCAACCTGCTGGCCCTCAACGCCGCCATCGAAGCGGCCCGTGCCGGCGAGGCCGGACGTGGGTTCGCGGTCGTGGCCGACGAGGTGCGCGCGTTGGCGCATCGCACCCAGGCGTCGACCCAGGAGATCGAACAGATGATCGGTAATATTCGCCAGGACACCGAGCAGGCGGTGGCCGCCATGCACAGCAGCAGTGAGCGGGTACAGGCCACACTCGACGTGGCGCAGCGCTCGGGGGAGGCCTTGGAGGAGATCACCCGGTCTATCTCGCAGATCAATGAGCGCAACCTGCTGATCGCCAGCGCCACTGAGGAGCAGGCGCTGGTGGCGCGGGAGGTGGATCGCAATCTGGTGGGCATTCGCAACCTGTCGCAGCAAGTGTTGCAAGGGGCGATGCATACGCAAACGGCGGGGCAGGACCTGGCGGGGATGGCGGGGGCGCTGCACCAGATGGTGGGGCGGTTCAAGGTGTAGCGGCCTGTGTGGACCTTGGGTCAAATGTAGGCGCGGCACCAAGCGGAGTGAGGGAAGGATCAAAAATCCTTGTGGCGAGCGGGCTTGCCCCGCGTTGGGCTGCGAAGCAGCCCCAGTGAAGCACTGAACTGAGATGTTCCTGAAGAAACTCAGCGTCTGGTTTTGGGGCCGCTTCGCGGCCCAGCGCGGGGCAAGCCCTAATG
>JAFHKH010000104.1 GCA_016937595.1 Pseudomonas cedrina subsp. fulgida | reverse complement strand
TTTTATGTTTGATAAGAGCGGGCTTGCTCCCACATTGGATCTTCATCCAGCCTGAAACTCAGCGCGCGCCTGGATCTGCGACGAGCCGTCCCGCATCCCTGGTCAGCGCCTGCAGGAATTCCTGCTGCAACTCGGGATCATTGCGGGTCAGTTCGATCAGGCTTTGTTCCAGTTCGCTGGCTTCTTCTTCCAGGCCCAGCTCCGACAGGCGCTTGACCCGGTGCACCCACTGGCTGACTTCGTCGTCTTCCAGGTCGTCGTAGATCAGGCCATGGGCTTCCAGCAACTTGCCGCGCAAGGTGTTGCTCACCGCCAGGGTCGAGTCCGAATGCACGTCGTCCTGGCCATCTTCCACGCTGATCTTCAAGGTGGTGATGCGGTTCAGGTCCTGCTCGGCAAAGGGGCTGTCCAACAGGTTCAGGCGCAGCACGCCGTTGCGGTCGGTTGTCAGCTCATGCACCTGCTTGCCGGCGGTGACCTGCACCGGCCGTTCGCTCCACGGCAGGCTTGAATACTCCACACGCTTGTCGCGCTGGACTTCATCGATACCCGCCAGGTTCTGCTGTGCACGGCCGTGTGACTGTACGTTCATGAACGGGTTGAGACCGTCCACGCCGTAGGTCAGCCAGTCATGGGTCATGCCGGTGGGCAGGTTGCCGAGGGCAAAGATATTCGCCACGTTGGCAGCGGCGCCCGCCACCAACGCCACTGCTCCCAGGGGCATCTCGTAGAGCTTGCGCCAAGGTTGGTAGGGCGTGTAGCGGTCGTAGCGACGGGTGACTTCGAATTCGGTGACCTCGAAGGTCTTTTGCTCATGAATGCGAACCCGGCGTTGCGGCAGCTCCAGCACTTTGGGTTCGCCTACATCGATCTGCAGGCTGTGGTCGAGCAACTTTCGCTCGACCCGCTCCTCGTGCTCGCTGCGTTGCGACATCTGGTTGGCGCAGCCGCTGACCAGCAGGGCGCCGCACAAGGCGGCGCCCCCCAGGGCTCTGGTGTTTCGCTTGAACATGACTTCTCTTGATCTGGTTTTCAGCGACGAATACGCGCCTGAAGGAAAGACAGCACGTCAGCCACCGGCAACGGTTGGGCTTCGGCTTCGGTCCGGCTCTTGTATTCCAGATTGCCATCGGCCAGGCCGCGGTCACTGACCACGATCCGGTGCGGGATGCCAATCAGTTCCATGTCGGCGAACTTGATGCCCGGGCTGGTTTTCTTGTCCCGGTCATCGAGCAACACTTCAAAACCCGCCGCCGTCAGTTCGGCATAGAGGTTGTCGGTGGCTTCGCGTACTTGCTCGGTTTCATAACGCAGCGGTACCAGCGCGACCTGGAACGGCGCCAGCGCGTCACTCCAGATGATGCCTTTTTCGTCGTTGTTCTGCTCGATGGCAGCCGCCACCACGCGGGACACGCCGATGCCGTAGCAGCCCATTTCCAGGGTGATCGGCTTACCGTTCTCGCCCAGCACTTCGCACTTCATTGCCTTGCTGTACTTGTTGCCCAGCTGGAAAATGTGTCCGACTTCGATGCCGCGCTTGATTTCCAGCGTGCCCTTGCCGTCCGGGCTTGGGTCGCCGGCCACCACGTTACGCAGGTCGGCCACCGTCGGAATCGGCAGGTCGCGCTCCCAGTTCACGCCGAAGTAGTGCTTGTCGTCGATGTTCGCGCCGATACCGAAGTCGCTCATCAGCTCGACCGAACGGTCGATGATGATCGGCAGCGGCAGGTTCAGCGGGCCGAGGGAGCCGCGCCGGCGCCAATGGCGTCGCGCAGTTCGGCGTCGGTGGCCATTACCAGCGGGTTGGCCACGCCAGGTTGCTGGGCGGCTTTGATTTCGTTGAGTTCGTGGTCGCCACGGATCACCAGCGCGATCAGCTTGCCTGCTTCTTCGGCGCGCACGATCAGGGTCTTGATGGTCTTTTCAATCGGCAGATTGAATTTCTCCACCAGGGCCGCGATGGTCTTGGTGTCCGGTGTATCCACCAGGCGCAGTTCTTCAGCCGGGGCAGGGCGCGAAGTTTCCCGTGGCACGGCTTCGGCTTTCTCGATGTTCGCCGCGTAGTCGGAACCGTTGCTGAACGCGATGTCGTCTTCGCCCGACTCGGCCAGTACGTGGAATTCGTGGGAGCCGGCGCCGCCGATGGAACCGTTGTCCGCTTCAACCGCGCGGAACTTCAGGCCCAGGCGCGTGAACACATTGCAGTAGGCCTGGTGCATGCGGTCATAGGTGACCTGCAGCGATGCCTGGTCAGGGTGGAACGAATAGGCATCCTTCATGATGAATTCGCGACCGCGCATCAAGCCGAAGCGCGGACGGATTTCGTCACGGAATTTGGTCTGGATCTGATACAGGTTCAGTGGCAGCTGTTTGTAGCTGCTCAGCTCATTGCGCATCAGGTCGGTGATCACTTCTTCGTGGGTCGGGCCGGCGCAGAAATCGCGGCCGTGACGGTCCTTGAAGCGCAGCAGCTCCGGGCCGTACTCTTCCCAGCGCCCGGATTCCTGCCACAGCTCGGCCGGTTGGGTGCTCGGCATCAACACTTCCAGAGAGCCGGCGGCGTTCATTTCTTCACGCACGATGGCTTCGACCTTGCGCATCACCTTCAAGCCCATGGGCAGCCAGGTGTACAGGCCGGAAGCGAGCTTGCGGATCATGCCGGCGCGCAGCATCAGCTGATGGCTGATCACGACCGCGTCGGAAGGCGTTTCTTTCTGTGTGGCGAGCAAATATTGACTGGTACGCATGGTAGGCCGTTGTCGGTTGCTTGGACTTGAAATGACTTGGGATTGTACGGGCGCAAACTGCTGGAGTACAGGCGTCAGAATGCAGAGGGGTATGTGGGAGCGGGCTTGCTCGCGAAGGCGTTGTATCAGTGATGAATGTAACGACTACACTCCGCCTTCGCGAGCAAGCCCGCTCCCACAGGGTCAGTCCTCGGCCGGTGGATTCAACCGAATCCGCCGGTTCTCCTGATACCAGTGCAGCGCAATCAGCAGCAGCGTCGGCACGCCCAGCATGCAGGTGATCAGGAAGAAATTGTGATACCCGAACTTCTCCACCATCACCCCCGAATACCCGCCGATCAGGCGCGGCAGCAACAGCATGATCGAGCTGAGCAGGGCGTATTGAGTGGCGGAGAACTTGAGGTTGGTCAGGCTCGACAAGTAGGCAACGAAGGCCGAGGTCGCCATGCCTGAGCTGAAGTTATCCAGGGAAATCGTGAAAATCAGCATCTGCAGGTCGGGGCCCATGTCGGCCAGCGCCACGAACAGCAGGTTGGTACCGGCGGAAAACACCCCGCCGATGAACAGGATCGGCAGGATGCCGAACCGCACAATCAACAGGCCGCCCATGCCGGCGCCGAGCAGGGTCATGATCAGGCCGAAGATCTTGCTGACCCCGGCGATCTGGTCCTTGGTAAACCCCTGGTCGATGTAGAACACGTTAGCCATTACGCCCATCACCGTGTCGGACATGCGATAGGTGGCGATCAGCCCCAGCAGCAGCAACGCCTGCCAGCGGTAGCGCAGGATAAAGTCGTTGACCGGCGTGAGCACCGGCGCCAGGCCTCGGCGCCCCATGGCCGAAAGGCACAGCGCGGTGAGGGTGATATAAAGGATGGCACGCAGGAATGCGCGATCGTCCATCAGCAAGTCCCACAGGCTTACGCCCTGGAACACCACGCTGGCGAAATCGGTGTTGTACAACTGGGTAAACATCGCCGGAACCGACACCAGCAACACGATCAGCACAAACACAGAGACGAGCTGGTGCACGAAGCTGTAGCGCCCGGCCTGCAGTTGGGTGCGCAGCGGCACATTCGGCTCGCGCATGAACAGGGTCGTCAGCAGCGCCGGGATCATCAGCACGCCAAACAGCACGTAGGTGCCGGTCCAGGCCGAGTGTTTATAGTTGAAGCCGGTGGAACCGAACCCTTCGGCAAAAAACAGCGCGCCCGCCGTGGCCAGCAGGGCGGCGATGCGATAACCGGACATATAGCTGGCAGCGAGGGCGGCCTGGCGGCTGTCGTCGGCGATTTCCAGGCGATAGGCGTCCACCGCGATGTCCTGGGTGGCGGACGCGAAGGCGACGACAACGGCGATTGCGATCAACCAGGACAAGTGTTTCTGCGGGTCGCAAAAACCCATGCCGATCAATCCGAGGATCACCAGCGACTGGGCCAGCACCAGCCAGGAGCGGCGGCGTCCGAGTTTTCCGAGCAATGGCAGGCGCCATTGGTCGAGCAGCGGCGACCAGACCCATTTAAAGGCATATGCCAGACCGATCAGGCTCGCATAGCCGATGGTCTCGCGCGCCACACCGGCTTCACGCAACCACACTGAGAGTGTCGAGAACACCAACATGTAAGGCAGGCCGGCGGCAAAGCCGAGCAACAACAGGACTAACGTCGAGGGGCTGGCATAGGCGGCGAGCGCGGCGCGCCAGGTTTTACGGGGCATGGGCTGGAGTCTGCCTCAGATTCACGGAAACAAAGCGCGCACTCTAACCGCTGTGCTCTACCGGGCGCCAGCCATGGCGCTGAATATCCACGCGATTATTACGGACTGTGACGCCTTCATCGCGCAAACGCGCGCGTTGTTCGTCACCCGAGGCACTGCCCGCCGGCAGACTTATCCGACCACCGGCACCCACTACGCGGTGCAGGGTAATTGGGTGCCTTCGGGCAGTTGGCTCAGCGTGCGTCCCACCCAGCGCGCCGCGCGCCCGAGGCCGGCCAGGTGGGCCAGTTCGCCATAGCTCACCACGCAGCCTTCGGGCACTTGCGCCAAGGTCACGTAGAGCGCGGTGCGGCGCATGTCGGCGGGGCTTTGTGCGGACTCGGCGGGTTGATTCACGGTGGGCATTCGTTGAGATCTTTTGTCTTATTGTAAGAAACGTCTGTAAACATGGCTCCCGGAATTGAACTGAACATAAATCCTTGAGTCAGTCGTATCTAACACGATAATGCCTCCTTTTCGCCAACTTCGAGCCTCGAATCCGCTTATGTTGTCCAGAACCCTGCTGTGCCTTGCTGTTTTCAGCGCCTCCACGCCCGTGCTCGCCGATACCGTCTGGCTGAAGAACGGTGACCGCCTGACGGGCAAGATCAAGGTTTTCGACGGCGGCAAGCTGTTGATCCAGACCGATTATGCGGGTGCCATTCCCGTGGACTGGAAGCAGGTGAAAACCCTGGAAAGCGACCAGGAACTGCTGGTCAAGCAGGACGCCTACACCGGCGAGAAGGCTAAGTCGCTGAAAGCGGCGGACGACGGCAAAGTGGTGCTGGCCAATGGCGAAGCCCCCAAGACCGTCGAACTGGCGAGCATCCAGCAAATCCTCAAGCCAAAGCCTGTGATCACGGACCTGGTGTGGAAAGGCAATATGGACATGGCGCTGGACTACAAGCGCGCCGACAAAGACACCAACGATTACGACGTCGATTTCAAGACCACCGCGCGGCATGGCCAATGGCGCCATACCGGGCAGGGCGAATACAACCGCGAATTCCAGGACGATGTCACCACCACCGACAACTGGGCCCTGGAATACGACCTGGACCGCTTCCTGACCGAGCATTGGTTCTGGCAGGGACGCTTGACCTACAAGCGTGACAAAGTTGAAGACCTGGCGCGCCAACGCACCGTCGGTACCGGCCCTGGCTACCAGTTCTGGGACGACGAGCTGGGCGCCTTCTCCCTCGGGTCGCTGGTCAACCGCACCGATTACGAATACGCCAATGGCGGGAAGGACAACTTCTATTCCCTGGCCATGAAGTGGAACTACAACCGCTACCTGGTGGGCAAGACCGTGGAGTTCTTCACCAACGGCGAAGTGGGCAAACCGATCGATGCGCCCGCCGATTACTCGCTGGATGCGGAAATCGGTCTGCGCTACAAGGTCACCGAGTGGGCCTCCCTCAACCTCAAGGCCGAGCGCGACGTCATCAGTGGCGACTCCGAAAGCAGCCTGAGCAAGACCCGCTATACCGCAGGCTTCGGTGTGGCCTGGTAACGCGTTCGAACAAAACCTGCTTGGCAACAAGTGCGGATAATGATTACCTTGCGTTGAGATTCATTCCCATATGCCATGGACGGCCGGATACCCGAGGAGTCAACGTTGAGCGCACAGGTTGCCAAGAACGCCCGAGAGCTGTTGCTCAAGGAATACCGTGGGGCTCTCGCCACACAGTCCAAAGCCATGCCCGGCTTCCCTTTCGGTTCGGTCGTGCCCTATTGCCTGGACGACCAGGGCCGCCCGTTGATCCTGATCAGCCGTATTGCCCAGCACACCCATAACCTGCAAAAAGACCCCAAGTGCTCGTTGCTGGTGGGTGAACGCGAGGCGACTGACGTGCAGGCCGTCGGGCGCCTGACCTACCTGGCCGAAGCCGAAAAACTGGAGCAGGGCGCTGCCATCGAGGCGGCGGCCGAGCGTTATTACCGCTACTTCCCCGATTCGGCCAACTACCACAAGGCCCACGATTTCGATTTCTGGGTCCTCAAGCCGGTGCGCCACCGTTACATCGGCGGCTTTGGGGCGATTCACTGGGTCGACCAGTTGACCCTGGCCAACCCGTTCGCGGGCCAGGCGGAGCGCAGCATGGTCGAGCACATGAACAGCGATCACGCCAAGGCCATTGCTCATTACGTCGAGTTGGCCGGCTTGCCTGCGTCGGAGCCTGCGCAATTGGCCGGCATCGACAGCGAGGGCATGCACCTGCGCATGGGGCAGTCCGTGCATTGGCTGCCGTTTGCCGAATCTTGCAACACGCCGACACAGGTACGCGAAGCCCTGGTTTCATTGGCTCATGCCCAGGTTTGGCCGAAAAAAGAAGCCGTTGACGCTTGAATTCACGAAATGGCGACGTCATCTAAGGTGGACTGGCAAGGCATTCTTGCGTTGAGGAACCATTTGATGCGCCCTTTTTTATTGCTCTTTCTGCTGTTTCCGGTGTTGGAGCTGTTCGTATTCGTTCAAGTCAGCAGCGCGATCGGGTTTTTCCCGGCCCTGCTGTTGATCATTCTCGGCTCGATGCTCGGCGTCCTGGTGCTGCGCGTCGCCGGCCTGGCCACCGCGCTGCGTGCCCGTGAAAGCCTGAACCGTGGCGAGCTGCCCGCGCAGACCATGCTCGAAGGCCTGATGATGGCCCTGGCCGGTGGCCTGTTGATCCTGCCGGGCTTTATCAGTGATGTGGTCGGCCTGGTGATGTTGCTGCCGGTCACTCGCAAGCTGCTGGCCGGCAAGATGCGCCAGCGTGCGGAAGACGCTGCGATGCGCCAGCGTGCCTTCGCCGATGACCTGCAACCACGTGGCGGTCCGGCTCCGCGCCAGCCGTTGGGGCGAGAAGGCGACGTGATCGAAGGCGAGTTCGAACACCGCGACAACAAATAAACGCTGTACCTGCACGGCACCTTCGGGTGCCGTGCTGCATTTACCCCGTGCCAGACACAAAAAATTTCAACCGCAGCCCCTTGTAATCACCGCCGGCGCCCTTATGTATGGGTCACCGCAAGGTTTCTGGTGGTGACACTAGACAGACTTCCGCGTCTCGCTCCGCGAGCCGCGACCGGCACCGCCGGAATTTAACCCGCCGGAATTGATACCGGCCGATGAAAAACACAATTAGGAGAGATCGACAATGAAGCTTCGTCCTCTGCATGACCGCGTCGTCATCCGTCGCAGTGAAGAAGAAAAGAAAACCGCTGGCGGCATCGTCCTGCCAGGTTCGGCTGCTGAAAAAGCCAACCACGGTGTGATTCTGGCTGCGGGTCCGGGCAAGGCTCTGGAAAACGGTGAAGTACGTGCGCTGGCCGTGAAAGTGGGTGACAAGGTTGTTTTCGGCCCTTACTCCGGCAGCAACACTGTGAAAGTCGACGGCGAAGACCTGCTGGTAATGAGCGAGAACGAGATTCTCGCCGTTCTGGAAGACTGATTTTCCCGCTCATTTTCCCGTTACTACAAAGTATTTAAGGAATATCGATCATGGCTGCTAAAGAAGTTAAATTCGGCGATTCCGCCCGCAAGAAAATGCTCACCGGTGTCAACATCCTGGCTGACGCGGTAAAAGCGACCTTGGGCCCTAAAGGCCGTAACGTGATCATCGAGAAAAGCTTCGGCGCTCCGACCATCACCAAGGACGGCGTTTCGGTAGCAAAAGAAATCGAACTGGAAGACCGTTTCGAAAACATGGGCGCGCAGCTGGTCAAAGACGTTGCCTCCCGTGCCAACGATGACGCGGGCGACGGCACCACCACCGCCACCGTTCTGGCCCAGGCGATCGTCAACGAAGGCTACAAGGCCGTTGCTGCCGGCATGAACCCGATGGACCTCAAGCGCGGTATCGACAAGGCGACCATCGCCATCGTTGCCGAGCTGAAAAACCTGTCCAAGCCATGCGCTGACACCAAGGCTATCGCTCAGGTAGGCACCATCTCCGCCAACTCCGACAGCTCCATCGGCGACATCATTGCCGAAGCCATGGAAAAAGTCGGCAAGGAAGGCGTGATCACCGTTGAAGAAGGCTCGGGTCTGGAAAACGAACTGTCGGTTGTAGAAGGCATGCAGTTCGACCGTGGCTACCTGTCCCCGTACTTCGTCAACAAGCCGGACACCATGGTTGCCGAGCTGGACAGCCCGCTGATCCTGCTGGTCGACAAAAAGATCTCCAACATCCGCGAAATGCTGCCAGTCCTGGAAGCCGTTGCCAAAGCCGGCCGCCCACTGCTGATCGTTTCCGAAGACGTTGAAGGCGAAGCCCTGGCGACGCTGGTTGTGAACAACATGCGCGGTATCGTTAAAGTCGCTGCCGTCAAGGCGCCAGGCTTTGGCGATCGTCGCAAGGCCATGCTGCAGGACATCGCCGTATTGACCGGCGGTACCGTTATCTCCGAAGAGATCGGCCTGAGCCTGGAAAGCGCCACCCTGGAAAACCTGGGTAGCGCCAAGCGCGTGACCATCTCCAAGGAAAACACCATCATCGTTGACGGTGCTGGCGTTGAAGGCGACATCGAATCGCGTATCGCCCAGATCCGCGCGCAGGTTGCCGAGACTTCCTCGGACTACGACCGTGAAAAACTGCAAGAGCGTCTGGCCAAGCTGTCCGGCGGCGTTGCAGTGATCAAGGTTGGCGCCGGTTCCGAAGTTGAAATGAAAGAGAAGAAGGCCCGCGTTGAAGACGCCCTGCACGCAACCCGCGCAGCCGTCGAAGAAGGCGTGGTACCTGGCGGTGGCGTTGCGCTGATCCGCGCGCTGGAAGCCCTGACCAACCTGACCGGCGACAATGCTGATCAGAACGTCGGTATCGCTGTACTGCGTCGTGCCGTTGAAGCCCCGCTGCGCCAGATCGCTGCCAACTCCGGCGACGAGCCAAGCGTTGTGGTCAACGAAGTCAAGAACGGCAAAGGTAACTACGGTTACAACGCTGCGACTGGCGTCTACGGCGACATGATCGAAATGGGCATCCTGGACCCTACCAAGGTGACGCGTTCGGCGCTGCAAGCGGCAGCTTCCATCGGTGGTCTGATCCTGACCACGAAGCTGCAATCGCTGACAAGCCGAAAGCAGAAGGCTCGGCTGGCGGCGGTATGCCAGACATGGGCGGCATGGGTGGCATGGGCGGCATGATGTAAGCCAGCCTTACCCCCGTACTGAAAAAGCCCCGCCTGCAGTGATGCAGGCGGGGCTTTTTATTATTTAAATTGAAATGCAGAGCAAATGTGGAAGCGGGCTTGCTCGCGAATACGTCGGATCAGC
>JAFHKH010000103.1 GCA_016937595.1 Pseudomonas cedrina subsp. fulgida | reverse complement strand
CGCTCCCACAGTTGATCTCTGATCGGCATCGGGGCAAGCCCGCTCACCACACTAAAGATTCATGCGTCAGCGTTTGCGGGTGCTGAAACGTCATCACCCCGCGTGCGTCTGCATGGTAATCTCGCGCCACCATGAATAGACATTGATCGTCATGTGACGATGACCAGAACCAGGAAAGAACATGCCAAAGATTTCTCACTCAGCCCTGCGTCGCCAATTCCGTGAATTGCTCGCCAACCCTATCTGCGTAGAAACCGCCTCCGTTTTCGACCCGATGTCTGCGCGTATCGCCGCCGACCTGGGTTTTGAGGTCGGTATCCTCGGCGGCTCCGTCGCCTCGTTGCAGGTCCTGGCGGCGCCCGATTTTGCGCTGATTACCTTGAGTGAGTTCGTTGAACAGGCCACCCGTATCGGTCGCGTGGCCCAGTTGCCGTTCATTGCCGATGCCGACCATGGCTACGGTAACGCGCTGAACGTGATGCGTACCGTCGAAGAACTTGAGCGTGCCGGCGTGGCCGCGTTGACCATTGAAGACACGTTGCTGCCTGCGCAGTTCGGGCGTAAGTCCACCGACCTTATCTCGATTGAAGAAGGCATCGGCAAGGTCCGCGCCGCGCTGGAAGCGCGGGTCGATCCGCAACTGTCGATCATCGCCCGGACCAACGCCGGTGTGTTGCCGACCGAAGCGGTCATCGAGCGCACCCTGGCCTACCAGAAAGCCGGCGCCGACGGGATCTGCATGGTCGGCGTGGCTGATTTCGAGCACCTGGAAAAAATCGCCGAGAAGCTGACGGTGCCGCTGATGCTGGTGACCTACGGCAATCCAAAGCTGCATGACGCCCAGCGCCTGGCCAGCCTGGGCGTGCGCGTGGTGGTTGCGGGGCACGGGGCTTATTTTGCCGCGATCAAGGCCACCTATGACAGCCTGCGCGCCCAACGCCAACTGACCCACAGCACCGATAACCTCAGTGCCACTGAGCTGACGCACACCTACACCTTGCCGGAAAGCTACGTAGCGTGGGCTGAAGAGTTCATGGATGTAAAAGAGTAACCTTCCCTCACAAAGACACCCGGCCGTCCCGCCACCGGCCTGGGTTGCAACGGTCCCATCGTCCAACCTCTACCCTCCTCCACGCTCGCGACATCACTCGGTCGCCTTTTCCCGCCGCTGTATCCAATTCTTCGCACATCGCGGGCAGTGCCGCTTCGCGTAAGGTCACGCTGGCTGACAACTTCTACCCCGATGCGTCAAGAAACAGGAGCGCGCTTAATGCCACCCGAACCCCGCGAAGGCGACCCTGGCGGCCGCCGTGGCAGCGATTGTCTGCCGTCCACCCCGCTGATCATTCCCGCTATCCAACTGCCTTTCTCCGCGCCACCGCTACGTTCCGACGCGGATCACCTGCGCACCCAGGCGCTCGCCTGGGCGCAGCAATACGGTTTGATTGGCCGCCGCGGCGCACACCGACTGGGCACCACGCCTTTGCTCGATCTGGGCATAGCGCTGTGCGGCGCAGCGCCCACCCAGCGCGCCGAGGTCCTGGTGTGCTGGTACGTGTGGGCGCTTATTCTGGATGATCGCATTGACGACGGGCCATGGGCGGAAAACGGTGCGTTGGAACGCTTCAACATGGCCGTGCAGGCCGTCATCGAGGCCGATGGCGCGCTAGACCGCCGATTTGACGACCCAATGCTCGTCGCCCTGGCCGATGACCTATGGCCGCGCACCGCTGGCTGGAGTGACGCGCGTTGGCGGCAGCGGCTGGTGCGGCATCTGGTCCGGCATCTGCAGGCACAGGCGACGTTGGTGCGCTTGCGTGAAACCGACGCGACGCTCACGTTGACCGAGTATCTGCCGCTGCGCCGGGACTCATTCGGCGCATTGTTCTTTTTCGATCTGATCGACGGCGCCGAAGCGCTCGACCCGTATCTGCATTCGGCAGACGCCGCAGGGTGGGACCGGCTACGTGAACACAGTGCCGATATCATCGCCTGGACCAACGATCTCCATTCGATTGGCAAAGACGTGGTGTGTGGTGAGCGCTTCAATCTGGTGTCGATACTGGCAGGTACAACGGGTTTCGATTGGCCCGCCGCGGTCGACTGCGCCCATCAACGGGTGAACACGGCGGTCGAGCAGTTCACCGCAGTCGCCGCTCGACAGGCCAACCAACGCGCAGGCGCCGCAACCGACCCGCAGCGGCTGCGCCAGGTGGTGCGCGCGGCCGGCGACTGGCATCGAAGCGTTTCCCGCTATCACCTGCGTGCCGCCGGCACGGCGCTGAAAGCCGGCCGGCAAATGGACTTGCAACTCACCCCGCCGACCCTCAAGTCCCGGCAATTCGAAATCGATCCCTACCCCTTGTATGCGCGTTTGCGCACCACGCTGCCCATCGTCTACGACGAGCCCACCGATGTCTGGCTGGTCAGTCGGCATGTGGATGTCAAGGCTGCGCTCACCCACCCAGGGGCAAGCAGCAACAACTACGCCTGGCAGATTGGCCCGCTGTTGGGGCATACGATTGTCGCCATGGACGGCTGTGAACACGCCCAGCACCGGGCGTTGCTCAGCCCGGCGTTCCGTAGCAAGGCCCTCGCCGTGCTCCAGGACTCGATTATTTCAGTGACCACTGACCTGTTGGCGCCCCTGCACGGCCGCGCCCATGCCGAGCTGGTTGCCGATTTTACTGCGGCCTTGCCGGTGCGGGTGATGGCACGTGTGCTGGGCCTGCCGGCGCAAACGTGTGAGCAGGTGGCGCAGTTGAAGCGCTGGTGTGCCATCGGCTTCGCTTACATGGGCAACTACCGACAGGATCCGGCCCTGTTGACCGGCGGGTTAGCCAACCGGGACAGTTTCTACGACTTCATCCAGCCTCACATTGAGGCCCGCCGCGCGCAGCCCGGCGACGACTTGATCTCGCAGCTCCTGGCGGCACGCATTGACGGTGAAGCATTGCCCGAGACCATGGTGCGCGCGTACTGCGCGATCCTGATGACGGCGGGCAGCGAGACCAGCCATGGCGCCCTGGCCAATTTACTGGTCAACCTGTTGAGCGACGCCGCGTCAAGGCGGCGGTGATGGCCGATCCCGACTTGATGGACACTGCGCTCTGCGAAACCCTGCGCCGCAATCCGCCTCTGCAACTGGTCCTGCGCGAAGCCCGTGAGTCGCTGGAACTGCCGTCAGGCACGATTCCCGCCGGCGCGACCCTGGCGTGCCTGATCGGCTCGGCCAACCGTGATCCGGACCAATTCAGCGAGCCGGACACCTTCAACCTGTCACGTGCCCATCAGGAACCGAACCATTTCGCCTTTGGCGCCGGGCGGCATTTCTGCCTCGGCTCCCTGCTGGCGCGCATGGAAATCACGATTGGCGCGCGCATGCTGCTGCAGGCCTTTCCCGATATACGCTGGGCACCAGGCTTTGAGCCCACGGAATGCGGGTTTCTGAACCGTGGCCCTGATCGACTGGAGGTTGCACTGTGACCCCTACTGACCTCGCCGGGGCCTCCGGCTACACCAGCAGCTATCTCGGTGACCCGCATGCCGGCCAATTGGCACGGCTGCGCACCCTGGAATCGGCCTTTGATCCGTTGAGCCAATCGGTTTTCGAGCAACTGGCGCTTCCGGCCAGGCCTGCCATCCTGGACTTGGGCGCAGGTGCCGGATCGCTGGCCGCCTGGCTGGTCAAGCGATATCCCGATGCAAGGGTCACCGCTACCGACATCGACACGCGCTTGCTCATGGATTTACCCGGCATCCACGTGGTCACCCACAATGCCGTGACCGACGATTTTCCTGCAGGCTCCTTTGACGTCGTGCACGCCAGGGCGCTGCTGTGCCATCTCCCTGAGCGCGAAGACATAGTGACGCGAGCCATCACCTGGGTTCGCCCGGGTGGCTGGTTGGTGATCGAAGACGTGAGCCTGCAACCGAGCTTGAGCACGGCCAACCCGTTGTTGCGCAAAGTGGCCCAGGCGGGCGTGACGCTGTTGGAGCAGTCCATGGGTTCCGACATGCGCTGGGCCGACACCCTGCCCCGCCAGCTCCGTGAGCGCGGGCTCTTGAACAGTGCGCATCGCACCCTCGAAGGCCGGATCGGCGATGGCAGCGCCGCCGATACCTTCTGGGCTGCAACCACCGCACAGGCGGCGCCCGCGCTGCTGAAGCGCAAGTTGCTCACCCAGCAAGACCTTGATGCCATGGCCGACCTGCGTGCCGACCCTGGGTTTACCGAAACCGCGTTGACCTTGGTCAGCGCCTGGGGCCAAGTACCCGCCCTTGACCGCAAACACGCAGCACCGAAGGAAATACACCATGAACCCTGATGTCGTACTGGTTGACGCGCAGGATGTACCTCTCGGTGTGTGCGACAAGCGCCTTGCACACTTGGGATCGGGACAGCGCCATCGCGCATTTTCCGTGCACCTGATCGACAGTGCCGGGCGGCATCTGCTTCAACGCCGTGCCGACGGTAAAATGCTGTGGCCTGGTTTCTGGTCCAACGCCTGCTGCAGTCACCCGGCGCCTGGCGAGCGCATCACGGACGCCGCGTCCAGGCGTCTGCGCGAAGAACTGGGCATCGTTGCCTCCTGCCATTTTTTATACCGCTTTGAATACCATGCACGGTTTGGTGACGTCGGGGCGGAACATGAGCTGTGCCATGTATTGGTGGCTCAATCCGACGCACAGGTTCTGCCGGTTGCCGATGAAGTCAGCGCGACCGAGTGGATGACCCGTGCCGAAATATCCGCGCGCCTTTCGGACTCGCGGGCGCCATTTACACCCTGGTTTCGAATGCAATGGCGCAGGCTTCTATCCGAACACCCGACGTTCGATACGCCTACCGTGCGGACGTAGCCTTAACAACGGGTCGGCCAACTCAATCGCGTCAGCCCATCCACCCGATCGCCGTTTTGGGAATGACTTCAGACTCGTCCAGCTTCGATGCAAACATGCTCACGGCCTCCACCGCATCGCTGGTGCTGGTGCGAATCTGCAGGATCACCGAACCGGCTTGATCGGCCAGGCTCACGCCGCGCTGGGCGCCTTCCTGAGTGGCGTTCATGCTGGCCACTGCGTCGCGGGTTTCCGACAGGATCATGCCGATCATCTCGGCAATTTCCGCCGTGGAGCGGCTGGTGCGCCCGGCCAACTGCCGGACTTCATCGGCCACCACCGCGAAACCGCGCCCTTGATCGCCCGCGCGCGCCGCCTCGATGGCCGCGTTGAGGGCCAACAGGTTGGTCTGGTCGGCGATGCCACGAATGGTGTTGACGATGGCGGTGATCTGCTCGGAACGATCGCCCAGTTGCCCCACCAAGCGTGCCGAGGCGCCAATATTGTCGGCGATGCGGCGCATCTCGCTCGCGGTTTCCTGGATCACCTGGGTGCCGTGTTCGGCGAAACGCTCGGTTTCCGAAGAGATATGGTAGGCCCGTGAGGCGCCGCGAGAGTCTTCCTCGAACTTCTCCACGCGCTCGGTGATGTCGCTGGCGAACTTGACGATCTTGATCAGCTTGCCTTCGCCGTCGTACACCGGGTTGTAGCTGGCTTCCAGCCACACCACCCGGCCATGCTTGCCGATGCGCTTGAATTGCCCGGTGAAGAATTCACCGTTGTTCAAGCGCCGCCAGAAATCCGTGTATTCAGGGCTATTGATCAGGGCCGGTTCGCAAAACAGACGGTGGTGTTTGGTTTTGATCTCCGCCAGCGTATAGCCCATTACATTGAGGAAGTTGTCGTTGGCATCCAGTACCTGGCCGGTCAGGTCGAACTCGATGGCAGCCATCGCGCGGTCCAATGCGGTCAGTTTGCTGCGGGTCGCGGCCTCCTGTTCGACCTTGGCCGTGACGTCCAGGGCGTACTTGACCACTTTCAGCACCTGGCCACGCTCATCCAGCACCGGGTTGTAACTGGCTTCAAGCCAGACCGTACGGCCTTGGGCGTCCACCCGCTTGAAGGTGCCCGAGACAAATTTGCCGGCCTTGAGGTCGCCCCAGAACTGAGCGTAGGCCGGGCTATTGGTCAGCGCTGGCAAGCAGAAATCACGGTGGGATTTGCCTGCTATCTGATCGCGGCTGTAACCCAGCGTTTTCAGGAAGTTTTCGTTGGCGCTGAGCACCTTGCCATTGAGGTCGAACTCAATCACGGCCATCGAGCGTCCAAGTGCAGCGATCAGTCCTTTGTATTCGGTGACTTCGGCCGTCCTGGCCGCCAGTTCTATTTTGAGTGCCTTGTTGAACATGACGTACCCTCAGCCGTGCAAATAATCTATCTGTAACAGGGCTATCGGCGGCGGAATACGGGACTTTACGCGGTTTGCGCGGTTTATTTTCTGGCGTCAAAAGTCAGTACGGCCAGGCTATTTTGCGTCGAGCGTCGCCAGTCGTTCGCGCATGCCGGCACTGGCCGCCGGGCCGGCCTGCAGGGCACATTGCTCAAGTGGCACCACGCGTCCGTCCGCATTGACCAGCATCGGCTGCACCGGCTTGCCCGTCTCGCGCTCCACCAATTCGACACTGGCGCCCTCCCCCGCGTAATGCCGATTACCCCAGGCCAGGAGCGCCATCAGCACCATGCGCAAATCCTCGCCCTTGGCCGTTGGCACATATTCATAGCGCGGCGGCCGTTCACTGTAGGCCAGGCGCTCCAGCATGCCGGCCTCCACCAGGGCATTAAGGCGACGCGTAAGCATATTGGGCGCGATGCCCAGGCTGCGCGAGAACTCATCGAACCGGCGCAAGCCCTGCAACGCGTCGCGCATGATCAGCATGCTCCACCACTCCCCTACTCGCTCAAGGCTGCGGGCGATGGGGCATTCGTCGCGGGTAAGGGATTTGCGCTGCATGGCGGTTCCTGTAGGCGGTGCAATTGTGAGTGGCGCCATTTTACTTTCATGATGATAGTGACGTCCATAGGGTCTGTTCCCTCAACGCAACCGGAGTCGATTGAATCATGAGCAAACGCATCGTAGTGACAGGCATGGGCGCGCTGACGCCACTGGGCGCCGACGTGGAATCAACCTGGCAACGCCTGCTGGCCGGCAGTCGGGCATCCGGCGCCTGCCGCAGGACTTGATCGGAGACCTGGCCGTGAGCATCGGCGGGCAGGTGCAGAGCGTGCTGCAGGACCCCGAGGCCGGATTCGACCCGGATCGACTGCTGGCGGCCAAGGAGCAGCGCAAGATGGACCGTTTTATCCTGTTCGCCCTGGCGGCGGCGGATGAAGCGCTGAAACAGGCCGGTTGGGCGCCGACACAGCCCAGGCGCAGGAACGCACCGCGACCATCATCGCGTCTGGTGTCGGCGGTTTCCCGGCCATTGCCGATGCCGTGCGCACCACCGACAGCAAAGGCCCTCGGCGCCTGTCGCCGTTTACCATCCCGTCCTTTCTGAGCAACATGGCCGCCGGGCATGTATCAATCAACTACGGCTTGAAAGGCCCGCTGGGCGCACCGGTGACCGCGTGTGCCGCGGGCGTACAGGCCATCGGCGATGCGGCACGGATGATCCGCGCCGGTGAAGTCGATGTCGCGGTGTGCGGCGGCGCCGAAGCGGCGATTCATCGGGTCAGCCTGGCGGGGTTTGCCGCGGCGCGCGCCTTATCAGGCGATTTCAATGACACGCCCGAGCTGGCTTCGCGGCCGTTCGACCAGGCGCGGGACGGCTTTGTCATGGGCGAAGGCGCCGGTATCCTCGTGATCGAAGCACTGGAACACGCCCTGGCGCGGGGTGCGCAGCCGATTGCGGAGCTGGTGGGTTATGGCACCAGTGCCGATGCCTATCACATGACCGCCGGGCCGGAAGATGGCGATGGCGCGCGACGCGCAATGCACCAGGCGTTGCGCCAGGCGGGGATCGAAGCCTCCCAGGTGCAGTACCTGAATGCCCACGCCACCTCGACGCCGGTGGGTGACAAAGGTGAATTGGCCGCGATCAGGACGGTATTCGGCGCCAACGGCAGCCCGGCGATCAGCTCGACCAAATCGGCCACGGGCCACTTGCTGGGCGCGGCGGGCGGCATCGAGGCCATCTTCACCGTGCTTGCCCTGCGCGATCAGATCGCCCCTTTCACTCTTAACCTGCAAAAACCCGACACCCTGGCCGACGGCCTGGATATGCTGCGCGGCGCAGCCGGCCGATGCCAATTGAATATGCGTTGTCCAACGGCTTCGGTTTTGGCGGCGTGAACGCCAGCGTGTTGTTCCGCCGCTGGGCGTAGTTTGCCCCTGCTGTCGTTTTCGGGGACCATGGCGCCTTTCCGTTCATTGCCAACGCGAGGCGCCCATGGCCAACCACGACCTGCATTACACTCCGGATCCCGATGCCGACTCGATTTCCTCCGACGTGATCGGTTTCAACGGCATCCTGGTCTCCACCCAGATCCCGACCCGCGCCGATGGCAGCCTGGAACTGGGCGATATCACCCTGCAAAGCGAATGCACCCTGCAAGCGTTGAAAGTCGCCCTGGAAAAGGCCGGCAGCGGCATGGACCGGGTGATGCACCTGACCATTTATCTGACCGATATGGCTGATCGCGCCGCCTTCAACGAGGTCTACAAGCGCTTTTTCGCCAAGCCCTGGCCCGTGCGCGCGGCGGTTGGCGTGGCGGCGCTGGCGGTAGAAGGCATGCGCGTGGAAGTGACCGCGATGGCTGCCAAGGCCTGAGTTGATGCCGGTCAGGCATTTCACAGCTACAATGCGCGCCTCGACCGTGACAAGCCTGACTAAAAAAACTATGTCCTTGCCCAAGCATCACCTGGAATTGCTCAGCCCTGCCCGCGATGTCGCCATCGCGCGCGAGGCTATCTTGCATGGCGCCGACGCCATCTACATTGGCGGCCCAAGCTTCGGCGCGCGCCATAACGCGTGCAACGAAGTGAGCGAGATCGCATCCCTGGTGGAATTCGCCCGTCGCTACCACGCGCGCGTTTTCACCACGATCAACACCATCTTGCATGACAACGAACTGGAACCCGCGCGCAAGCTGATCCATCAGCTCTACGACGCCGGCGTTGACGCGCTGATTGTGCAGGACCTGGGCGTGATGGAGCTGGATATTCCGCCCATCGAGCTGCACGCCAGCACCCAGACCGACATTCGCACCCTTGGCCGCGCCAAGTTTCTCGACCAGGCCGGCTTCTCGCAGCTGGTATTGGCCCGTGAGCTGAACCTGCAAGAGATCCGCGCCATCGCCGATGAGACCGAGGCCGCCGTCGAGTTCTTCATCCACGGCGCCCTGTGCGTGGCGTTCTCGGGCCAGTGCAATATCTCCCACGCGCAAAATGGCCGCAGCGCCAACCGTGGCGACTGCTCCCAGGCCTGCCGCCTGCCGTACACCTTGAAAGATGACCAGGGCCGCGTCGTGGCCTTTGAAAAACACCTGCTGTCGATGAAAGATAACAACCAGAGCGCCAACCTGCGCGCCCTGGTCGAAGCCGGCGTGCGCTCGTTCAAGATCGAAGGCCGCTATAAAGACATGGGCTACGTGAAGAACATCACTGCCTACTACCGCCAGCGCCTCGACGAAATCCTCGAAGATCGCCCGGACCTGGCCCGCGCTTCCAGCGGCCGCACCGCGCATTTCTTCCTGCCCGACCCGGAAAAAACCTTCCACCGTGGCAGCACCGACTATTTCGTCAGTGACCGCAAGATCGACATCGGTGCCTTTGACACCCCGACCTTCACCGGCCTGCCGGTGGGCGTGGTGGAAAAAGTCGGCAAGCGTGACTTGCAGGTCGTCACCCATGAGCCGCTGTCCAACGGCGACGGCCTGAATGTGCTGGTCAAGCGTGAAGTGGTGGGCTTTCGCGCCAACATCGCCGAGCCCAAGGGTGAGTTCGAAGAAGACGGCGAGAAGCGCTACCGCTACCGCGTCGAGCCGAACGAAATGCCCGCTGGGTTGCAGCAGTTGCGCCCCAATCATCCGCTGAACCGTAACCTGGACCATAACTGGCAGCAGGCCCTGCAGAAGACTTCCGCCGAGCGCCGTATCGGCTTGGCGTGGGTCGCTCGCCTGCGTGAAGAGCAGCTTGAAGTGACGGCGACCAGCGAAGAAGGCATCAGCGCCAGCGTCACCCTGCCCGGCCCGTTTGGGGTAGCCAACAAGCCGGAACAGGCGCTGGAGACCCTGCGTGACCTGCTCGGGCAATTGGGCACCACCGAATACCACGCGACAGGCATCTCACTGGATGCGCCGCAGGCGTTCTTCATCCCCAATTCGCAGCTCAAGGCCTTGCGCCGCGAAGTGATCGAAGCGCTGACCGCCGCCCGCATCGCCGCGCATCCGCGCGGTGGCCGCAAAGCCGAGACCTCGCCGCCGCCGGTGTACCCGGAGGCGCATTTGTCGTTCCTGGCCAACGTCTACAACCAGAAGGCCCGCGACTTCTACCACCGTCACGGCGTAAAGCTGATCGACGCCGCCTTCGAAGCCCACGAAGAAACCGGCGAAGTGCCGGTGATGATCACCAAGCACTGCCTGCGCTTCTCGTTCAACCTGTGCCCGAAACAGGCCAAGGGTGTCACGGGCGTGAAAACCAAGGTCGCGCCGATGCAGTTGATTCATGGCGACGAAGTGCTGACCCTGAAGTTCGACTGCAAGCCGTGCGAGATGCACGTGGTGGGCAAGATCAAGGGGCATATCCTCGGGTTGCCGCAGCCGGGTAGTGTGGTGGGTTATATCAGCCCGGACGACTTGCTCAAGACGATTGTACGCGGGACGCACTGACTATTGCCGGCTATGATTAAGTGGTGGAAACAGGATGCCTGGTAACGCCAGAAACCTGTAGGCATGTCCGAAAAGGCACGCGCCTACAGGTGAAAAAGCCTTATTTAACTGAACCTTACCGGCTTATATTCAATCGTTATTTGCTGGGTTCCCGGGCCGTTCTGCTCCGGTATTGTCATAACGGATCCATCGGCCTTTTCTACGTACTGGTTAACTTGTCCTGAATACTTTTGCTGAAATTTAGAGTCCACCAGCGTGTGAATATCGCTATCGCTCAATGTTGGATTTGCAGCTCGGGCCTTTATGAATTCGTGTTGGCGAATATTCTCCATGGGCGTTGCGCCATAATGCATCGACACGGTCCCTTCATAGGCCTTAACCGGCTTACCCACCGCCTTTTGAAACTCTCTGCCAAAGGACTTTTCTCCAGCATTCCCCGAATAGCACATCAGCAGGCGGACCTCGCTGTAACGCGAGCTTGCAGGATCAATACCCCGACTCCTCAAAAAAACAACAAATTCAGGGGCGGTATAAGACTTTCCGTTAACTGAGACTTTCGCGGGTCTCCCTAAGAGTTTGTCTACAAACCCCGGCTCAATGCCGTGGGCCACGATGTTGAGTCGAGTCCCTCCTTTATGGAAATCCGTAAAGGTGTTAACTTCCCCCCCAAGGACATGAAAGTTATTCATTTTTCCGCCCATCTGCGTAATAGTCGGATCTGGAGTGCCAGGGTTTTTGGGTGGCGGTGCTGCGTCATCAATTCCGGGCTTCGGAGGCCTTGAACCGGGTTTCCCTACCTGTTTTGGTATTGAGTAACTGCCACTACGACCTGCGAGCCCTTTGATTATTTTTGTCCCGCGTTTCACTACAGGCTTGAGTAACTTGCCAATCCAACCGCCGGGAATCATTGACAGACCCACCTCGGCTATACCTAACCCGACGCCCACCACACCCGCGCTTCGCTCTTGTGCTGTATGACCGTTATTCGCTTGCCAGGCACTTATTGATATCTGCGCGGGCCCCGTCAGGAATACCGCTGGTGGGAAAATAACACTGCTAGCGCCTGCGAGCTTGGAAATACGCGCCAGCAGGATTTTACGATTTGATTTTATCATCTCGTCGCCTTCTGAAATTGCATCCCACGACTGAACCTTGGTCAGGTTCTCAAACATATCGCCTTCGATTCGGCTTTCCGGCCTGCCGGATCCAACAATTTTCTTATTATTCAGTGCATCTTTGTCACCATTACCCATCTTCTTCAAAGTACTACTAACCCCATCATGATAGGGTCCATCACGTAGATAGTAGGAAGTAAAGTGCCCTTCGATCGAGGCGCGGCCTTCTTCAGTCTTAGCCATTTCAAATAGCCATTTACGCATGCCCGCCTCATTTTTGAATTCAAAAAATGATTGGCCATCACTGGGCATGTACACAACGACACGCCCGGTTTCTTTATGTGTCAGGACAACAATACCGGTAGAGCGATAGCCATTTATTTCCAACAGTGAACGCTGCACGTGTTTGGAGTTAGACTGGCCGGGCGTTTTAAACTCTGCAGCCTCGACCACCATATCCAAACCATCTTTGGATAGGGTGCCATTCGCAGCTTCGACGGCAGCGCGGTACATGTAGTGTTTTTCATGCAAACTTTGCATTTTGCTGAAATTTTTCTGCCAGAACTCGCGCTGGGTGTTACCGTATTCCTTCGCTAAATCGCGGTTACGTGCGATAGCGGGTAATATCGCAGGATCAAGATCTACTCTTTTGGCGGGATCGTATTTAGGGTTATCCGGGTCGCCAGTAAAAATGACTGTCTGACCGCCGCTGACGCGATCATCTGACCACGGGTCATTGTCGGCAACCGCTTGTGTCAGTGACTTCGGCTGACTCGTCTTTTTATGCTCACCTACGACGTCGCCCTTGCGTTTGAAGCCATATTTTTCATAGTTGGGATCATCTTCACTGAAGTGCTGAATAAAGGTCCGGTCCGGGTCAATATCCAGTTCAGATTTACCATATGCTTTGGTGAAACCCTTGATGTCTTGTTTAACTCGGCTGCTGACTACCTTTTGAGGCGTCGGGTATTGCTCTGCCATCTCATCCGCGAGATCGACAATGGTCTGCGCTGCTGCATCAACTTGCTCACTGGCACCTCCAGGTGGAACGTCAGTGCTTTTCACTACGGCAGAGCTCTCTGCCGGACCCTGTCTATTGTGGAATGGTATAGGAGGTGGATTATTGCTAGTGCCAATATTCACAGTACTTTATCACTCACGGAAATGGGTTTCTCTCAGAAGAGGTAGCAATTAACAGTGGGAGAACTTTCGCCGCCACATGTCATCCATGAGTGATCTTGGAATACGAAATTGTTCCACCTTCGATAAATACAGGTTAATTCCTACGCTAAGTGTGTCGAAAAGCTATTCGAGGATGCCGGGGTGCCAGGTTCACGGCTTTAACCTCATCGCCTTCAACAGTGATGCAGTGTCTTAGCGCCGCCGAGCAGGCCTTGAAACTTGCGATACCGCGTTTCCAGCATCGATTGCTGTGTCTTATCGGGCATATACCGCGCCTTGACAGGTATGCCCCGCGCCAACAGGTCCGCGCCCTCTCCAATTGCCATAAACCCCAATTTCGCCGCGCCAATGCACGCGCTCAGTTCACTGCCGTGCAAGGTAAAGATCTCCCTCTGCAGAATATTGGCCAGCAGCTGCGCCCAATACTCGCTGCGCGCTCCGCCGCCCACCAAAGCGCACGCATCGATGTCGGCGCCGGCCGATTGCACGGCGCGCAAGGCATCCAGCAAACCAAACCCCACCCCCTCCATCACCGCATACCCGAGCATCGCCGGGGTGCAGTCATGGCCCAGGTTCATGAAGCCGCCGCGCAGCAAGGGGTCGTTATGCGGTGTACGTTCGCCTGCGAGGTACGGCAAAAACAACGGTGTGTCCAACGGCACTGGCTGCGCGATCGGCAACTGCACTTGCACCTGATCCAGCAACGCTTGCTCGTCCGGCTGGCCGGTCAGCCGCGTCACCCAGCGCAAGCAACTGGCGCCGGCCAGCATGGCGCCCATGGTGTACCAGCGGTTGGGCAGTGCATGACAAAAACTATGTACGGCACTGGCCGGGTTGCCGGCGGCATGGTCGGTAATGGCGACGATGGCCGCGCTGGTGCCCAGCGTTATGAACCCGTCGCCGGCATTGATCGCCCCGATGCCCACAGCCGCCACCGGATTATCACCACCGCCGCCGGCGATCACGACGTCCGTCGACAGCCCCAGGCCGGATGCGGTCAAAGCAGCACTCGCGGCCCCGCCTTCAACCAGCCTGGGCATCTGCTGCAGCGCAAGGCCGGTGGCGCGCAGCATCGGGCTGAACCATTGGCGTTGCGCCACGTCCAGCCACAGCGTGCCGGCCGCATCCGACATGTCGCTGATGCGCTCGCCCGTCAGGCGCAGGCGCAGGTAATCCTTGGGTGACAGCACACACGCAATCGCCTTGAACACCTCGGGCTCGTGCTGCTGCAACCACAGCAGTTTCGGCGCCGTCAGCCCGGCCATGGGCAGGCTGCCGGTGACCTCGGAAAATTCGGCGCCCAGTTGCTCGGCCTCGGCGACAGCGCGCGAGTCATCCCACAGGATCGCCGGGTACAACACGCGGTTGTCAGCGCCCAACAGCACCGCCCCGTGCATCTGCCCGGACAGCCCGATACAGGCCACCCGGGCGAACGCCGCATGCCCGCGTAACTGTGCAAGCGCCTGCAGACACGCCTGCCACCAATCTTCCGGCGCCTGCTCCGACCAGCCGCTGTGGCGCCGCGACACACTCAAGCGCACGCCGCTGTGAGCCAGCACCGTGCCGTCGAGGTCCATGAGAATGGCCTTGAGTTCCGAGGTGCCGAGGTCGATACCGAGGGAAACGGGACGGTTCATACGCACTTTTCCAAAAAATTCAGCCCCATCAAATACAGCCACAGGAATGCCGCAACTGCAGGGTCGGTGCCAGGCGTACGCTCTGGGGAGGCGCGCCGGGACAAGCCATGCGTTGCAACAACAGGCCGACAGCACGCGCGCCGAGCGCCTGGACCGGTTGCGCGATCAGGGTCAGGCGCGGCTCGAAAAAATCCGCCCAGTCAAAATCGTCAAACCCCACCAGGGTCATCTGCCCCGGCACGGCAAGCTGAGCGTCACGCAAGGCATGCATGGCGCCGAGGGTCATCAAGTTGTTGCCGGCCATGATTGCGCTGGGCGGCGCAGCCAAACCCAGCAACTGCACCGTTGCCTTGCGCGCCGGCTCGGTGTTGGAACCGCCATTGACCAGCAGTTGCGGATCAAACGCCAGCCCCGCCGCGTGCAAGGCGGCGCGATAGCCGGCCACCCGTTCATCCGTGGTGCTGAAGCCTTCGCGCCCGGCGATAAAGGCGATCCGGCGATGCCCATGCTCGATCAGATGCTGAACAAGCGCCTGGGTCGGCGCGACGTTGTCCACGCCGATCTGGTCAAACTGCTCGCTCATCATGCGATCCACCAGCACCGCCGGAATCTCGTTGGCCCGCAGGTAGTCCAGTGCCTTTGAGCCATTCGACGGCGCCAGCACAATCCCGTCGACCCGCCGATGGTGCAGCGCCGTGACCACCCGCAGCTCCTGCTCCGGGTCGTCGTGGGTGTCGACAAACAGCATCATGTAGCCGTGCCGCGCGCACTCGGTTTCTATCGCGTGCACGGTTTCGCTGAAGTAGTGGTTGGACAGCGCCGAGATCGCCACGCCAATGGTGCTGGTGCTCGAGCGGGCCAGCGAGCGCGCCAGGGTGTTGGGAATGTAGCCCAGCGCCTGGATCGCCTGCTGCACCGCCTGCACCGTTGCCGGGCTGACCTTGCGGGTGCCGTTCAGCACATGGGACACCGTCGATGTCGACACCCCCGCCCTGTTTGCCACGTCGTCCATGGTGACCACGCTGCTGCCCCTCTCAACGAATCAACGTTTGCTCGACCAGCCGCTGTACGTACCGACGTTGTCACGGGTGATCAGTTTTGGCGTGAGCAGGGTCACCGCTTCGGCCGGCGCCTTGTCGTTGAGAATGTCATTGCCCACATTCACGGCGGTCTGGGCCATGGCCCACGGGTCCTGGCTGGCGGATGCCTGGATCTGCGTGTCGGTCTTCAGTGCGTTCTCGATGTCCGGCGCGCCGTCCACCGAGGTGATGATGATACCGCTGCGCTTGAGCTGCTTGGCCGCCAGGTCGCTGCCGATGGCTTGCGGGTCGTTGATCGCGAACAGGCCGTCGATTTTCGGGAAGCGCGTGAGGTAACCCTGCATCGCGTTCAAGCCGCCTTCACGCGAGCCCTTGGCGTCCTGGTCATCGGACAGCACCTTGATGTCCGGCGCGGCGGCCAATGCCGACTTGCAGCCCTTGACGCGGTCGGTTACGGCGGTGACCTGCGGGCCGTTCTGGATGATCACGTTGCCCTTGCCCGCCAGCTTGTCGACCAGGAACTGACAGGCCAGCTTGCCGGCCTCGACGTTGTCGGTCTGCACGGTGGCGTTCACGCCCTTGGCGTCCACATCCACGGCAACCACCACGATGCCGGCGTCACGCGCTTTCTTGATCGCCGAGGCCATGGCGGACGGGTCGACGGCGTTGATCAGGATCAGGTCGACCTTGGACGAGATGAAGTTGTCGATCTGCGAGAACTGCTTGCTCAGGTCATAGTCGGCCGACACCGAGGTGACCTTGACGTTGGGGTTCAATGCCTTGGCCCGCGCCGTGGCACCGTCGGCCAGGGTCACGAAATACGGGTTGCCCAGCGAACCCATGCTGATACCAAGGGCCTTGAGCTCGCGCGCGTCAACGGCTTGGGACGCCAGGGCAGCCAGGGCAATAACAGGAAAAATGCGTTTGAAGTTCATGGGAGTCTCTCTTGTGATTGTTGTAGGAGTGAATTCAGGTCCGCGCACCGGACTGGCGATAACGATCCAGCGCCACCGCGCCAATGATCACGATGCCCTTGATGATGTACTGCCAGATATCCGAGACCCCCAGCAGCACCAGGCCATTGGTCAGCACCGCGATGATCAGCGCACCGATCAGCGTGCCGCCGATGGTGCCGACACCACCGGTAAAGCTGGTGCCGCCGAGGATGACGGCGGCAATCGCATCCAGTTCATAGGACTGGCCCAGTTGCAGGCCGTTGGCGGCGAACAGGCGCGAAGCGCTCATCACCGCGCCCAGCCCGGCCAACGCGCCGGACATGGCGTAGACGAACAGCAGCACCTTCCACACCTTGATCCCCGACAGCCGCGCCGCTTCCGGGTTGCCGCCCACCGAATAGATCTGCACGCCCATCACCGTGCGGCGCAGGATGAACCACGACAACGCCACCACCGCCACGGCGATCACCACCAGCCACGGCACGCCGAGGATCGAGTCATTGCCGATAAAGGCAAACGGCAGGTCGGGGTTGAATACCGTCTTGTCATCCGCCAGCAGACGCGCCAGGCCGCGCATGGCGGTCAGCGCACCGAGGGTGACGATAAACGGTGGCAAGCGCATGAACGCGATCAACCCACCATTGACCAGCCCCAACAGCAACCCGAAGCCAATCCCCGCGGCAATCCCGAACATGCCGAACTGCGGCGACATCGACGCCTGCAACGCCACCACCGCCGACGCGGCCAGGATCGCGCCCACCGACAGGTCGATGCCCGCCGTGAGGATCACAAAGGTCATCCCCGCCGCCAGCACCACGTTCACCGAGGCCTGCTGGGTGATGATCGACAGGTTCTGCATCGTCAGGAAGTTCTCGCTGGCCAGGGCGAAGCCCACCAGCAGCAGGATCAGCACTGGCAACATGCCGACGGTGCGCATCAATTCGCGTGCGCGCTCTGCCTTTCCGATTGTCGCTACATTCAACTCAGCCATGGGCAACCACCTGATCGCACCGGTGGCGAGGTCAATAATGCGTTCCTGGGAAATAGCGTGGCCCGAGGCCCCGCCGACTTCAGCGACCAACTGGCCTTCGCGCATGATCAACACGCGGTCGCAGGTGCCGATGATTTCCGGCAACTCGCTGGAAATCACCACAATGCCGACACCGGCCTGGGCCAATTGATTGATGATGCGGTAGATTTCGGACTTGGAACCGATGTCCACGCCGCGCGTGGGCTCGTCGAGGATCAGCACATGCGGCTTGACCTCCAGCAGCCGTGCCAGCAGCACCTTCTGCTGGTTGCCACCGGACAGTGCACCGACATTGACCTTGCCCGACGCCACGCGGATCGACAGCGACTTGATCGCATCCGTGGCGCGCTGCGCGGCATGCGCGCGGTCCAGCACACCGCCGGCACGCGCGTCCGGCACACAGGCGCAGACATTGATGTTGTCCGCCACGCTCATGTCCAGGAACAGGCCCTGGGCCTTGCGGTCTTCGGTGAGGTAAACCACGCCGGCGCGAATCGCATCCGCCGGGGTGCGCAGTTGGGTGACGGTCTTGCCGACCACCTCCAGGCTGCCCGAGGTGCGTGGGTCGGCCGCGAAGATCAGCCGCGCCAGCTCGGTGCGCCCTGCCCCGACCAGGCCAGCAATGCCCAGCACTTCGCCGGCATGCAGGTCGAAGCTGCAGTGGCGCACGCGCTTGCCATCGGCCATGTCGCGCACGCGCATCACCACATTGCCGGGGTTATACGCAGCGTGTTCTTTCTTGTAGAAACCCGACAAGTCGCGACCCACCATCATTTTCACCAGCACCTCGGCCGACAGCGCTTCGCGGGTCAGTTCGCCGATGTACTGGCCGTCGCGCAGCACCGAGACACGGTCCGCCAACTCATAGATCTCGGCCATGCGGTGGCTGATATAGATGATCGCCAGGCCTTGGCCGCGCAACTGTTTGATCAACGCGAACAGGCGGTCGGTTTCGCGCGATGACAAGGGCGTGGTCGGTTCGTCCATCACCAGGATCTTGGCGTGGGCATGCAAGGCGCGGGCGATTTCCACCAACTGGCGCTCGGCAATCGACAGGCTGCTGACCCGCGTGGCGCGGTGAACTCAGCGCCAAGGCGTTGCAACACCTCGACACAGCCTGCCTCCATGCCCTTGCGGTCGATGGTCCAGCCACGCCGCAGTTCGCGGCCCAGGTAGATATTCTCGGCCACGCTCAGGTTGGGGCACAGGCTCAGTTCCTGGTAGATCACGGCGATGCCGAAGGTTTTGGCGGTGGCGGGGTCGAAGCTGGCGACAGGTTCGCCGGCCACGCGGATTTCAGCGCCGGGGTCGGCTTGGTAGGCGCCGGAAAGGATTTTCATCAGGGTTGATTTGCCGGCGCCGTTCTCCCCCATCAAGGCGTGGATTTCGCCGGGGTAGACCTTCAGGCCGACATTCTTGAGCACGCGCAAACCGTTGAAGGTTTTGCTGATGCCCTGCATTTCAAGCAAGGGTTCAAGGCTCATGCATGAGCTCCTGGAATTATTATTTTTGTCGTCAGTGGACCGACTCTAATTCAGATACATTTGCTTACGCAAGCGCTTGCTTAACGGTTTTTATGCTTGAAGAAACGTTTCACCAAGCTAGTTTGTTGATTCAACACGCAAAGCAACGACGTTACCGTTTGTCTGCTATTGTCCAGAGACTTCATCTCCTCCTCGTCGCCTCCAGGCGATCTTCTGTGAGCATGCTCTGCGCTATCGCCGGTTGATGATGGCGGGTCTGAACGTCACGGAAGGCTCAAGCGATGGACTCACCGTTACCCGAACAAGCGCAATCGCGCGCGGAAAAAATCGTCGAGTTCAAACGGCAGAAAACCCTGCTCAAGACCGGCGCCCTGCAAGACGCGATCTTCAACAGCGCCTACTTCTCCAGCATCGCCACCGACGAAAAAGGCGTGATCCAGATCTTCAACGTCGGCGCCGAACGCATGCTCGGTTATGCCGCCGCCGATGTGGTCAACCGCATCACCCCCGCCGACATCTCCGACCCCCTCGAACTGGTAACACGCGCCGCTGCCCTCAGCCAGGAGCTGGACACGCCGATCACGCCGGGCTTTGAAGCACTGGTGTTCAAGGCCTCGCGGGGCATCGAAGACATTTACGAATTGACCTATATCCGCAAGGACGGCAGTCGCCTGTCGGCGATGGTCTCGGTCACGGCCTTGCGCAACCGGCATGACACCATCATTGGTTACCTGCTGATCGGCACCGACAACACTGTGCGCAAGCAGGAAGAAGCCGAGCGCAAAGGCTTCGAGCGCGCCCTGGAAGAAAAGAACCTGGAGCTGGAACACGCCAGCCGCATGAAGTCCGAGTTCCTCGCCACCATGTCCCATGAACTGCGCACGCCGTTGAATGCGGTGATCGGGTTTTCCGAGGCGCTCAAGGACGGCCTGGTCGGCGACATGACGCAGACCCAGCGTGAATACATCGGCGATATTTTCACCAGCGGCCAGCACTTGCTGTCGCTGATCAACGACATTCTCGACCTGTCCAAGGTCGAGGCCGGGATGATGACGCTGGAGCTGGAAGCGGCAGAACTGGCGGGGTTATTGGCCAACAGCCTGTTGATCGTGCGCGAGAAGGCCGCGCTGCAACGCATCCAGTTGAACCTGGAAAGCCCAGAAGACCTCGGCTGCCTGGCGCTGGATCTGCGCAAGACCAAGCAAATTGTCTACAACCTGCTGGCCAACGCCGTAAAGTTCAGCGAGCCCGGCAGCTCAGTGACGCTGAGCGTACACCGGGTGGCCCGCGAACAAGTCGGGCACATTCCAGGCGACTGGCCGGTGCACAGCTTTGCCCTGCCGGCCAGTGCCCATCAACAGTTCCTCGAGTTGAGCGTCAGCGACACCGGCATCGGCATTGCCGAGCATGACATGGGCAAGCTGTTCAAGGCGTTCAGCCAGATCGACAGCAGCCTGGCGCGTAAATTCGAAGGCACGGGCCTGGGGCTGGCGATGGTCAAGCAACTGACTGACTTGCACGGTGGCAGCGTCGCCGTGGCCAGTCGCGAAGGCTGCGGCGCGCGGTTTGTCGCCTGGCTGCCGCTGCACCCCACCGCGGAGGCCGCATGGCCCACATCCTGATCGTCGAAGACAATGAAGCCAACATGCGCCTGGCGCGGTTGCTGCTGGTGACTGCCGGCCACACCGTGTTGTGGGCACCCGACGCCGAGACCGGCCTGACCCTGGCCCGCGCCCAGCAACCGGCGCTGATCCTGATGGATATCCAACTGCCCGGTATGGACGGCCTGGCCGCCACCGCACTGCTCAAGCAAGACCCACTGACCGCGCACATCCCGGTGATCGCCCTGACGGCCATGGCGATGAAAGAAGACCGCGAAAAGACCCGGCTGGCCGGGTGCGACGCCTACATCATCAAGCCGCTGCGTTACAAAGAGCTGTACCAGGTGATCGACACCTTGCTGCAGCCCGACAGACCCCTCACATGAGTCCGCTCCATGGCCAGCCAACCCGCAACGTTGTTGATCGTTGATGATGACCCTCAGGTGCGCAAGCTCCTGGAAACGCTGCTGCAACACGAGGGCTACCTGACCCTGAGCGCCGGCAGCGGTGAAGAAGCCCTGCAGAGCGTGGCGAAACAGCCACCGGACCTGATCCTGCTGGACGTGATGATGTCGGGCATGGACGGCTACGAAGTGGCCAGCCGACTCAAAGGCGATGAAACCACAGCGGGCATACCGATCATCATGCTGTCGGCACTCAGCGAATCGAGCGCGCGGGTGAGCGGGCTCGAAACCGGCGCCGAGGAATTCATCAGCAAGCCGGTGGAACGGGTCGAGCTATGGCTGCGCGTGCGTAACCTGCTGCGGCTCAAGGCACGCGGCGATCTGGCCGGCAACGCGCCTGCCCTGGCGCCAGGGAAACCGGTATGAACGTGCACGACCTGGCTCGCCAGGACCTGGAAAACGCACTGCGCCAGGCCGTCGAGCGCAGCGAGTTCAGCGTGCACTACCAGCCCAAAGTCGAGGTCGCCAACGGCCGCATCTGCGCCCTGGAAGCGCTGCTGCGCTGGGAGCGGCCTAATTATGGCGCGGTGTCTCCGGCCGTGTTTGTGCCGATCCTGGAAAGCCTTGGCTTGATCGTGCCCGTGGGACGCTGGGTCATCGACACCGTCTGCCAACAGATTGCCGAATGGCAACGCGGTGACATCGGCGCCGTGGAAGTCTCGGTCAACGTCTCCGGCCATCAACTGATCGAAGGCGACCTGATTGCCGATATCGCGCGCATTCTCGCGCAAACCGGCGTAGCGCCCCATTGGCTGGAAGTCGAGTTGACCGAAGGCTCGCTGATGGAAAACACCCAGCACACCATCGCCAGCCTGCAGCGCCTGCATGCCATGGGCGTGAAAATTTCCATTGACGACTTCGGCACCGGCTATTCGAGCCTGGCCTACCTGCGCCGGTTTCCCATCGATACGTTGAAGATCGACATCGCGTTTATCCGCGAAGTCACCACCAACCCTCAGGATGCGGCGATCACCCGCACCATCATCGAACTGGCCCACAGCCTCAACCTGCGAGTGGTGGCCGAAGGCGTGGAAACCCAGGCGCAGTTGGCGTTCTTGAAAGAGGCCGGCTGCGATCAGATCCAGGGTTATCTGTTCAGCCGGCCGCTGCCGGTGGACACCTTGAAGCGCTTGCTGCTGGAGCGCCTGTAAACCCCGTAAAGGGATCGAATGCTGGCTCGTGTGGGAGGTGGCTTGCCTGCGATGCGCATCTACTTTCAAACGCTGGCGAGTTCCCTTTCCCTGTGGCGAGCGGGCTTGCCCTAATGCCGTTCAGTTAAGCTAAACGCAATGCTCAAAGCAATGAAGATCAAATGTGGGA
>JAFHKH010000102.1 GCA_016937595.1 Pseudomonas cedrina subsp. fulgida | reverse complement strand
GGAGCGCTTGTCGCGAAAGCGGTGGTTTCAGTCACAGAAATATTGACTGAACACCCGCATTCGCGAGCAAGCCGCTCCACCTTTGACCGAGTTCCAACGTTGGAATGCTGTCAAATGTGGGAGCGGGCTTGCTCGCGAAGAGGCCATCAGCTACACCGCAAAATTACTTCTTCTTGCGCGGCCCAGTGTTGAAAACCGGCACCTTGCGCACCGGTTTGATCGAAGGCTCCGCCGGCGCCACCTCACCACTGTCCACCCACCGGCCCAGGTTGCGCTTACCGCCGCCCCCTGAAGCTTTAGGCTTCTTCGGTTTTTTCGGCTTCTTCACCACTTGCCCGCTGGCATCGGTGTCCGGCACGCGGTGCTCCGGTTCAAAATCCGGCTCCATGTGCCGGGTCAGGGTCTGACGCGTCAGCATCTCGATGGCCGACAGCATGTTCACTTCATCGGCACACACCAGGGAAATCGCCTCACCGGTGTTGCCCGCACGCCCGGTACGGCCGATACGGTGGATGTAGTCCTCGGCGACAATCGGCAGGTCGAAGTTGACCACCAGCGGCAGGTCTTCGATATCCAGGCCACGGGCCGCCACATCGGTGGCCACCAGGATTTGCACTTCACTGCTCTTGAAACGGTCCAGCGCGCGTTGCGCGTGGCTTGCGGCTTGTCGCCGTGAATGCCATCGGCATTGATGCCCAGGCCCTGCAACTTATCCACCAGCGCATCCACGCCGTTACGGGTCTTGGCGAACACCAGTACCTGCTTCCAGCGGCCCTTGCGCATCAGGTGCACAAACAATTCCGGCTTGCGCTTTTTGTCCACCGGCACCACCCATTGCTTCACGGTGTTGGCGGCGACGTTGCGCGGGCTGACTTCGATGCTCAGCGGGTCGTTGAGCATCTGCCCGGCGAGCTGGCGGATCTCATCGGAGAAGGTCGCGGAGAACAGCAGGGTCTGGCGCT
>JAFHKH010000101.1 GCA_016937595.1 Pseudomonas cedrina subsp. fulgida | reverse complement strand
CCCTCATCGGCGAATGCATGATCGAACTGCAACACCGCGCCGACGGCAGCCTGCACCAGAGCTTCGGCGGCGACACCTTGAACGCGGCGGTGTACCTGCGCCGCGAACTGGGCGATTACGGCAGCGTCGACTACGTCACCGCCCTGGGCGACGACAGCTTCAGCGATGCCATGTGCACGCACTGGGCGCAAGAAGGCCTGGGCCTGGCCAGGGTCCAGCGCCTGCCGGGTCGTTTACCCGGTTTGTACTGCATCCAGACCGATGCCAAGGGCGAGCGTAAATTCCTTTACTGGCGCAACGAGGCCGCTGTGCGCGACTGTTTCACCACGCCCGCGGCTGAGCCGATCCTGGCGGCCTTGCCGGACTATGACGTGCTGTATTTCAGCGGTATCACCTTGGCCGTGCTGGGTGAAGTTGGCCGCGGGCGCTTGTTGCAGGCCCTGATCGAAACCCGCAGGCGCGGTGGCAAGGTGGCGTTCGACAATAACTACCGGCCACGGCTGTGGGCCGATGTCGAGGCGGCGCGTGTGGCTTATCGCTCAGTGTTGGCCGAGGTGGATATCGCCTTGCTGACCGAGGATG
>JAFHKH010000100.1 GCA_016937595.1 Pseudomonas cedrina subsp. fulgida | reverse complement strand
GCCCGCTCCCACACTTGGATCTTCAGTGTTTTTGAGTATGTATTGCATTGATGGAGTGGATTGTATGAGCCAATGGCTCGATAGCATTACCGGCTGGTTGACCCTGAACCCCGAATGGCTGGCAGTGGCGGTATTTATCGTTGCCTGCGTGGAATGCCTGGCCATCGCCGGCCTGATCGTGCCGGGTACGGTATTGTTGTTCGCCATTGCGGCACTCGCCGGCAGCGGCGCGCTGTCGCTCAGTGAAACCTTGCTGCTGGGCTTCCTCGGCGGGCTGGTGGGCGATGGGGTTTCCTACTTCCTGGGACGACATTTCCATCAGAACATTCGGCGCCTGCCCGGCCTGCGCCAGCACCCGGAGTGGATGAACGGCGCCGAAACCTACTTTCACAAGTACGGCATCGCCAGCCTGCTGGTAGGCCGTTTCATCGGCCCGCTGCGGCCCATGCTGCCGATGGTGGCCGGGATGTGCGACATGCCCTTCCCGCGCTTCGCGATCGTGAGCATCGTGGCGGCGGCAGGCTGGTCGGTGGCGTATCTGTTACCGGGCTGGGCGACCGGCGCCGCATTCCGCCTGCCGTTGCCCGAGGGGTTCTGGCCCGAGGCGGCGGTGGTCGCGGGGTGCCTTGCGGTCGTGATCGGGCTGAGCCTGAACAGCAGCCTGCGCGGCCATCGGCGCGCCACCTTGTGGATTGGTTGCGCCAGCCTGGTGCTGTTGATTGCGCTGTTTATCGGCTACCACTCGCTGGATAACTTCGACCATGGCCTGAGCGCCCTCGTGCAGGAACACCGCAGCCCCTGGCTGGACGAAGTGATGGTGCGCATCACTCAGCTGGGCGAGTTCAAGAAGATGTTTGTAGCCAGCGCCCTCTTCACCGGCTTGCTGCTGCTGGCGCGGCAATGGCGTCATGCCGTGTTTGTCGGCGTGACGCTGGCCGGGGCTGCGGTAATCAACACCGCGACCAAGCTGTTTTTTGCCCGTGGCCGCCCGGAAATCCTGACAGACCCCTTGACCAGTTTCAGCATGCCCAGCGGCCACGCGTCCGGCGCGTTCGCGTTTTTCCTGGCGCTGGCGGTACTGGCCGGGCGCGGTCAACCCACGCGGCTGCGCCTGACCTGGATGCTGCTGGGTTGTATTCCTGCGGCCTTCATCGCGCTGTCGCGGGTTTACCTTGGCGCCCATTGGCCCACCGACATTCTCGCCGGCACGTTGCTGGCCATGACGGTGTGCGCGTTCAGCCTGGGCATCAGCGAATACCGCAGCCCGTTGCCGGCCCTGCCGCAAAAAACCTGGTGGCTGCTGCTGCCGGCGTTGGTCGCGGTGCTCAGCTTTATTGCACTGGCCGGCACATCCCACGCCCTGTTGCGCTATGCCTATTAGCTAAACAGCTCACCCTGCAACTCATCGAGCAGCATCTGGATCGCATCCAGGCGCTGCTGCGGATCGTCGAGTTGCAGCAGGTCGATCTTGTCGACCTCGGTGAAGGGCAACAGATACGCCAACTGATGACCCAGGGCTTGCTGCCCTTCGGCATGGGCGTCCATGTCCAGCGCCGCCACCATGGGGTGCTCGGCCAACGCATGAAGCAGCGCCAGCAGGTCGGCGTCCTCTTCTTCCAGTGGCCGGTCCGGCAGCTCTTCAAGCCATTGCACCTCGGCCACCAGCAATTGATCCTTCTGCACGCCCGCATCCCGCACGCGAAACCGGCGGCCGCCTTCGACGCGAATCCCCAGCAGGCCGTTGTCCTGTTGCTTGAAGTCGCGAATCAGCGCCTCGCAGCCAACCAGCGCATAGCCGTCCGGTGCCTGGCCCACTTCGCTGCCGTCGAGGATGCACACCACGCCGAAGCTTTCACCCTTTTTCATGCAGCGGCTGATCATGTCCAGGTAGCGCGCCTCGAACAGTTGCAGGTCGAGGATGCAGCCGGGGAACAGCACGGTATTGAGCGGGAACAGCGCCAGACTCATAAAGGTTTCCTTAAACCTGGTTTATACAATCACCGACACGGCCAGCGGCAGGAACACCGCCGTGGCCACGCCCATCAGACTCATCGCCAGCGCCGCAAATGCGCCGCACTCTTCGCTTTCCTGCAGGGCCACCGAGGTGCCGACGGCGTGGGCGGTCATGCCCAGGGCCATGCCGCGCGCCTCAACGCTGTGCACCCCCAAACGTGAAAGCAGCGCCGGGCCGACCATCGCGCCCACCACCCCGGTGATCAGCACAAACACCGCCGCCAAGGCCGCGACGCCGCCGATCTGCTCGGCCACCAGCATCGCGATCGGCGAGGTGACCGACTTGGGCGCCATGGTCATCAACATCCGGTGTTCGGCGCCAAACCACCAGCCCAGCAGGACACACAGGCCGGTCGCCAATGCCCCGCCTACCACCAGCGTAGTAACAATCGGCCAGAACAATTGCCGGATACGCCGCAGGTTCAGATAAAGCGGCACCGCCAGCGCCACCGTCGCCGGGCCCAGCAGGACGCCCATGATCTCGGTGCTCTTGCGGTACTCGGCGTAGCTCAGGCCACAGGTCACCAGCACGCCAATCACCAACAGCATGGAGACCAGCACCGGTTGCAGGAAGATCCAACGGGTTTTCTCAAACCCTGCCAGTACCAGTTGATAGGCGCCGAGGGTGATGCCGATGCCGAACAACGGATGATGAATCACCGCCGTCCACGCCCCCCTGCCAGTCGAAGATCATTGCCCCCCCTCCTTACGCTTGACCAGGTGCTGCATCAGCACGCCGACAAAGCCCATGGCGATCACCAGCGACAGTACCAGGGCACCGACGATGGCCCAGAAGTCTGCGGCAATGTCCTTGGCATACACCATCACCCCGACCGCTGGCGGCACCAGCAGCAACGGCAGGTAACGTAACAGGCTACTGGCCGCCAGGCTCAAGGGCTCGCCGACTTCGCCCTTCCACACCAGAAAACCCAGCATCAATAGCAGGCCGATGATCGGCCCCGGCAATACCGGCACCAGCAAATGATTGATCGCGGTGCCGATCAGTTGAAACAGCACCAGCCAGGTCAGGCCTCGTAACAGCATCCGTTGTTCCCCCTCAAGACACCCCCGCATTATAAGCATGCCCGACCTATGCATCGGCATTCGCCAACAGCATGGTGGGTTGACCGAGCCCCATGGCCATGATGATCTACATTGGTTCTCTGTAACCCACAACAACACGTGATGAACCCAGGAGAGACGCAATGCCCTATGTACCCGTAGCGCAGCTCAACGATTATGTCGGCAAGGAACTGGGACGTTCCGAATGGCTCACCATCGACCAGGCACGCATCAACCTGTTCGCCGAAGCCACCGGCGATCATCAGTTCATCCACGTCGACCCGGTCAAGGCCGCGCAAACGCCGTTCGGCAGCACCATCGCCCACGGTTTCCTGTCGCTGTCGCTGATGCCCAAGCTGATGGAAGACATCCTGATCATGCCCGAAGGCCTGAAGATGGCGGTCAACTATGGCTTGGACAGCGTGCGCTTCATCCAGCCCGTAAAGGTTGATTCCAAGGTGCGCCTGAGCGTGACCCTTACCGATGTGACCGAGAAAAAACCTGGCCAATGGCTGTTCAAGGCCACCGCCACCCTGGAAATCGAAGGCCAGGAAAAGCCCGCTTACATCGCCGAGTCGTTGTCCCTCTGCTTCGTGTAGGGCCGTGCCTGTGGCGAGGCAATAAACCTTGCCACAGTGTATGTAAATTTATGTATGAAACGCGCGGCTGCGGCATACTCGGCGCTCAATTATCCGGATCCCGCTATGCGCCCACTCGCTCCCCTTGCCCTTGCCCTGTTGCTCACCGCTTGCGGAGACGGCGAATCGCTGTTGCCGCCCGATGCGCGTCTGCCCGATGGCGGGCGCTACCGGGGCGACGTGGTCGATGGCTTGCTGCAAGGCCAGGGCCGCGTCGACTACCCCAACGGCAGTTGGTACGCCGGGCAATTCGACAAGGGCCAATGGCACGGCCAGGGCGAGTGGCATGGCAGCAACGGCGAAGTCTACAAAGGCCAGTTCCAACAGGGCCTGTTTGATGGCCAGGGCAGCCTGACCACTGCGGGCAGCCAATACGTGGGCGGGTTCAAGAACGGGCGACGCAACGGCGAAGGCACTCTCAAAGAGGGGAAGATGACCTATCGCGGTGAATTCAAGGACGACCAGTATTCCGGCCTCGGTCGCCTGGAGCTGGCCGATGGCAGCCAGTATCAGGGCCAGTTCGTCCACGGCAAGCCCAATGGCGAAGGCCAGCGCAACGATGACAGCGGCAACCAGTTCAGCGGCCATTTCATTGATGGCCAACTGGAAGGCAACGGCACGTTCAACAGCGCCGATGGCGACATTTATGTCGGCCAGTTCAAACAGAACCAGCTCAACGGCAAAGGCCGCTATGAGAACGCCGACGGCGACGTATGGATTGGCCAGTTCAAGGAGGGCGCGCTCAGCGGCAAGGGCGAGTTGATTGGCATCGACGGCAGCCATTACGTCGGTCAGTTCAGCGATTGGCGCTTCAGCGGCGAAGGCCGCCTGAACCTCACCGACGGCAGCTTCTATATCGGCGGCTTCGACGGCGACAGCTACCAAGGCAAAGGCACCCTTGTGCTGACCGATGGCACCGTACAGGCCGGCACCTGGGCCAACGGCATGCGCGTACGTGACGCCGACGGCACCTTGTTGCCCGACCCTCTGGAAATCGGCGTGCTGGCCCAGGGCCGCCTGCTGGATGCGGCCCTGACCGCCGTCCCCGCCTCCACGCCTGCGGTGGAGCTGTACACCCTGGCCGTGGCCGGTGACGGCAAGCAAAGCGTGTTCCTGCGCGAGGCCGATTACGTCAGCAACCTGCTCGCGACCCGTTTCGGCGCGCGCGGGCAGGTTCGCCTGGTCAACCACCGCGACCACATCACCGACCGCCCGCTGGCCACCCGCGAAAGCCTGCGGCGCGCCGTGCAAACCCTGGCCGAGCGCAGCGGGCCGGAAGACCTGGTGTTTATCTACATGACCAGCCACG
>JAFHKH010000010.1 GCA_016937595.1 Pseudomonas cedrina subsp. fulgida | reverse complement strand
GCCCACCCCTTCAAGTCTAAACATACAAGCAGGGCTTGCTCGCGAAGGCGTCAGCCCAGGCACTGCGGGGTCATTGGGTGCGCGGCTGCTCAGTCATCACCACGGCCTCATCCTGCGCCATCCGTTTGGGCAACAGCACCTGCTGTGGATAAGTCTGCGCAAAATGCACCTCATCACAGTTATCCACAAGCTTCTTCAAACGCTGGTTGAACGCGCGACTCACCGCATATTGCCCGCCCGACACGGTACGGAACTGCGCGGTGAGCACCACGCCGTTGAGGTCCATCTTGTCGACGCCAAACACCTCCAGCGGACCTTGCAGGTTGTACTTGAGGAACACGTCATCACGGATCGATTGCCCGGCCTCCTGGATCAGTTCCACGGCCTTGTCCACGTCCGTGTCATAGGTGAACTGCACCGAGAAAAACGCGTAGGCAAATTGCCGTGACTGGTTGGTGACGGCCTTGATCTGCCCGAATGGCACCGAGTGCACAAAGCCCTTGCCGTCGCGCAGGCGCAGGGTGCGGATGGTCAGGCCTTCGACGGTGCCGGCATGCCCGGAGTCGAGCACCACCCAGTCGCCGATCGACAGCGTGTCTTCGATAATGATGAACAGGCCGGTGATCACGTCCTGCACCAGTTGCTGGGAACCGAAACCGATCGCCAGGCCCACCACCCCGGCGCCGGCCAGCAGCGGCGCGACGTTGATGCCGAGGTTGGCCATGGTGGTGATCGCGCAGATTACCACCAGGATGATCTTCACCGCGTTGCGCAGCAGCGGCAGGATAGTCTTGATCCGCGTGCTGGGCTGGCGGCTGGAGCGTTTGTTCACCGGCGGCTTCAGCGCTTCCTGGATCGCCGTGTCGAGCACCACCCAGAACAACCAGGTCATCAGCAGGATCAGGCCGATACTGCTGAGAGAATCGCTGATTGCCCGGCCAATGGAGTTGCGCTCGGCGAACTCGAACAGCGACACGCCCCAGATTCGCCCGAGCACTTCAATGAACGCAACGGCCATGACAATGCGCAGGATCGCGTGCAACAGGCTGAGGAAGCGTTCCTTGTAGGCGCTGCTGCGCTGGATCGCCACCTGGCTGCGCGACTTGAACAGGTGCTGCAACACGGTGCTCAGGAACACCGTTCCGATCAGCAGGATGGTGGTGAACAACGCGCAGCGCAGCGCTTTCTGGTTATCGTCACCGGCGCCGATCAGGTTGATCGCCGAGACCAGCACCATCAACAGGATCGGCCAATACCACAGCCCGGAAAACACCCGCAACGATTGCTGCAACGCCGGGTGTTTAAGGCGTTGGGCCAATGGCCGGTTACGGATCAGATGGGCCACCGGGCGGCGCAGGCGCACCACCAGCACGCCGAAGATCACGGCGGCGAACAGCCCGGTAAACACGGCGATGCTGCTGGTGATATTGCCGCCAAGCTGGCGGGCGATCTGCGGGCTGGTCAGGGCATCGCTGAGGGCGGCGAGAAAGCCGATCAGGAACAGTGGCTTGGGGCAGTAGCTGCGAATGATCCGCACCGCCGAGCGCTTGTGGCCGACGTTGAACATGACGATCACGCACAAGAGCATCGAGGTGGAAAAGATGCCGCTGCTGGTGGCGTAGGCAAAACACAGCGCCAGCGCGCGGCCCACGGAGGCCGGCAGAAAGTGGCTGACGTAAAGGGTCAGCGGCAGGCACACCAGCGCTGGGAGCGTGTAGGGAACCATGTACCCCAGCACCGCCAGCAAGCGTTCGCGTTTTTCAAAGAAGGTTCGACGCCCCAGGCGCTGTACGATAAATCGCCCCAGCAAGGTCAACCCCACAAAGGCGCCCAGCCACACGCCCGACAGCAGCAGAAAGTCGCCCGCCACGCTCCAGGGCGAACGCGCAGCGGTCTGGTCGACCAGACGCCCCACTTCATCCGCCGCCCGATCCGCGCGCAGGCGCCATTGGTCGACAAGGCCCTGATTGAGGTCCAGCTTTTGCTGCACGTCATCAATGCTGGAACTGATGGCCCCCAGCAATCCACCCTCCACCAGCAATTCCGGTTTTGCCGGCGCATCCGGCTCTGGCGCGGTCGCCGCCGCTTGCAGGGCACCACTGCCGCAAAACAGCAGCACGCCGAGCAGTAATGCAGTCTTTAGATTCAGCAAAACACCGAGCTCCTGCAGAAGGTTCTGTAAGGAACTGACGGGTTTGCGGCCTGATCGTTCCCGAGAACGTGCCGTCTGTAGGAAGCGCGAAACTTTCAGGCGGATGCCGCAGTCATCCAAAAACGGAGGTCAATCGACCCTATTTTGACGGGAGCATTCATGGCGGCGATTCACATCGGCATTTCCGGCTGGCGCTATACGCCCTGGCGCGGGGACTTCTACCCCGAAGGGCTGACCCAGAAACGCGAGTTGCAGTTTGCGTCACGCGCCGTCAATAGCATCGAAATCAATGGCTCGTTCTACGCGCTGCAAACCCCCAAGCGTTACACCGAGTGGTACGCCGACACGCCCGAAGGTTTCGTGTTCAGCGTCAAGGCGCCGCGCTTCATCACCCACATCCTGCGCTTAAGGGACGTGCACGCGCCGATGGCCAACTTCTTCGCCTCCGGGGTACTGGAGCTGAAGGAAAAGCTCGGCCCGATCCTTTGGCAGTTTCCGCCCAGCTTCAAGTTCGACCCGCCGCTGTTCGAAGCCTTCCTGCAGGAACTGCCCACCGACACCCAACAGGCCGCCGCCCTCGCCCGCCAGCATGAGCCGCGCCTGAACGGCAAGGCCAGCCTGCAAGCCCATGGCAAGCGCGCGCTGCGCCATGCGGTGGAGATCCGCCATAAGAGTTTTGCCGTGCCGGAGTTTGTGCAAATGCTGGACAAGCATGGGGTGGCACTCGTGGTGGCGGACACCGCCAGCAAATGGCCGTATCTGGAAGATGTCACCGCCAACTTCATGTACCTGCGCCTGCACGGCGACAAAGAGCTGTACGCCAGTGGCTACAGTGACGAAGCGCTCAAGCGCTGGGGCGATCGCATCGAGCGTTGGTGCCAGGGCAAGCAGCCTGCCGACGCCAAACTGGCCGACCCGCACCACCAGCCCCGCGCCCGCAAACAGCGCGACGTGTTCTGCTTTTTCGACAATGACATCAAGGTGCGCGCGCCCTTTGACGCACGCCAATTGCTGCACCGTTTCGGGCTGGATCAACACCTGGCCACCGAGCCCGGCAAACTGCCTGCGCCGGGGGTGTTGCCATGACCCATCCGGAGCTGATCCCCACCCCGCCCAGCACTGCCATCACGCGCTTCACGGTGCTGACGGTGAATATCCATAAAGGCTTCACCGCGCTGAACCGACGGTTCATCCTGCCTGAATTACGCGAAGCGGTGCGCAGCGTGGGCGCCGATATCGTGTTCCTGCAGGAAATCCACGGCACCCACGAACGCCATCCGCAACGCTACAGCGACTGGCCGAAAATGCCGCAGTACGAGTTCCTCGCCGACAGCATCTGGCCGCAATTCGCCTACGGACGCAATGCCGTCTACCCCCACGGCGACCACGGCAATGCGTTGATGTCGAAATTCCAGATTGTGAACCACGACAACCTCGACATCTCGCAAAGCGGCCACGAAAACCGTGGCCTGCTGCATTGCGTGCTGCGCCTGCCGGGCACCGGCCAGGAAGTGCACGCGATCTGCATGCACTTGGGCTTGCGCGAGGTGCATCGCCAGCAGCAACTGCGCCTGCTGGAGCAACGCATCAGTGAGATCCCGGCCGATGCGCCGCTGGTAGTGGCCGGCGATTTCAATGACTGGCGCCAGCGCGCCGACCTGAGCCAGAGCGGCCTGAAGGAAGTGTTTTTCGAGGCCGACGGCAAACTGGCGCGCACCTTTCCGGCACGCCTGCCGTTGCTGGCGCTGGATCGCATTTATGTCCGCAACCTGAAGGCGCATAACCCCAGGGTACTGAACACCCGGCCCTGGTCGCACTTGTCTGACCATGTACCGCTGTCGGTGGAGGTTGAATTATGAACGTCGCGGTAGAGCACATTTCCACCGACCAGCCGCCGGATGAAACCAAGGCCCGTGACCTGGATTACGGCTGGCAGAGCGGCAACCAGATCGAGTTGCTGGAGAACGGCGAGGCGTACTTTCCCAGGGTGTTCGAGGCCATGCGCCAGGCCCGGCGCGAGATCCTGCTGGAGACCTTCATCCTCTTCGAGGACAAGGTTGGCTACGCGCTCAAAGACATCCTGATCGAGGCGGCGCAGCGGGGCGTGAAGGTGGTGGCAAGCCTTGACGGGTTTGGTTGCGGCGAGCTGAGCCCGGCGTTCCTGCGGGAGTTGGCCGAGGCCGGCGTGATGGTGCAGATGTTTGATCCCGCGTCCAAGACCCTGGGCATTCGCACCAACTGGTTTCGCCGCCTGCACCGCAAGATCGTGGTGGTGGACGCCAACGTGGGGTTTATCGGCGGGATCAATTTTTCTGCCGATCACCTGGCCGATTTCGGCCCCGAGGCCAAGCAGGATTATGCCGTGCAAGTGACGGGGCCAGTGGTCGCTGACCTGCATCATTTCGCCTTGGCGCAAAGCGGCCGCCAGGTGCGCACACGACGCGGCTGGCGGCGGCGCCAGCAACGGCCTTCGGCTTGGTCGAACGAGCAAGGCGATGGCCTGGTGCGCCTGATCTACCGCGATAACCTGCAGCATCGCGACGACATCGAAGAAGCGTACATCCACGCGTTGAGCAAGGCGCAAAAACGCGCGGTGATCGCCAATGCCTACTTCTTCCCCGGCTACCGCCTGTTGCGCGAGATCCGCAACGCCGCGCGCCGTGGCGTACACGTGCAGTTGATCATGCAGGGGCAGCCCGACGTCTTGTTGGCCAAACTGGCGGCACGCATGCTCTACGACTATTTGCTCAAGGATGGCGTGGTGATCCATGAGTACTGCCAGCGCCCGCTGCACGGCAAAGTGGCGCTGGTGGATGACGATTGGAGCACCGTGGGTTCGAGCAATCTGGACCCGCTGAGCCTGGCACTCAACCTGGAAGCCAACGTGTTGATCCGTGACCGTGGGTTCAATCAGCAGCTGTATGAAAGCCTGGAAGCCCTGGCCAGGAATCATTGCCAGACCATGCCGGAAAAGCGCAAGCCACGCCTGTGGCTGTGGCGCTTGACCGTCGGTTTCCTGGTGTTCCATGTGATGCGCCACTTCCCCGCGCTGACCGGCTGGCTGCCTGCGCACAAGCCACGCCTGAAACCTTTCGAGGCCCAGCCCCATGACGTCTGAAACCAAAGGCTCGCGGTTCCAGCGCTGGAAGAAACCGCTGACGATCGCCTTCTTCCTGCTGCTGATCGTGTTGTTCACGATGCTCGCGCGGCGCATTGATTGGAGCGAAGTACTGCAGACCCTGAGCGAATTCAAGGTACGCACTTTGCTGATCGCAGGCGCCCTGACGCTGTGCAGCTTTCTGGTGTACGCCAGTTTCGACCTGATCGGCCGCACCTACATCCGCCAGAACCTGGGGTGGAAGCAGATCCTGCCGGTGGGGATTATCAGCTATGCCTTCAACCTCAATCTGAGTGCCTGGGTCGGCGGGATCGCCATGCGGTACCGGCTGTATTCGCGACTGGGGGTGAGCACCCGCAATATCGCCAAGATCCTCGGCCTGAGCCTGGCCACCAATTGGTTCGGCTATATGACCATCTCGGGGATGATTTTCAGCAGCGGCCTGGTCACCATGCCGCCGGGCTGGAAGGTCAGCACCACGGCCTTGCAAGGCATCGGCGCGTTGCTGGTGCTGGCCAGCCTGGGCTACCTGGCCGCCTGCCAGTTTTCGAAAAAGCGCGCGTGGACCATTCGCGGCATGGAAATCAACCTGCCGTCGTTGCGCATGGCCTGTTTGCAGTTGGTGTTGGGCGCGTTGAACTGGTCGCTGATGGCGGCGGTGATCTTCACCCTGCTGCCGTCCAAACTGGACTACCCGCTGGTGCTGGGGGTGTTGCTGATCAGCGCGATTGCCGGGGTGCTCACGCATATCCCGGCCGGGCTTGGCGTGCTGGAGGCGGTGTTTATTGCGTTGTTGCAGCACGAGGCGTCGCGCGGCAGTTTGCTGGCGGGGTTGATTGCGTACCGGGCGATCTACTTTATTTTGCCGCTGCTGATTGCGCTGGTGATGTACCTTGGGGTCGAGGCCAAGGCCAAGGCGTTGCGGGTGAAGAAGACAGCGGCTTGAAGGTGTGTTGACAGGTACATTGCTATCGCAGGCAAGCCAGCTCCCACAGGAGTACGCATTTCAATGTGGGAGCTGGCTTGCCTGCGATGGCGGTCGAAAGAGCGCTGAATTATCTGGACTGAATGATGCTCAACCGCTCCCCCACCACCATCTCGGTAATCCAGTCCACCAGGATCGAGGTGTAAGCCTGCTGGGACACCGGATCGCTGAGAGAATGGTCGGCGCCGTCAATGATGCGATGGGTCAGCGAATGGGTCTGCTGGCACGCGCGCGGTAACTCATGATGGTGGCGTGGGGCACGTGATCGTCCGTCTCCGACTCCACGATCAGCACATCACCGGTAAACGCCGAACACGCCTGCAAGGCGCGATTGGTTTGGGCATGGACCAGGGTGCTGCGGTAATCCATCAGGTCCATTTTGTCCAGGTCGCGCTTGGGCTTGAGCCATTCTTCATCGCGGTACAACGCAGGCACGCGCAGCGCCAGCCAGCGCACCGGGCGCAATGAAGTAAGGATCGCCGCCAGGTAGCCGCCGTAACTGGTGCCCACCACCGCCACCGCCGAGGTGTCGATGGCCGGGTGCGCGAGCAGACGATCGTAGGCCGCCAGCAGGTCGCGCAGGTTGTCTTCGCGGGTCACGCGGGATAACGGAATACCGGCGCCCGCGTGGCCGCGCAGGTCAAAGGTCAAGCACACGCATCCCAACCCCGCGATGCCTTTGGCTCGCTCGAGGTCCCGCTCCTGGCTGCCGCCCCAGCCGTGCACGAACAACACGCCGGGCACTTTGGATTTGGGGCTCAGGAACGTGCCGCTCATCTGTTCGTCGTCGATGTCGATCGCAATGCTTTCGCTTCTAGCCGTCATAAGATTTAACCGTCACGTACTTGAGAAGAAAGTCGCTGTTTTCCGCCGGCCCGCGGTACACCTCGATGGCGTCGGCCGGCAGCGCCTGGTCTTGGTAGGTTTCCACCGAAGACACCCGAATGGCTTTGAGGCCAGGGTCGTTGACGAAGCTCTGCAGCGCCGCGACCTCCGCGCTGCTGGCGCCGCCCATGCGCCAAGACTGCTCGAGCACGCCGCTGCGACGTTGGCCATCGCTGTCCAGGCCTTGGGCGATGTCGTAGTTGCGCCGCGACGCATAGAAACCTGGGTAGGCTTCATCAGCGGCGCTGTCGAAGACCTGGGCTTGCCCGATGGCCTCGCGTACATCGTCGGGCAGTTCAAGCGTCAACAGAGCATCGTAGCCGCCAGGCACCACCAACAGGGTAGAACCGCCGTAGACCTCGGCCCCCTGCCCGTCTTGAGTCAGGTATTGCTCACCGCAGTAGCTGAACACATGATCACCGATAAAACTCTGGCCCACACTGTGGGTGACCACATCCTTCAGGTCTTGTTCCAGTACCACACCTTCGTTGAAGAGCGTTGCGGCATCCGGCCGAGCCAGCACAGCATCAAGCTCGTCGAGGCTGCGGATGACCTCCTGGCCCCGGCCCGCGCAGGCATGCACCGGCTTCATGCGCACAGGCCCGCTGTAGAGCAAGCGTGTGGCGGCAGGTCGTGCGTCCTCCAGGGCGAAGACGCTCAAGCCATCCAGGACGACGTCTCGCACCCGCTCGCAGAACAATGTCGACCAGCCCTGGGGCGCTTTGGCGTCAGGGCCGATCAAGCCATGGGTGATGGCTTTGGTGCAGATAAAGTCGTGCTCGACGTAGCCGCCCCACAGGTCTTGCGGCCCTTGAACATTAAGCGCGCGCGCCTGGTCCGGGCCGATCAGGGTCTGCGTGGGCAGCAAGTACAGCGCTCGACCCGCGTGCAGATCGGGGTCATAGCTGCCACCGAATTTGAGTCCCAGTATGTGCGCCAGCCAGCGCGCCAAGGCCCGGTTAGTTTCGATCTCATGCGTTGGCGCGCCGACTCGCGTGGAGTGAGCGACTACCAGCTTCTTGGGCTGAGTCGGGGTCATGCATCCTCCTTGGTCATCCCGCTGTGGGTAGGCAAGAAGGTTGCAGGGATCAGGCCAAGGCCGCCTCAACAAGAAGGGTTTTGCAAATCGGCCGGTTGCCGGAAAAGAGATGGCAGTTGGCCTGTTTTATTCTGCACGACGCCGCGTTGAGGGTGCGGCGTTCTGCACGATTCACACCCCAAAGCGGCGGCGATAGTCACTCGGCGCCAAGCCGGTAATTCGCTTGAAGAGCGCGCGAAACGCGCTGGGGTCCTGGTAACCCACGGTCCAGGCAATATGGTCGATAGTGCCATTGGTAAACTCCAGCATCTGCCGCGCTTTGCCCACTCGCAGGTGTTGGCAGTATTCGGTGGGTTTCAAGCCCGTGGCTTGGCGAAAGCGCCGCAGGAAGGTGCGCTCTTCCAGGCCCGCTTCCTGCGCCATCGCCGCCAGGGACACCTCCACCGCGCCGCTCGCCTGCAACCCGTGCTGGACCTTTAGGATCGCAGCGTCACCGTGGCCGAGGATCGGCGCGAAATTGCTGCCGCACTGGCTGGCGCTGTCACTGTGTTCAATCACCAGGAAACGTGCAGTATCCGCCGCAAGGCTCGGGCCCATCAGCCGGTCGACCAGGCGCAGGCCGAGGTCGGACCAGGCCATCAAGCCGGCGGTGGTGATCAGGTCGCCGTCATCGACGATGGGTTTGTCCGCCTCCAGGCGTACCGCTGGGTAACGGGCCGCGAAAGATTCGGCGGAAGACCAGTGCGTGGTGGCGCTGCGCCCGTCCAACAGCCCACTGCGCGCCAGCAGGATCGAACCGATGCACACGCCGCCGAGCACGGTGCCGGCGGCGTGTTGTTGGCGAATCCATTCCAGCAGTGCGGGGGGGCTTGTTCTTCGGTGAACTCACCCACCGATGGCGGTACCAGCACGGCCATCATCGGTTGAGCCGCGCCGGGATGGCTGCTGAATACGCGCACCGGCTGGCCGCTCGCATCCACTTGCCAATGGCTGACGCGCAGCAACGGCAATTGCGCCGATTGATGCTCGGCGGCGATGCGATTGGCCACGCCGAACAGATCGGTCAAGCCATGCACGGCCGCCAACTGCGCACCGTGGTAGATCAGTACGCCCAGCTCAACCACGACCATTGTCAGTTTTCCCTCTGTTATTGTCGGTGCAGCCAATGCCCAAGTGCAGGCGCCAGCTAACATACTGGGCCTATCAACCCATCACGAGGCAACACACATGGCCAAGCAAGCGCTCATCCTAATCGATATTCAGAACGACTACTTCCCCCACGGCAAGTGGCCACTCGACGGCGTGGAAGCCGCGGCAGACAAGGCCGTGCAAGTGTTGCAAGCGTTTCGTCAGGCGGGCGATGCGGTGATTCACGTACGTCACGAGTTCACCTCCGAGGACGCGCCCTTCTTCACGCCGGGCTCCGAGGGTGCACACCTGCACAGCAAAGTGCTGAACGAAGCCAATGAACCGGTGGTGCTCAAACATTTCGTGAACGCGTTTCGCGAAACCAATCTGCAGGCGCTGCTGGAACAACGCAGCATCACCGAATTGGTAGTGGTCGGCAGCATGAGCCATATGTGCATTGATGCCGTGGTGCGAGCGGCGGCGGACCTGGGCTACACGGTCACGGTGATTCATGACGCGTGCGCGACGCGGGATCAGGAATTTAATGGTCAACTGATCCCTGCGGCCCAGGTGCACGGGGCTTACATGGCATCGCTGGCGTTTGGTTACGCAAGCGTGGTGTCGGCAGGTGAGTACCTGAAGGCGCACGCGGCGGCCGCGTGACCGCCATTCAGGCATCAGCGTGTTGCGAGGATGAACAAGCGCGGAAAGGGCAGCAACACCGTGCCATCGCCCAGGGCGGGATAGCCCTGGGTAATACGCGCTTGATATTCACGTAGGAAAGCGGCTTTTTCAGCGTCGCTCAACGGCGCGAGAAAGGGCCGCAGTGCCGAAGCCTTGAACCATTCCACCACGGCGGCGTGATCCGCCAGCGGGTGCAGATAGGTGGTGCGCCACACATCGACGGTGCTGCAGTACTTGGCCAGCAATTCGTAGTAGTAACTCGCCGTGTGGCGTTCATTGTGTTTGACCGCGCCGATTTTGGAAGACCATGGGCCATCGGCCGCGACTTCGCGGGCCAGCCGGTGGGCGGGCTCGTCGAGGTTGTCAGGTGTCTGTACCGCCAGCGTGCCACCGGGCGTCAATTGATGGACCAGATGCGGGTAAAGCGTGGCGTGATCCGGCAGCCATTGCAGGGAGGCATTGGCCAGGATCACATCGAACGTCTGCGCGGGGTTCCAGGCGCCGATATCCGCCAGTTCGAAGCTGAGCGCCGGCAGGCGTTTGCGCGCGTCGGCCAGCATGTCGTCGGAGCTGTCCAGGCCGGTGACGTGGGCGTGCGGGTAGCGCTCGGCCAGTACTTCGGTGGAATTGCCGGGGCCGCAACCCAGGTCGACGGCGTTACGCACCTCGGTGGTTGGAATGGCCGCGACCAGGTCACGGACAGGACGGGTGCGCTGCTGTTCGAACAGGGTGTATTGCTGGGCTGACCAGGTCATCGGTGCGCTCCTTCTTTTTGGTGGCGAATACGGTATCAAAAAACGCATACCTTCCTCCCCCTTCCCTTCCCTTCCGCGAAACGGGGCTAATCTTATTTTCGAACCGCCCCTCAGTGGGTCGTCAATGCAAATGCCAGCGCAGTGTCGACAGACGATTTTACTGGCTCCCCCATTAAATTCGTCCACGTCATTGGAGCTACGTCATGGTTTATCTTAAAACTCGCGAAGGCAACGATCTTTATTACAAGGACTGGGGGAGCGGTCAGCCCATTGTGTTCTGCCACGGGTGGCCGCTCAATAGCGACAGTTGGGAATCGCAGATGCTGCATTTCTCCCACAACGGTTTTCGCGCCATTGCGCATGACCGCCGAGGGCATGGCCGTTCCAGCCAGCCGTGGGATGGCAATGACATGGACCATTATGCAGATGATTTGGCGGAGTTGATCGAACACCTGGATCTGACCAATCTGATCCTTTTCGGTTTTTCCACCGGAGGAGGTGAAATTGCACGCTATATCGCGCGGCATGGCACGGCGCGTGTAGCCAAGGCGGGCTTGATCTGCGCTGTAACGCCCCTGATGCTGAAGACCGCCAGCAACCCCAACGGTACGCCGATCGAGGTCTTCGACGGGATGCGTAGCGATTCAATTGCCAACCGCTCGCAGCTCTATCTTGATCTGGCCAGCGGTCCATTCTTCGGATTCAATCGCGCGGTTGGCGAACCCTCACAAGGCTTGATCAATTCATTCTGGATGCAGGGTGTAATGGGCGGGCACAAAAACACTTTTGACAGCATCAAGGCATTTTCGGAAACAGACTTTCGGGAAGACTTGAAGCACTTCAATATGCCGACGCTCATCATTCATGGCGGTGACGATCAAATCGTGCCGATCCGTGCATCGGCCCTGGAGAGCAAACGCTTGATTCCACACGCCCAGTTGCTGGTGTATACAGGCGCGCCCCATGGCTTGATCGACACGCACAAGCAGCGAGTCAATGACGATATGTTGCGCTTCGCACAGTCCTGGACCGCGTATCGCCCATAAAAAAACCGCGCGTCCTGGTCGGCGGCGCGGTTTTTTATGTGTTTTGGCTTTTTGCTTTGATGCGTCCTAGAACGGGATATCGTCATCAAAGCTGTCGAAATCCGGAGCTGGCTGCGGTGCGGCCTGCTGTGGCGCTGGACGCGATTCACGCTGGGGCTGCTGGCTTGGCTGCGGACGCGACTGCTGCGGGCGCGGTGCCGAGTTGGGCATGCCGCCCTGGCCCTGTTGGTCGCCCTGTGGACGGCCGCCCAGCAGTTGCATGGTGCCTTGCATGTCGACCACGATTTCAGTGGTGTAACGCTTGATGCCGTCTTTTTCCCACTCGCGGGTTTGCAGCTTGCCTTCGATGTACACCTGCGAACCTTTGCGCAGGTACTCACCGGCGATCTCCGCCACCTTGCCGAACATCGACACGCGGTGCCATTCGGTCTTCTCGACTTTCTGGCCGGTCTGCTTGTCGGTCCACTGCTCGCTGGTCGCCAGACTCAGGTTGGTCACGGCGTTACCGTTAGGCAAGTAGCGAACTTCGGGATCCTGGCCGCACGTACCGACCAATATGACTTTGTTAACCCCACGGGCCATAACGTTCTCCTAAGCTGGGCGCGCTGTCGGCACTGGATTGACCAGTTGCTCGAGCGTCGCGCGATCCAATAATTCGGTGTCTAGTTTGATGTAGATGGCGGCTTCTTCAGCGACAACCACGGCATCGGTAACCCCGGTGACGGTCTTCAGGCGCTCGGCCAGGCCAGCTTCGCGCATCGCGTCGGGCGATAACGGCAAGCGCAGACTCGTCACGTAGGGAGGTTCGCGCATGGTAACAGCAAAGGCCAGCCAAAGTGCAGCCAGCCCGGCGCATCCCAGGAAAACAACCGACAAACCGCCATGCTGGAACATCCAGCCACCCATGATGCCGCCCAGTGCGGAGCCCAGGAACTGGCTGGTGGAATACACCCCCATCGCCGTGCCTTTGCCGCCGGCCGGTGAAACTTTACTGATCAGCGAAGGCAATGAAGCCTCCAGCAGGTTGAACGCGGTGAAAAATACCACCGTGCCGATTACCAGTGCCCGCAGGCTGTCGCCGAACTGCCAGAAGAATAGCTCAGTGAGCATCAGGGTCGCGATGGCGCCGAGCAAAACTCGTTTCATTTTGCGTTTTTTCTCGCCATAGATAATGAACGGGATCATGGCGAAAAACGAAACCAGCAGTGCGGTCAGGTACACCCACCAGTGCTGTTCCTTGGGCAACCCGGCTTTTTCCACCAGCGCCAGGGGCAAGGCGACGAAGCTGCACATCAACATTGCATGTAATGCGAAGATACCTAAATCCAGGCGCAGCAGGTCGGGATGCTTGAGCGTTGGCAAGAGTGCCTTGCGCGCGACGCCCGACTCGCGGTGCTGCAGCGTACCGGTGGCGCGCGGCACCATGAAGGCCACGATCACGATGCCGAACAACGCCATGCCGCCGGTGGCCAGGAACAGCCCGTGCAGGCCGAACGCGCGGGTCAGCAAGGGGCCGACCACCATGGCCACGGCAAACGACAGGCCGATGGTCATGCCGATCATGGCCATCGCCTTGGTGCGGTGCTGTTCGCGGGTCAGGTCGGAGAGCAATGCCATGACCGCGGCGGAAATCGCACCGGCGCCTTGCAGGATGCGCCCGGCGATCACGCCCCAGATGGAATCGGACTGGGCCGCAAGCACGCTGCCCAGGGCGAAGACGATCAATCCGAGGTAGATCACCGGGCGGCGGCCGATGCGGTCGGAAATGATCCCGAACGGAATCTGGAAAATCGCCTGGGTCAGGCCATAGGCGCCAATCGCCAGGCCGATCAATGCGGGGGTCGCGCCTGCGAGATCCATCCCATAGGTCGCCAGCACCGGCAATACCATGAACATGCCAAGCATACGGAAGGCAAACACCAGGGCCAGACCGCTTGCCGCTCGGGTCTCGCCGCTACTCATGCGTTCGCTGTGGGGATCGTGCATGGAAAAACCTCGTGTGAACCGGCGGCGATTCTACCAGTCCCATCGATTGAGAGGGTATATGCGGCGGTTTGCCGCGCAGCTTTCATCCAAGGCTGCAAGCGGCCATTTGACAGTGTATATTCATCCAGTCTTTAGCCGTATACTCCGGCATTATTTACGCCCGCCGTGCGAGGCCATCTTGGACAAGATCCTGATTCGTGGGGCTAGAACCCACAACCTGAAGAACATCGACCTGACCCTGCCCCGGGATAAACTGATCGTCATTACCGGCCTGTCCGGGTCTGGTAAATCGTCGCTGGCGTTCGACACGCTGTATGCCGAAGGCCAGCGTCGCTATGTGGAGTCCCTGTCGGCCTACGCCCGCCAGTTCCTGTCGATGATGGAAAAGCCCGACGTCGACACCATTGAAGGCCTGTCGCCAGCCATTTCCATCGAACAGAAATCGACGTCCCATAACCCGCGCTCCACCGTGGGCACCATTACAGAGATCTACGACTACCTGCGCCTGCTGTATGCCCGCGTGGGTATTCCGCGTTGCCCGGACCACGATATCCCCCTGGAAGCCCAGACCGTCAGCCAAATGGTCGACCTGGTGCTGGCCCAGCCGGAAGGCGCCAAGCTGATGCTGCTGGCGCCGGTGATTCGTGAGCGCAAGGGTGAACACCTTTCCGTCTTCGAAGAACTGCGTGCCCAAGGTTTTGTGCGCGCGCGGATCAACGGCAAGCTCTATGAGCTGGACGAAGCACCCAAGCTGGACAAACAGAAGAAGCACTCGATCGATGTGGTGGTTGACCGCTTCAAGGTGCGCGCCGACCTGCAGCAGCGCTTGGCGGAGTCGTTCGAAACCGCGCTGAAGCTGGCCGATGGTATCGCCCTGGTGGCGCCGATGGATGACGAACCGGGCGAAGAGATCATCTTCTCCGCGCGCTTTGCCTGCCCGATCTGCGGCCATGCCATCAGCGAGCTGGAACCCAAGCTGTTTTCCTTCAACAACCCGGCCGCGCCTGCCCGACCTGTGATGGCCTGGGTGTGAAGCAGTTCTTTGACATCAAGCGCCTGGTCAATGGCGACCTGACGCTGGCGGAGGGGGCGATTCGTGGCTGGGACAGGCGCAACGTCTACTACTTCCAGATGCTGGGGTCGTTGGCGTCGCACTATAAGTTCAGCCTCGAAGTGCCGTTCAACCAGCTTCCGGCGGACCAGCAGAAGGTCATCCTCAACGGCAGCGGTTCGCAGAACGTCGACTTCAAGTACCTGAACGACCGTGGCGATATCGTCAAGCGCTCCCACCCGTTCGAAGGCATCGTGCCGAACCTGGAGCGCCGCTACCGCGAGACCGAATCGGCCAGCGTGCGCGAAGAGCTGGCGAAATTCCTCAGCACCCAGCCTTGCCCGGATTGCCGAGGCACGCGCCTGCGTCGCGAGGCGCGGCATGTGTGGGTCGGCGAGAAGACATTGCCTGCGGTGACCAACCTGCCGATCGGCGATGCCTGTGAGTATTTTGGCGTGCTCAAGCTGACCGGACGGCGCGGGGAAATCGCCGACAAGATTCTCAAGGAAATTCGCGAGCGGTTGCAGTTCCTGGTCAACGTCGGCCTGGATTACCTGTCGCTGGATCGCAGTGCCGACACGTTGTCGGGCGGTGAGGCCCAGCGGATTCGCCTGGCCAGCCAGATCGGCGCCGGCCTTGTGGGTGTGTTGTACATCCTCGATGAGCCATCGATTGGCTTGCATCAACGGGACAACGATCGTTTGCTGGGTACGTTGAAACACCTGCGCGATATTGGCAACACGGTGATCGTGGTCGAGCATGATGAAGACGCGATTCGACTGGCGGATTACGTCGTCGACATCGGCCCGGGCGCGGGTGTGCATGGCGGACATATTGTCGCCGAGGGCACGCCTGCCGAAGTCATGGCGCATCCCGACTCGCTGACCGGCAAGTACCTGTCCGGCCGCGTGAAAATCGCGTGCCGGCCAAGCGCACGCCGCGTAACAAGAAAATGGCGCTGCACCTCAAGGGCGCGCGTGGCAACAACTTGCGTAATGTCGACCTGGAGATTCCACTGGGTCTGCTGACCTGTGTGACCGGTGTTTCCGGCTCCGGCAAATCGACGCTGATCAACAATACGTTGTTCCCCTTGAGTGCCACCGCCCTGAATGGCGCGACCACCCTTGAAGCGGCGGCCCACGACAGCATCAAAGGCCTGGAGCACCTCGATAAGGTCGTCGATATCGACCAGAGCCCGATCGGCCGCACGCCGCGCTCCAACCCGGCGACGTACACCGGGCTGTTCACGCCTATTCGCGAGCTGTTTGCGGGCGTTCCGGAATCGCGCTCGCGGGGTTACGGGCCAGGCCGTTTCTCGTTCAACGTCAAGGGCGGCCGTTGTGAGGCGTGCCAGGGCGACGGCTTGATCAAGGTGGAGATGCACTTCCTGCCGGACATCTATGTGCCGTGCGATGTGTGCAAGAGCAAGCGCTATAACCGCGAAACCCTGGAGATCAAATACAAGGGCAAGAGCATCCACGAAACCCTGGAAATGACCATCGAGGAAGCGCGGGTGTTCTTCGACGCGGTGCCGGCGCTGGCGCGCAAGCTGCAGACGTTGATGGATGTGGGGCTGTCGTATATCAAGCTGGGGCAATCGGCGACCACGCTGTCCGGTGGTGAAGCGCAACGGGTGAAGTTGTCCCGTGAGCTGTCCAAGCGCGACACTGGCAAGACGCTGTATATCCTCGATGAGCCGACCACCGGCCTGCATTTCGCGGATATCCAGCAACTGTTGGATGTGTTGCACCGCTTGCGTGACCACGGCAATACCGTGGTGGTGATCGAGCACAACCTGGATGTGATCAAGACCGCCGACTGGCTGGTGGACCTGGGCCCGGAAGGCGGTTCCAAGGGTGGCCAGATCATCGCAGTGGGCACACCGGAGCAGGTTTCCGAAATGCCGCAGTCACACACCGGTTACTACCTGAAGCCGCTGCTGGAGCGCGACCGGGCCTGACTTTTCCGAGCCCAATGAAAAGCCCCTGTCATTTTGCAATGAGAGGGGCTTTTTTGTAGCCGGGGTCAGAACTGCGATTGCAGGTAATTCTCCAGGCCGATCAGCTTGATCAGACCCAACTGCTTTTCCAGCCAGTAGGTGTGATCTTCTTCGGTGTCATTCAACTGCACCCGCAGGATTTCCCGCGTGACGTAGTCATTGTGCTGCTCGCAGAGCTCGATGCCCTTGCAAAGCGCGGCACGGACTTTGTACTCGAGGCGCAGGTCGGCAGCGAGCATGTCAGGCACCGTGGTGCCCACATCCAAGTCATCAGGACGCATACGCGGCGTGCCTTCGAGCATAAGAATACGGCGCATCAGTGCGTCGGCGTGCTGTGCCTCTTCTTCCATCTCGTGGTTGATACGCTCGTAGAGCTCGGTAAAGCCCCAGTCCTCGTACATGCGCGAGTGGATGAAATATTGGTCACGAGCAGCCAGTTCGCCCGTCAGCAACGTGTTGAGGTAATCGATTACGTCGGGGTGACCTTGCATCGCCCTACATCTCCCTGCTTGAAAGGCTGTAGTTTGAACCATGCTGACCCGGAGGTCACGGGACCAACGGCAGAAAAGTGAAGATTTCCGGAGAAAAGTAGCTGAAATAACGCAAAAACCGCCCAAATGAGGGCGGTTCTGCTTATCGTTTAGAGTTAGTTAAGCGATACACCCAGTGCCTTTGCGATTGCTTCTCCATAAGCAGGGTCTGCCTTGTAGAAGTGCTGCAACTGACGCTGGACTACATCACTGGAAACGCCATTCATCGCGCCGGCGATGTTGCTGGTGAGCAGCGCTTTTTGCTCGTCATTCATCAGGCGGAAAAGCGCACCGGCGTGGCTGTAGTAATCGGTGTCTTCACGGTGATCGTAACGGTCGGCGGCACCGCTCAAGGCCAACGCTGGCTCCGCATACTGCGGTGCTTGTTTAGGGGCATCGGTGTAGCTGTTCGGCTCATAGTTGGGCGCCGCACCACCGTTGCTGCCGAATGCCATTGAGCCGTCACGCTGGTAGCTGTTCACCTGATTGCGCGGGGCATTCACCGGCAGTTGCTGATGATTGGTGCCGACGCGGTAGCGGTGGGCATCTGCGTACGCGAATACTCGACCTTGCAGCATACGGTCCGGCGACAGGCCCACACCAGGAACCATGTTGCTCGGACCGAAAGCAGCCTGCTCCACTTCAGCGAAGTAGTTTTGCGGGTTGCGGTTGAGTTCCAGCTCACCGACCTCGATCAGCGGGAATTCTTTTTGTGACCAGGTTTTGGTCACGTCGAAGGGGTTCTCGTAATGAGCGTTAGCCTGGGCTTCGGTCATGATCTGAATGCAGACGCGCCATTTCGGGAAATCACCGCGCTCGATCGCGCCGAACAGATCGCGCTGGGCGTAATCCGGGTCGGTACCCGCCAGGCGCGCCGCTTCGGCCGGTGCCAGGTTCTTGATGCCTTGCTGGGTCTTGTAGTGCCACTTGACCCAGTGACGCTCGCCACTGGCGTTGATCAGGCTGTAGGTGTGGCTGCCAAAGCCGTGCATATGACGATAGCCGTCGGGAATGCCACGGTCCGAAAACAGAATGGTGACCTGGTGCAGCGCCTCCGGGGAGTGTGACCAGAAGTCCCACATCATCTGCGCGCTTTTCAGGTTGCTTTGCGGCAGGCGTTTCTGGGTGTGGATGAAGTCCGGGAACTTCAATGGATCGCGAATGAAGAACACAGGGGTGTTGTTACCCACGATGTCCCAGTTGCCTTCTTCAGTGTAGAACTTCAATGCAAAACCGCGTGGATCGCGCTCGGTGTCTGCCGAACCACGCTCGCCGCCTACGGTTGAAAATCGCAGGAAGGTTGGGGTTTGTTTGCCAACGGCTTCAAACAGCTTGGCGCTGGTGTATCGAGTGATGTCTTGGGTAACGGTGAAGGTGCCGTAAGCGCCCGAACCCTTGGCGTGCACACGACGCTCAGGGATGTTTTCGCGGTTGAAGTGCGCGAGCTTCTCGATCAGGTGGAAGTCGTCGAGCAGCAATGGGCCGCGCGGGCCGGCGGAACGGGAATTCTGGTTATCCGCAACGGGTGCACCGCTGGCGGTGGTAAGGACTTTATTCTGGCTCATGCGCAATTTCCTTAGGTCGGGCTTGGAACTGCCGGCTAATCGGCTTGTGGAGGAGTATTGATCATCAACATGACGGCTACAAATTTATTAAATTGTCGACACCAATAGAAAATAACTAACAACGCGCCGCAGCCCACAGTGCCAAGCGCTACCCAAGGAAGCTTGTACGCATCACGCGTTTATTACGCGCACAAAAAACCGGGCGCTAGGCCCGGTTTTTCGATACAGCTTATCGTCTTACTCGGCGCTTACAGCTTCGCCGGCAGTAGCACGATCAACCAACTCGACGTACGCCATAGGCGCGTTGTCGCCAGTGCGGAAACCGCACTTGAGGATGCGCAGGTAGCCACCCTCACGGGTAGCGTAACGCTTGCCCAGGTCGTTGAAGAGCTTACCAACGATAGCTTTCGAACGAGTACGGTCGAAAGCCAGACGGCGGTTAGCCAGGCTGTCTGTCTTGGCCAAAGTGATCAGCGGCTCAGCAACGCGACGCAGTTCTTTAGCTTTTGGCAGTGTAGTTTTGATCAGCTCGTGCTCGAACAGCGACACCGCCATGTTTTGAAACATGGCCTTGCGGTGCGAGCTGGTACGGCTCAGGTGACGACCACTTTTACGATGACGCATGGTTCATTCCTTACCAAACTCACGTTCGGTGATTACGACGATCAGGCAGTCGCCTTGTCGTCCTTCTTAAGACTTGCAGGCGGCCAGTTGTCGAGGCGCATGCCGAGGGACAGACCGCGGGAGGCCAGAACGTCCTTGATTTCAGTCAAGGATTTCTTGCCCAGGTTCGGAGTCTTCAACAGTTCTACTTCGGTACGCTGAATCAGGTCACCGATGTAGTAAATGTTTTCCGCCTTAAGGCAGTTAGCCGAACGTACAGTCAGTTCCAGATCGTCAACCGGGCGAAGCAGGATCGGATCGATCTCGTCTTCCTGCTCGATTACCACTGGTTCGCTGTCACCTTTGAGGTCGACGAACGCAGCCAACTGCTGTTGCAGAATGGTTGCAGCGCGGCGAATAGCCTCTTCAGGATCCAGAGTACCGTTGGTTTCCAGATCAATAACCAGCTTGTCCAGGTTAGTACGCTGCTCGACACGGGCGTTTTCCACCACGTATGCGATACGGCGAACCGGGCTGAACGAAGAATCAAGCTGCAAGCGACCAATGCTGCGGCTTTCGTCTTCATCGCTCTGACGCGAGTCGGCCGGTTCATAACCACGACCACGAGCTACGGTGAGCTTCATGTTCAGGGCGCCGTTAGACGCCAGGTTAGCGATTACGTGATCGGGGTTAACGATCTCGACATCATGATCCAGCTGAATATCGGCAGCGGTAACCACCCCCGAACCCTTCTTCGACAAGGTCAGCGTAACTTCGTCACGGCCGTGCAGCTTGATAGCCAGACCTTTAAGGTTCAACAGGATTTCAATTACGTCTTCCTGTACACCTTCGATGGCGCTGTACTCGTGGAGCACACCGTCAATCTCGGCCTCGACTACTGCACAGCCGGGCATTGAGGACAACAGGATGCGGCGCAGCGCGTTGCCCAGGGTGTGGCCAAAACCACGCTCGAGAGGCTCGAGAGTGATCTTGGCGCGGGTTGGACTGACAACCTGCACATCAATGTGGCGGGGTGTCAGGAACTCATTTACCGAAATCTGCATGGATGCACCTATTTTCTAGCCCTTACTTGGAGTAGAGCTCGACAATCAGGCTTTCGTTGATGTCGGCGGACAGATCACTGCGAGCAGGAACGTTCTTGAAAACGCCCGACTTCTTCTCAGTGTCTACTTCTACCCATTCTACGCGGCCACGTTGGGCACACAGATCGAGAGCTTGGACAATGCGAAGTTGGTTTTTAGCTTTCTCGCGAACTGCGACCACGTCACCAGCACGAACCTGATAGGACGGAACGTTTACGGTCTGACCGTTAACGCTGATCGACTTGTGCGATACCAACTGACGGGATTCGGCACGAGTCGAACCAAAGCCCATACGGTATACAACGTTGTCCAGACGGCATTCGAGCAGTTGCAGCAGGTTTTCACCGGTTGCACCTTTTTTGCCAGCAGCTTCTTTGTAGTAGCCGCTGAACTGACGCTCGAGAACGCCGTAGATACGACGGACCTTCTGCTTTTCACGCAGTTGGGTGCCGTAATCGGACTGGCGACCGCGGCGTTGGCCGTGGATACCAGGTGCTGCTTCAATGTTGCACTTCGATTCGATCGCGCGCACGCCGCTCTTCAAGAAGAGATCGGTGCCTTCGCGACGAGCGAGTTTGCATTTTGGACCAATGTAACGAGCCATTCTTTACAATCTCCTGGATTACACGCGGCGCTTCTTCGGCGGACGGCACCCGTTGTGCGGGATTGGCGTCACGTCGGTGATGCTGGCGATCTTATAGCCACAGCCGTTCAAAGCACGGACAGCAGACTCACGACCTGGACCTGGACCTTTGACGTTAACGTCGAGGTTTTTCAGGCCGTATTCCAGCGCAGCTTGACCAGCACGTTCAGCAGCTACTTGAGCAGCGAACGGCGTGGACTTGCGGGAACCGCGGAAACCCGAACCACCGGAGGTAGCCCAAGAAAGCGCGTTACCTTGACGGTCGGTGATGGTCACGATGGTGTTGTTAAAAGATGCATGGATGTGGGCGATGCCATCAACCACTGTCTTTTTAACTTTTTTACGAGGACGAGCAGCAGGTTTTGCCATGATAATTTTCCTGTCGATTCGCGTGGGCGATTACTTGCGGATCGGCTTACGCGGACCTTTACGGGTACGCGCGTTAGTCTTGGTACGCTGACCGCGTACTGGAAGACCACGACGATGACGCAGACCACGGTAGCAACCGAGATCCATCAAACGCTTGATTTTCATGTTGATTTCGCGACGCAGGTCACCTTCAGTGGTGAACTTCGCCACTTCGCCACGCAACGCTTCGATCTGCTCGTCGCTCAGATCCTTGATCTTTGCGGCTGGGTTTACCCCAGTGTCTGCGCAAATTTTCTGCGCAGTAGTGCGACCAACACCATAGATGTAGGTCAGCGAGATAACAGTGTGCTTGTTATCTGGAATGTTAACGCCTGCAATACGGGCCATTCAGTGGGACTCCAATTGACAGCTACCTACGCCCCGGAAGCCAAGAAATAGGGCGCGAGATAATATCGCTGTAATAACAAATAATCAACCCGGCAGCGCACTAGCTGCCGGGCTTCAAGCGGATCACATTCAGCCTTGGCGCTGTTTGTGACGCGGTTCCGCGCTGCAAATTACTCGAACAACACCTTCGCGGCGAATAATCTTGCAGTTGCGGCACAGCTTTTTCACCGATGCACGAACTTTCATCACCAACTCCTCGAACCTTATGGGGTACTCAGCGCAACATGCCGCTGCCGTAGCCCTTCAGGTTGGCTTTCTTCATCAGGGATTCGTACTGGTGCGAAACGAGGTGCGATTGTACTTGGGACATGAAGTCCATCACAACCACGACCACGATCAGCAACGAGGTCCCGCCAAGGTAGAACGGAACGTTTGCTGCAACCACCAGGAACTGGGGAAGCAAACAGACGGCCGTCATATATAGAGCACCGAACAGGGTCAAACGAGTCAGAACGCCATCAATGTAGCGCGCAGACTGCTCACCTGGACGAATACCCGGAATAAAGGCACCGGACTTCTTCAGGTTTTCCGCTACGTCTTTCGGATTGAACATCAACGCCGTATAGAAGAAGCAGAAGAAAATAATCCCTGCACTAAACAGCAGAATATTCAACGGCTGACCAGGAGCGATCGACTGAGAGAGGTCCTGCAGCCAGCCCATATTTTCAGACTGACCAAACCAGGTACCCAACGAAGCCGGAAACAGCAAAATGCTGCTCGCGAAAATTGCCGGAATAACGCCGGCCATATTCACTTTCAGCGGCAAGTGGCTGGTCTGCGCAGCAAAGACCTTACGGCCCTGCTGACGCTTGGCGTAGTGAACAGCAATACGACGCTGGCCACGCTCAATGAACACCACAAAACCGATAATCGCTACTGCCAGCAAACCGATGGCAACCAGGGCGAAGATATTGATATCACCCTGACGTGCAGACTCGAAAGACTGCCCGATTGCTCTCGGAAGACCGGCGACGATACCTGCGAAAATCAACATCGAGATACCGTTGCCAACACCACGCTCAGTAATCTGCTCACCCAGCCACATCATGAACATCGCACCAGCCACAAACGTGGATACCGCGACGAAATGGAAGCCAAAGTCACCAGTGAACGCAACGCCCTGCCCAGCCAGGCCAACGGACATGCCGATAGCTTGGACCAGGGCGAGGACGACAGTGCCGTAGCGGGTGTACTGGCTAATCTTGCGACGACCAGCTTCACCTTCCTTCTTCAACTGCTCCAGCTGCGGGCTGACGGCGGTCATCAGTTGCATGATGATCGATGCCGAAATGTACGGCATGATCCCCAGTGCAAAGATGCTCATCCGTTCCAGCGCGCCGCCGGAAAACATGTTGAACAAGCTAAGAATGGTCCCCTCATTCTGTCGAAACAGGTCTGCGAGTCGGTCCGGGTTGATACCTGGAACCGGGATGTGTGCGCCTATTCGGTAGACGATAATCGCCAGGAACAGAAAACGCAGACGAGCCCAAAGTTCAGACATACCGCCTTTGCCGAGCGCTGAGAGAGCACCTTGCTTAGCCATTTATTCCTCGAACTTGCCGCCAGCTGCTTCGATAGCCGAACGCGCACCTTTGGTGGCGCCGATTCCCTTGCCGATAGTGACAGCGCGAGTCACTTCACCGGACAGCATGATTTTCACACGCTGTACGTTGACGTTGATCACGTTGGCATCTTTCAGGGTCTGCACAGTAACGATATCGCCTTCCACTTTAGCCAGCTCGGACAGACGCACTTCTGCGCGGTCCATGGCCTTCAGGGATACGAAACCGAACTTAGGCAGGCGACGATGCAGCGGCTGTTGACCGCCTTCAAAGCCTGGAGCGATGGTGCCACCGGAGCGGGAGGTTTGACCTTTGTGGCCACGGCCACCAGTCTTACCCAAACCGCTACCGATACCACGGCCCGGACGATGCTTTTCGCGACGGGAACCCGGCGCTGGACTCAGATCATTGAGTTTCATCGATTAACCCTCTACACGCAGCATGTAGTAAGCCTTGTTGATCATCCCGCGATTCTCGGGAGTATCCTGGACTTCTACAGTGTGACCGATGCGACGCAGACCCAGACCTTTAACGCACAATTTGTGGTTAGGGATGCGGCCGGTCATGCTTTTGATCAGCGTTACTTTAACGGTAGCCATGATCAGAAGATCTCCTTGACAGTCAAGCCGCGCTTGGCAGCAATGGACTCAGGAGATTGCATAGCTTTCAAACCCTTGAAAGTGGCGTGAACCACGTTTACAGGGTTGGTCGAGCCGTAGCACTTGGCCAGAACGTTCTGGACGCCAGCAACTTCGAGGACAGCACGCATAGCGCCGCCAGCGATGATACCGGTACCTTCAGAAGCAGGCTGCATGTACACCTTCGAAGCGCCATGGGCGGACTTCATTGCGTACTGCAGCGTGGTGCCGTTCAGATCAACCTGGATCATGTTGCGGCGAGCAGCTTCCATTGCCTTCTGGATCGCAGCAGGCACTTCACGTGACTTGCCACGGCCGAAGCCAACACGCCCCTTACCATCACCCACCACGGTCAACGCGGTGAAAGTGAAGATACGGCCGCCTTTAACGGTTTTGGCTACGCGGTTAACTTGAACCAGCTTCTCAATGTAGCCTTCGTCGCGCTTTTGGTCGTTATTTGACATAACTTAGAACTCCAGCCCAGCTTCACGAGCAGCATCAGCCAGCGCTTTAACGCGGCCGTGGTACTTGAAGCCAGAGCGGTCGAAAGCCACTTGCGAGACGCCAGCGGCCTTAGCACGCGTAGCGACCAGCTGGCCAACCTTAGTGGCCGCGTCGATGTTGCCGGTAGCACCATCACGCAGTTCTTTATCCAAAGTCGAGGCGCTTGCCAGGACCTGGTTGCCGTCGGCCGAGATGACCTGGGCGTAGATGTGCTGCGACGAGCGGTACACGCAGAGACGCACGACTTCGAGTTCGTGCATTTTCAGGCGTGCTTTGCGAGCGCGACGCAGTCGAGTAACTTTTTTGTCGGTCATTTGCTATGCCCTACTTCTTCTTGGCTTCTTTACGACGGACGACTTCGTCCGCGTAGCGCACACCTTTGCCTTTGTACGGCTCTGGTGGACGGAAGTCGCGGATCTCAGCGGCCACCTGACCTACCAGCTGCTTGTCGATGCCCTTGATCAGGATATCGGTTTGGCTAGGGGTCTCAGCGGTGATGCCTTCCGGCAGTTCGTAATCCACTGGGTGCGAGAAGCCAAGGGCAAGGTTCAGAACCGTGCCTTTTGCTTGCGCTTTGTAACCAACACCGACCAGCTGGAGCTTACGCTCGAAGCCTTGGCTTACGCCTTGGACCATGTTGTTTACCAACGCACGCGTGGTACCGGCCATTGCGCGAGTTTGTTGATCGCCATTGCGAGCAGCGAAACGCAGCTCACCAGCTTCTTCAACGATCTCAACGGACGAATGGATGTTCAGTTCAAGAGTGCCCTTGGCACCCTTCACCGAAAGCTGTTGGCCTGCGAATTTGACTTCGACACCGGCTGGCAGCTTAACGGGGTTCTTAGCGACGCGAGACATGCTTATCCCCCCTTAGAACACAGTGCAAAGAACTTCGCCGCCGACACCGGCAGCGCGCGCAGCACGATCCGTCATCACACCTTTGTTGGTGGAGACGATAGACACGCCCAGACCGCCACGAACTTTCGGCAGGTCTTCAGCGGACTTGTACTGACGCAGGCCTGGACGGCTAACGCGCTTCACTTCTTCGATGACCGAACGGCCTTCGAAGTATTTCAGCTCGATGGACAGCAGAGGTTTGATTTCGCTGCTGATCTGATAACCCGCAATGTAGCCTTCGTCTTTCAGGACTTTGGCAACAGCTACCTTCAACTTGGAAGATGGCATGCTTACGACGGACTTTTCAGCCATCTGGGCATTACGGATACGAGTTAGCATGTCCGCTAACGGGTCCTGCATACTCATGGCTAGACGCTCCTAATACAAAAAAATTAGCCTTGCGGCTACATATGTCGCCGAGAATCTCCGAGCAGAAAACACACGGGCTCAGGCGAGCCGCGTATTTTAGACACACTGCGGAAATGAAACAAGCCCCAAAAGGGGCTTGTTCCAGATTCAAGGTCACCGGCGGTCAGTATCTTGCGATAACAACTGCCTGGACGCTGAAAGTACTTACCAACTGGCTTTAACCAGACCTGGTACGTCACCACGCATTGCCGCTTCACGCAGTTTGTTACGGCCAAGGCCGAACTTGCGGTAAACGCCGTGTGGACGACCGGTCAGGCGGCAGCGGTTACGCATGCGCGAGGCGCTTGCGTCACGTGGCTGCTTCTGCAGAGCAACTGTAGCTTCCCAACGCGCTTCTGGACTTGCGTTCAGATCAACGATGATTGCTTTCAGTGCTGCACGCTTCTTGGCGTACTTGGCAACCGTGAGCTGACGCTTCAGCTCGCGGTTTTTCATGCTCATCTTGGCCATGGTCCTACTCCAATCAGTTGCGGAACGGGAATTTGAAAGCACGCAACAGGGCGCGACCTTCATCATCGTTCTTGGCAGTGGTGGTCAGGGTGATGTCCAGACCGCGGAGAGCATCGATCTTGTCGTAGTCGATTTCCGGGAAAATGATCTGCTCTTTCACGCCCATGCTGTAGTTACCACGACCATCGAAGGACTTGGCATTCAGGCCGCGGAAGTCGCGAACCCGAGGCAGGGAGATCGACAGCAGACGATCCAGGAATTCGTACATACGCTCACGGCGCAGAGTCACTTTGACGCCGATCGGCCAGCCTTCGCGAACTTTAAAGCCAGCGATGGATTTCCGAGCGTAAGTCACAACGACTTTTTGACCGGTGATCTTTTCCAGGTCAGCAACAGCGTGCTCGATGACTTTTTTGTCACCGACCGCTTCGCCCAAACCCATGTTCAGGGTGATTTTGGTAACGCGTGGAACTTCCATCACGTTCGAAAGCTTAAGTTCTTCCTTAAGTTTCGGTGCGATTTCTTTCCAGTAAATCTCTTTTAGTCGTGCCATGGTCTTCTACCTAGCAGTGTTCAAGCATCAACCGCTTTTTGGGTCGACTTGAAGACACGAATTTTCTTGCCATCTTCTACTTTGAAACCAACGCGGTCAGCCTTGTTGGTTTCGCCGTTGAAAATGGCGACGTTAGAAGCGTCCAGTGGAGCTTCTTTTTCGACGATACCGCCCTGCACGCCCGACATCGGGTTAGGCTTGGTATGACGCTTGACCAGGTTCAGACCACCGATAACCAGACGGTTATTAGCGAGAACCTTAAGCACCTTACCGCGCTTACCTTTGTCTTTGCCGGCGATCACGATGATCTCGTCGTCACGACGAATCTTTTGCATGTCGGATCTCCTTACAGCACTTCTGGGGCGAGCGAGACGATCTTCATGAACTTCTCAGTACGAAGCTCACGGGTCACTGGCCCAAAGATACGGGTGCCGATAGGCTCTTGCTTGTTGTTCAGAAGAACAGCAGCGTTGCCATCAAAGCGGATAATGGAGCCATCAGCACGGCGTACGCCGTGACGAGTGCGGACTACAACAGCAGTCATCACTTGGCCTTTTTTCACTTTACCGCGAGGAATTGCTTCCTTCACGGTAACTTTGATGATGTCACCGATACCAGCGTAACGACGATGGGAGCCACCCAGCACCTTGATGCACATAACGCGGCGAGCGCCGCTGTTATCGGCCACATCGAGCATGGATTGAGTCTGAATCATATAATTTCTCCGACCCCTAGTCCTTAGACTTCCACAGCGCGTTCGAGAACATCAACCAGTGCCCAAGACTTGGTCTTGGCCAGCGGACGAGTTTCACGAATAGTGACTTTGTCGCCGATGTGGCACTGATTGGTTTCGTCGTGCGCGTGCAGCTTAGTCGAACGCTTAACATATTTACCGTAGATCGGGTGCTTAACGCGACGCTCGATCAAAACGGTGATGGTTTTGTCCATCTTGTCGCTGACAACACGGCCAGTCAGCGTACGGACAGTCTTTTCGGCTTCAGCCATGATCACTTACCTGCCTGCTGGTTGAGCACAGTCTTCACGCGAGCGATGTCACGCTTAACTTGCGAGAGCAGATGAGACTGCCCCAACTGGCCAGTTGCTTTCTGCATACGCAGATTGAACTGGTCGCGCAGCAGGCCGAGCAGTTGCTCGTTCAGCTGCTGTGCGGATTTTTCACGAAGTTCATTCGCTTTCATCACATCACCGTCCGTTTAACAAAGGCGGTGGCGAGCGGCAGCTTTGCAGCAGCCAGGGCAAAAGCCTCACGCGCCAGCTCTTCAGTTACACCCTCGATTTCATACAGGACTTTGCCTGGCTGAATCTGGGCTACCCAGTATTCCACGTTACCCTTACCTTTACCCATACGAACCTCGAGAGGTTTTTTGGAGATCGGCTTGTCCGGGAATACACGGATCCAGATCTTGCCGCCACGTTTAACGTGACGGGTCAGTGCACGACGCGCTGACTCGATCTGACGAGCGGTGAGACGACCACGAGCTACAGACTTCAGCGCGAACTCGCCGAAGCTGACTTTGCTACCGCGCTGAGCCAGACCACGGTTGTGGCCTGTCATCTGCTTGCGGAACTTCGTACGCTTTGGTTGCAACATTTGGCGTACCCCTTACTTAGCAGCTTTTTTACGAGGCGCTGGTGCTTGTGGTTTCAGTTCTTCTTGGCGACCACCAATTACTTCGCCTTTGAAGATCCAAACCTTTACACCGATCACACCGTAAGTGGTGTGAGCTTCGTAGTTGGCATAGTCGATGTCGGCACGCAGGGTGTGCAGTGGCACACGACCTTCGCGATACCATTCAGTACGTGCGATTTCAGCACCGCCGAGACGACCGCTCACTTGGATTTTGATGCCTTTGGCACCAATGCGCATGGCGTTCTGTACAGCGCGCTTCATAGCGCGACGGAACATGACGCGACGCTCCAGCTGCTGAGCTACGCTCTGCGCAACCAGCATACCGTCGAGCTCCGGCTTGCGGATCTCTTCGATATTGATGTGCACAGGCACACCCATTTGCTTGGTCAGGTCCTGACGCAGTTTCTCAACATCTTCACCTTTCTTCCCGATAACAATACCTGGACGAGCGGTGTGGATGGTGATACGTGCGGTTTGTGCCGGGCGATGGATATCGATACGGCTTACGGACGCGCTTTTTAGTTTGTCTTGGAGATACTCACGCACCTTCAGATCAGCGAACAAATAGTCCGCATAAGTCCGGCCGTCTGCATACCAGACGGAGGTGTGTTCCTTGACGATTCCCAGGCGAATGCCAATGGGATGTACTTTCTGACCCATCTCTTCGACTCCGTTACTTGTCAGCAACCTTGACAGTGATATGGCAAGACCGCTTGACGATGCGATCAGCACGGCCTTTGGCACGTGGCATGATTCGCTTCAGCGAACGCCCTTCGTTGACGAAAACGGTGCTGACTTTAAGGTCATCAACGTCTGCGCCTTCGTTATGCTCGGCGTTGGCTACGGCCGACTCCAGCACTTTCTTCATGATCTCGGCGGCTTTCTTACTGCTGAAAGCCAACAGGTTGAGCGCTTCGCCCACCTTCTTCCCGCGGATCTGGTCGGCGACCAAGCGGGCTTTCTGGGCGGAGATTCGAGCGCCCGACAACTTAGCGGCTACTTCCATTTCCTAACCCCTTAACGCTTGGCTTTCTTGTCTGCCACGTGCCCACGATAAGTGCGGGTACCGGCAAACTCGCCTAGTTTGTGGCCGACCATGTCTTCGTTCACGAGAACTGGGACGTGCAAGCGACCGTTGTGTACAGCAATGGTCAGACCGACCATTTGTGGCAGGATCATCGAACGACGCGACCAGGTCTTAACTGGTTTGCGATCGTTCTTTTCCGCCGCCACTTCGATCTTCTTCAGTAGGTGAAGATCAATAAAAGGACCTTTTTTCAGAGAACGTGGCACTGTCGTATCCCTCTATTTACTTGCGACGACGGACGATCATTTTGTCGGTACGCTTATTACCACGAGTCTTCGCGCCCTTAGTCGGGAAGCCCCATGGAGATACCGGATGACGACCACCAGAGGTACGACCTTCACCACCACCGTGTGGGTGGTCAACCGGGTTCATGGCAACACCACGAACGGTTGGGCGAACGCCACGCCAGCGTTTGGCACCAGCTTTACCCAGCGAACGCAGGCTGTGCTCGGAGTTCGAGACTTCGCCCAAGGTCGCGCGGCATTCAGCCAGCACTTTACGCATCTCACCAGAACGCAGACGCAGGGTCACGTAGACACCTTCACGAGCGATCAGCTGAGCCGAAGCACCAGCGGAACGAGCGATTTGCGCGCCTTTACCTGGCTTCAATTCGATGCCGTGTACGGTGCTACCAACTGGAATGTTGCGCAGTTGCAGAGCGTTGCCCGGCTTGATCGGCGCCAAGGCACCTGCGATCAGCTGGTCGCCAGCGCTCACGCCCTTAGGGGCGATGATGTAGCGACGCTCGCCATCTGCGTACAGCAGCAGAGCGATGTGAGCAGTACGGTTTGGATCGTACTCAATACGCTCGACAGTGGCGGAGATGCCATCTTTGTCGTTGCGACGGAAATCGACCAGACGATAATGCTGCTTATGGCCACCACCGATGTGACGAGTGGTAATACGACCATTGTTGTTACGACCACCAGTCTTCGATTTTTTCTCGAGCAGCGGTGCGTGAGGAGCGCCTTTATGCAGCTCCTGATTGACCACCTTGACCACAAAACGGCGGCCAGGGGAAGTCGGTTTGCATTTAACGATTGCCATGATGCACCCCTTCCTTACTCAGCACTGCTGCTGAAATCGAGATCTTGGCCTGGCTGAAGGGAGATAACTGCCTTCTTCCAGTCATTACGCTTGCCCAGACCGCGAGCAGTGCGCTTGCTCTTACCCAGAACATTCAGGGTAGTAACACGCTCTACTTTCACGCTGAACAGGCTTTCGACGGCCTTCTTGATTTCCAGCTTGGTTGCGTCAGTTGCAACCTTGAAAACGAACTGGCCTTTCTTGTCAGCCAGAACCGTAGCCTTTTCGGAAACGTGCGGGCCAAGCAGAACTTTAAATACGCGTTCCTGGTTCATCCCAGCAGCTCCTCGAATTTCTTCACGGCCGACACGGTGATCAACACCTTGTCGTATGCGATCAGACTAACTGGATCGGAACCTTGCACGTCACGTACATCAACGTGTGGCAGGTTGCGAGCAGCCAGGTACAGGTTCTGATCAACAGCTTCGGACACGATCAAAACGTCGGTCAGGCTCATGTTGGTCAGTTTGCCCAGCAGTTCTTTGGTTTTTGGACTTTCAACAGCGAAGTCCTGAACCACGACCAGACGATCGGTACGCACGAGTTCAGCAAGGATGGAGCGCAGAGCTGCGCGGTACATCTTCTTGTTGAGCTTCTGCGAGTGATCCTGTGGACGAGCTGCGAAAGTGGTACCGCCGCCACGCCAGATTGGGCTACGGATAGTACCGGCACGAGCACGGCCAGTGCCTTTCTGACGCCAAGGGCGCTTACCGCCACCACGTACGTCGGAACGGGTCTTTTGCTGCTTGCTACCTTGACGGCCGCCGGCCATGTAGGCCACGACTGCTTGGTGAACCAGCGTCTCGTTGAATTCGCCGCCAAATGTCAGTTCGGAAACTTCGATCGCTTGAGCGTCATTTACATTTAATTGCATGTCAGCCTCCCCTTAACCGCGAGCCTTGGCCGCTGGACGTACAACCAGGTTGCCGCCAGTAGCGCCAGGAACAGCACCCTTGACCAACAACAGATTGCGTTCAGCGTCGACGCGCACTACTTCGAGGGACTGCACGGTCACGCGCTCAGCGCCCATATGACCGGACATTTTTTTGCCCTTGAATACACGACCAGGAGTCTGGCACTGGCCAATAGAGCCCGGGACGCGGTGGGAAACGGAGTTACCGTGAGTGTTGTCTTGGCCACGGAAATTCCAACGCTTGATCGTACCCTGGAAGCCTTTACCCTTGGACTGACCGGTTACATCAACCAGTTGACCAGCGGCGAAGATTTCAGCGTTGATCAGATCGCCAGCCTGGTAGTCGCCGTCTTCAAGACGGAACTCCATGACGGTGCGACCAGCTGCAACGTTTGCTTTAGCGAAGTGACCTGCTTGAGCAGCAGTCACGCGCGAAGCACGACGCTCGCCGACAGTGACTTGCACTGCACGATAGCCATCGGTTTCTTCAGTTTTGAACTGGGTGACGCGATTCGGCTCGATCTCAATGACCGTGACCGGAATGGAGACACCTTCTTCGGTGAAAATACGGGTCATACCGCATTTACGACCGACTACACCAATAGTCATGTTGTAAACCTCATGAGTGTACGGGGCTTTCACCCGCTATGGCCGCCCATTTCAGAGCGTTACACGACTAAGACCCAAGTCTTAGCCGAGGCTGATCTGTACTTCCACACCGGCCGCCAGATCGAGCTTCATAAGTGCATCAACGGTTTTATCCGTTGGCTGGACGATGTCCAGTACGCGCTTATGAGTACGGATCTCGTACTGGTCACGCGCGTCTTTGTTGACGTGCGGGGAGACCAGAACGGTGAACCGCTCTTTACGGGTAGGCAGTGGAATTGGACCACGCACTTGAGCACCAGTACGTTTCGCGGTTTCCACGATTTCCTGGGTGGATTGGTCGATCAGGCGATGGTCAAAAGCCTTCAACCTGATACGGATTTGCTGATTTTGCATTGGATTTCAGACTCCGGCTGCTATTCCCAGCGAGCGCAATACGCCCGTTAAAAGGAGGCGCAATTCTATAGACGCCCCTGGTAGGTGTCAACCCAATAAAAAAGGCCCCCGCTAAGCGGGGGCCCTCTCAAAACAACGAGCGATCTCGAAAGAGATAATTACTCGATGATTTTAGCTACAACACCAGCACCAACGGTACGGCCGCCTTCGCGAATTGCGAAACGCAGACCGTCTTCCATTGCGATGGTTTTGATCAGGGTAACAACCATTTTGATGTTGTCGCCCGGCATTACCATCTCAACGCCTTCCGGCAGTTCGCAGTTACCAGTCACGTCAGTAGTACGGAAGTAGAACTGTGGACGGTAGCCTTTGAAGAACGGAGTGTGACGACCGCCTTCTTCTTTGCTCAGCACGTACACTTCAGCTTCGAACTTGGTGTGCGGCTTAACCGAACCTGGCTTAACCAGAACCTGGCCACGCTCAACGTCGTCACGCTTGGTACCACGCAGCAGAACGCCGCAGTTCTCGCCAGCACGACCTTCGTCGAGCAGCTTACGGAACATTTCAACACCGGTGCAGGTGGTGACGGTAGTGTCACGCAGACCAACGATTTCCAGTGGATCTTGAACCTTGACGATACCGCGCTCGATACGACCAGTTACAACAGTACCGCGACCGGAGATCGAGAACACGTCTTCGATTGGCATCAGGAACGGCTTGTCGATAACACGGACTGGATCTGGGATGTAGCTGTCCAGAGTCTCAACCAGTTTACGAACGGACGTGGTGCCCATTTCGTTATCGTCTTTGCCTTCCAGAGCCATACGAGCAGAACCGATGATGATCGGAGTGTCGTCGCCTGGGAAGTCGTAAGTGCTCAGCAGATCGCGCACTTCCATCTCAACCAGTTCCAGCAGCTCAGCGTCGTCTACCAGGTCGGCCTTGTTCAGGTAAACCACGATGTACGGAACGCCAACCTGACGGGACAGCAGGATGTGCTCACGGGTTTGTGGCATCGGACCATCAGCGGCCGAGCAAACCAGGATCGCGCCGTCCATCTGGGCAGCACCGGTGATCATGTTCTTCACATAGTCAGCGTGACCTGGGCAGTCAACGTGAGCGTAGTGACGGATCAGCGAGTTGTATTCAACGTGCGCGGTGTTGATGGTGATACCACGAGCTTTTTCTTCTGGTGCGCTGTCGATTTTATCGAAATCAACGATTGCAGAACCGAAAACTTCGGAGCAAACGCGAGTCAGAGCAGCAGTCAGAGTGGTTTTACCGTGGTCAACGTGACCGATGGTGCCAACGTTGACGTGCGGTAGGGAACGATCAAATTTTTCTTTAGCCACGACAATTAACTCCTTGCCTAAAGGACTGAATCAGCCTTGTTTTTTGGATACAGTTTCAGCGATATGCGCCGGAGCTGTGTTGTATTTTTTGAATTCCATAGAGTAGCTTGCGCGACCCTGAGACATGGAGCGAACGTCGGTCGCATAACCGAACATCTCACCCAACGGAACCTCGGCGCGAATCACTTTGCCGGAAACCGTGTCTTCCATACCCAAGATCATGCCGCGACGACGGTTAAGGTCGCCCATGACATCACCCATATAGTCTTCAGGTGTAACAACTTCTACCGCCATGATTGGCTCAAGCAACTCACCACCGCCCTTCTGGGCCAGTTGCTTGGTTGCCATGGAGGCAGCCACCTTAAACGCCATCTCGTTGGAGTCGACGTCGTGGTAAGAACCGTCAAAAACGGTTGCTTTCAGGCCGATCAGCGGATAGCCGGCAACAACACCGTTCTTCATCTGCTCTTCGATACCCTTCTGGATAGCAGGGATGTATTCCTTAGGAACCACACCACCTACTACTTCGTTCACGAATTGCAGACCTTCCTGACCTTCGTCAGCAGGAGCAAAACGGATCCAGCAGTGACCGAACTGACCACGACCGCCGGACTGACGAACGAACTTGCCTTCGATTTCACAGTTCTTCGTGATGCGCTCACGATAGGAAACCTGAGGCTTACCGATGTTGGCTTCGACGTTGAACTCACGGCGCATCCGGTCAACCAGGATGTCCAGGTGAAGCTCGCCCATGCCGGAGATGATCGTTTGACCAGTCTCTTCATCAGTCTTGACGCGGAAAGATGGATCTTCCTGAGCAAGTTTGCCCAGAGCGATACCCATTTTTTCCTGGTCATCCTTGGTCTTAGGCTCTACGGCAACCGAAATAACCGGCTCCGGGAAGTCCATGCGAACCAGGATGATTGGCTTGTCAGCGTTGCACAAGGTTTCACCAGTGGTGACGTCCTTCATGCCGATCAGGGCCGCGATGTCACCAGCGCGCACTTCCTTGATCTCTTCGCGGGCGTTTGCGTGCATTTGCACCATACGACCCACGCGCTCTTTCTTGCCTTTAACCGAGTTGATCACGCCGTCGCCGGAGTTCAACACGCCCGAGTAAACGCGGACGAAGGTCAAGGTACCCACGAATGGGTCAGTGGCAATTTTAAATGCCAGAGCGGAGAACGGTTCTGCGTCGTCTGCATGACGCTCCAGCTCGATAGTCTCGTCATCCGGGTCAGTACCCTTGATGGCTGGAATATCAACCGGTGCCGGCAGGTAGTCGATCACAGCATCGAGAACCAGGGGAACGCCCTTGTTCTTGAACGAGGAACCGCAAACAGCCAGGACGATTTCGCCAGCGATAGTACGCTGACGCAGAGCGGCCTTGATTTCCACGTTGGTGAGTTCTTCACCTTCGAGGTACTTGTTCATCAGCTCTTCGTTGGCTTCGGCCGCAGCTTCAACCATGTTGTTGCGCCATTCGTCAGCCAGTTCCTGCAGTTCAGCAGGGATAGGCTTGCGAACAGGAACCATACCTTTGTCGGCATCGTTCCAGTAGACAGCTTCCATGGTCAACAGATCGATCTGACCCTGGAAATTATCTTCGGAACCGATAGCCAACTGGATTGGCACCGGGGTGTGACCCAAGCGCTGCTTGATCTGACCGATCACGCGCAGGAAGTTCGCACCCGCACGGTCCATCTTGTTTACGTAAACAAGACGTGGAACGCCGTATTTGTTGGCTTGACGCCATACGGTTTCCGACTGCGGCTCAACACCCGAGGTACCACAGAACACAACGACAGCGCCGTCGAGTACACGCAGGGAACGCTCAACTTCAATGGTGAAGTCTACGTGGCCCGGGGTATCGATTACGTTGAAGCGGTGTTCATCTTTGTACTGCTTCTCGGAACCTTTCCAGAAGGCGGTAATAGCAGCAGAAGTAATGGTAATACCACGCTCCTGCTCCTGAACCATCCAGTCTGTGGTCGCGGCGCCGTCATGCACCTCGCCCATCTTGTGACTTTTGCCGGTGTAAAACAGTACGCGCTCGGTGGTGGTGGTTTTGCCAGCATCCACGTGAGCAACGATACCGATGTTACGGTAGCGGCTAATCGGAGTAGTACGAGCCATAAAGCCCTCGCAAAATTAGTGAAGCTAAGATTAGAAGCGGTAGTGCGAGAAAGCTTTGTTGGCTTCAGCCATACGGTGCACGTCTTCACGCTTCTTAACAGCAGCACCTTTACCTTCAGCAGCGTCCAACAGTTCGCCAGCCAAACGCAGGGCCATAGACTTCTCGCCACGCTTACGGGCGAAGTCTACCAACCAGCGCATTGCCAGAGCGTTACGACGGGACGGACGAACTTCGACCGGAACCTGGTAAGTAGCACCGCCTACACGGCGCGACTTCACTTCGACCAGCGGAGCGATGGCGTCGAGAGCTTTCTCGAAGATTTCCAGGGGGTCGCTGTTCTTGCGTTCTTTAACCTTTTCCAGCGCGCCATAAACGATACGCTCGGCAACGGCTTTCTTGCCGCTTTCCATCACGTGGTTCATGAACTTGGCCAGGATTTGGCTTCCGTATTTTGGATCGTCAAGCACTTCGCGCTTGGCTGCTACGCGTCTTCTTGGCATGGATAAGCCCTCAAACGGTCTTCAGGTTCGCTCGGAATTAGCGCCCTTGCGGGACGGCTCCGACCTTACTCTTATCGACTCAGAAAATAAGATGATTCAGTTTTACAAAAAGCCGCTACTACTTAGGCTTCTTGGTACCGTACTTCGAACGACCCTGGTTACGACCTTTAACGCCGGAAGTATCCAAGGAGCCGCGTACGGTGTGGTAACGAACACCTGGCAAGTCTTTTACACGACCGCCGCGGATCAGTACCACGCTGTGCTCTTGCAGGTTGTGACCTTCACCACCGATGTACGAGGAAACCTCGAAACCGTTGGTCAGGCGCACACGGCAAACTTTACGCAGTGCCGAGTTAGGTTTTTTCGGCGTGGTGGTATACACACGGGTGCATACGCCACGACGTTGCGGGCAGTTCTGCAGCGCAGGCACGTCGGATTTCTCGACGATACGCTTACGCGGCTGACGTACCAGCTGGTTGATAGTTGCCATCTACTAGCTCCACTGTTGTCTTGCGACGCTATTGTCTTACAAGAAAAGCAAAATGGCAGGAACGAATTCCCGCCAAATTTAGGGGTACAAGAGTCTAAAGAGGATCTTGTCCCCAGTCAAGGCAAGGCCCCGACATCCCCTCTCATCGAACCGCGGCAAATTTGCCTTGATCCGACGAATGGGACTGCCAGGGCCCGGACTCATCTACTGCAGAACTCAGTTACCGCTTGAGTTCAGTGCTTCGGTCAGTGCAGCTTCCACTTCACTGGCGCTTACGCGCAGCGGCTTGTCAGCATCACGGCGGCGCTTGCGCTCGCTGTGGTAAGCCAAACCGGTACCAGCCGGGATCAGACGACCCACGACTACGTTTTCTTTCAGGCCGCGCAGGTAATCGCGCTTGCCGGTTACCGCTGCTTCGGTCAGTACGCGAGTGGTCTCCTGGAAGGAGGCCGCCGAAATGAACGACTCAGTGGACAACGACGCCTTGGTGATACCCAGCAGCACGCGAGTGAACTTGGAGACAAACTTGTCTTCCGCGCCCAGACGCTCGTTCTCTACCAGTACGTGAGTCAGTTCCATCTGGTCGCCCTTGATGAAACTGGAATCGCCGGATTCAGCGATTTCAACTTTACGCAGCATCTGACGCAGGATGGTCTCGATGTGCTTATCGTTGATCTTCACGCCTTGCAGGCGGTAAACGTCCTGGATCTCGTTAACGATGTACTTGGCCAGCGCACTCACACCCAGCAGACGCAGGATGTCGTGTGGATCGCTCGGGCCGTCGGAGATAACTTCGCCGCGGTTTACCTGTTCGCCTTCGAAGACGTTCAGGTGACGCCACTTCGGAATCAGCTCTTCGTACGGATCGGTACCGTCGTTCGGGGTAATGACCAGACGGCGCTTGCCCTTGGTCTCTTTACCGAACGCGATGGTGCCGCTGACTTCTGCCAGAATCGACGCTTCTTTCGGACGACGCGCTTCGAACAAGTCGGCAACACGCGGCAGACCACCGGTGATGTCACGGGTCTTCGAAGTTTCCTGCGGGATACGCGCGATAACATCACCGATCGCGATCTTCGCACCATCCGCTACACCGACCAAGGCGTTGGCCGGCAGGAAGTACTGAGCGATTACGTCAGTGCCTGGCAGCAACAAATCCTTGCCGTTGTCGTCGACCATCTTCACGGCAGGACGGATGTCTTTACCGGCAGCTGGACGATCTTTCGCGTCGAGGACTTCAATGTTGGTCATACCGGTCAATTCGTCAGTCTGACGCTTGATGGTGATGCCTTCTTCCATGCCCACGTAGGTCACGGTACCTTTCATTTCGGTAACGATTGGGTGAGTGTGCGGATCCCACTTGGCCACGATTGCGCCAGCGTCGACCTTGTCACCTTCCTTGACCGAAATCACAGCACCGTACGGCAGCTTGTAACGCTCACGCTCACGACCGTAGTCATCAGCGATTGCCAGCTCACCGGAACGGGACACAGCAACCAGGTGGCCATCCACTCGCTCAACGTGTTTCAGGTTGTGCAGACGGACGGTACCGCCATTCTTCACCTGAACGCTGTCGGCTGCGGAGGTCCGGCTTGCCGCACCACCGATGTGGAACGTACGCATGGTCAGCTGGGTACCCGGCTCACCGATGGACTGGGCAGCGATAACGCCGACCGCTTCACCGATGTTCACCTGGTGACCGCGAGCCAAGTCACGGCCGTAGCACTTGGCGCAGATGCCGTAACGGGTTTCGCAGCTGATCGGCGAGCGAACGATCACTTCGTCGATGCTGTTGAGTTCGATGAACTCGACCCACTTCTCATCTACCAGGGTGCCGGCAGGAACGATAACTTCCTCGGTACCTGGCTTGAATACGTCACGGGCAATAACTCGGCCCAGTACGCGCTCACCCAGTGGTTCTACAACGTCACCGCCTTCAATGTGCGGAGTCATCAGCAGGCCATGCTCGGTGCCGCAATCGATCTCGGTCACGACCAGATCTTGTGCAACGTCTACCAGACGACGAGTCAGGTAACCGGAGTTCGCGGTTTTCAACGCGGTATCCGCCAGACCCTTACGAGCACCGTGAGTGGAGATGAAGTACTGAAGTACGCTCAAGCCTTCACGGAAGTTCGCAGTAATCGGCGTTTCGATGATGGAACCGTCCGGCTTGGCCATCAGGCCACGCATACCGGCGAGCTGACGAATCTGCGCAGCAGAACCCCGTGCGCCCGAGTCGGCCATCATGTACATCGAGTTGAAGGACTCCTGGTCAACTTCGTCGCCGTGACGGTCGATGACTTTCTCTTTCGAGAGGTTGGCCATCATCGCCTTGGAAACTTCGTCGTTGGCCTTGGACCAAAGGTCGATCACTTTGTTGTACTTCTCGCCCTGGGTTACCAGGCCCGAGGCGTACTGGCTTTCGATCTCTTTCACTTCATCGGTTGCAGCCGCGATGATGCGGGCTTTTTCATCTGGGATAACGAAGTCGTTAACACCGATGGAAACGCCGGAGATGGTCGAATAAGCAAAACCGGTGTACATCAACTGGTCAGCGAAGATCACGGTCTCTTTCAAACCAACCACGCGGTAGCACTGGTTGATCAGCTTGGAGATCGCCTTTTTCTTCATTGGCAGGTTGACGACATCGTACGACAGACCTTTTGGCACAACTTGATACAGCAGTGCACGGCCGACAGTAGTGTCGACGATACGGGTGCCGCTCACGCTGCCGCCATCACGGTCGTTGACGGTTTCGTTGATCCGCACTTTAACCTTGGCGTGCAGTGCGGCTTCGCCGGCACGGAACACACGGTCAACTTCTTGCAGGTCAGCGAATACGCGGCCTTCGCCTTTGGCGTTGATCGCTTCACGGGTCATGTAGTACAGACCCAATACAACGTCCTGCGACGGAACGATGATTGGCTCACCGTTGGCTGGCGACAGAATGTTGTTGGTCGACATCATCAACGCACGCGCTTCCAACTGGGCTTCCAGTGTCAGCGGTACGTGCACGGCCATTTGGTCGCCGTCGAAGTCGGCGTTGTACGCAGCACAGACCAGCGGGTGCAGCTGGATAGCCTTACCTTCGATCAGTACCGGTTCAAACGCCTGGATACCCAGACGGTGAAGGGTCGGTGCACGGTTGAGGAGAACCGGGTGTTCGCGGATCACTTCAGCGAGAACGTCCCAAACCTCTGGCAGTTCGCGCTCGACCATTTTCTTGGCCGCTTTGATCGTGGTCGCGAGACCGCGCATTTCCAGCTTGCCGAAGATGAACGGTTTGAACAGCTCAAGTGCCATCTTCTTAGGCAGACCGCACTGGTGCAGACGCAGGGTCGGGCCTACGGTAATTACCGAACGACCGGAGTAGTCAACACGCTTACCGAGCAAGTTCTGACGGAAACGACCTTGCTTACCCTTGATCATGTCAGCCAGGGATTTCAGAGGACGCTTGTTGGAACCAGTGATAGCGCGGCCACGACGACCGTTGTCGAGCAAGGCATCGACCGCTTCCTGCAACATACGCTTTTCGTTGCGCACGATGATGTCCGGAGCGGACAGATCGAGCAAACGCTTCAAGCGGTTGTTACGGTTGATCACACGGCGGTACAGGTCGTTGAGGTCGGACGTCGCGAAACGACCACCGTCCAACGGTACCAGCGGACGCAGATCTGGCGGCAGAACCGGCAGAACGGTCAGCACCATCCACTCTGGCAAGTTGCCGGAACCCTGGAAGGCTTCCATCAACTTCAGACGCTTGGACAGCTTCTTGATTTTGGTTTCGGAGTTGGTTTGCGGAATTTCTTCACGCAGACGGCCAATCTCGTGCTCCAGGTCGATAGCGTGCAGCAGCTCGCGGACAGCCTCGGCACCCATGCGGGCATCGAAATCGTCGCCGAACTCTTCCAGCGCTTCGAAGTACTGCTCGTCATTCAGCAGCTGACCTTTTTCAAGGGTGGTCATGCCTGGATCGATAACGACATAGCTCTCGAAATAGAGAACGCGTTCGATATCACGCAGGGTCATGTCCATCAGCAAGCCGATACGGGACGGCAGCGATTTCAGAAACCAGATGTGGGCAACCGGCGAAGCCAGTTCGATGTGCGCCATGCGCTCACGACGAACCTTGGCCAGTGCGACTTCAACACCGCACTTCTCGCAGATCACACCACGGTGCTTCAAGCGCTTGTACTTACCGCACAGGCACTCGTAATCCTTGACCGGGCCAAAGATCTTGGCGCAGAACAGGCCGTCACGCTCGGGTTTGAACGTACGGTAGTTGATGGTTTCCGGCTTTTTAACTTCACCGAACGACCACGAACGGATCATCTCAGGCGATGCCAACCCAATACGGATGGCGTCGAACTCTTCGACTTGACCCTGGTTTTTCAGCAAATTCAGTAGGTCTTTCAAGGCCTTTCCTCCTGGCGGAGCAGAGAGCGGGCCAAACGGCCCCGCTCTCGATTCGCGTCACGTGTTATTCGGTTTCCAGATCGATATCGATGCCGAGGGAACGAATTTCTTTGATCAACACGTTGAAAGACTCGGGCATGCCCGGCTCCATACGGTGATCGCCGTCCACGATGTTTTTGTACATCTTGGTCCGGCCGTTCACATCGTCCGACTTCACTGTGAGCATTTCTTGCAGAGTGTAAGCAGCACCGTATGCTTCCAGTGCCCAGACCTCCATCTCCCCGAAACGCTGACCACCGAACTGAGCCTTACCACCCAGCGGCTGCTGGGTAACGAGGCTGTACGAACCGGTAGAACGAGCGTGCATCTTGTCGTCTACCAAGTGGTTCAGCTTCAGCATGTACATGTAGCCAACAGTAACCGGGCGCTCGAACTTGTTGCCGGTACGGCCGTCGAACAGCTGCATCTGGCCGCTTTCCGGCAGGTCTGCCAGTTTCAGCATGGCCTTGATTTCGCTTTCCTTGGCACCGTCGAACACCGGGGTAGCCATTGGAACGCCGCCGCGCAGGTTCTTCGCCAGGTCCAGGATTTCCTGTCGGTGAAGGTGTCCAGCTCTTCGTTGCGACCGCCGATCTCGTTGTAGATCTCGTGCAGGAACTTACGCAGGTCTGCGACCTTGCGCTGCTCTTCGATCATACGGTTGATCTTCTCGCCCAGACCTTTGGCCGCGAGGCCCAGGTGGGTTTCGAGGATCTGACCAACGTTCATACGCGAAGGTACGCCCAACGGGTTGAGGACGACGTCGACCGGGGTGCCATTGGCATCGTGCGGCATGTCTTCAACCGGCATGATCACGGAGACCACACCCTTGTTACCGTGACGACCGGCCATCTTGTCGCCCGGCTGGATGCGGCGACGGATTGCCAGGTAAACCTTGACGATTTTCAGCACGCCTGGAGCCAGGTCATCGCCCTGCTGCAGTTTGCGCTTCTTGTCTTCGAACTTGTCGTCCAGCAGACGGCGACGATCAACGATGTAGGCCTGGGCCTTCTCGAGCTGCTCGTTCAGAGCATCTTCAGCCATGCGCAGTTTGAACCACTGGCCGCGCTCAAGACCGTCGAGTACTTCGTCGGTGATGTCCTGACCTTTCTTCAGACCTGCGCCGCCTTCAGCCTTGTGGCCTACCAGGGCGGAACGCAGACGTTCGAAGGTTGCGCCTTCAACGATACGGAACTCTTCGTTCAGGTCCTTGCGGATCTCGTCGAGCTGGGTCTTCTCGATGGACAGTGCACGAGCATCACGCTCAACGCCGTCACGGGTGAAGACCTGTACGTCGATGACAGTACCCTTGGTACCGGTAGGTACACGCAGGGAGGTGTCTTTAACGTCGCTGGCTTTTTCACCGAAGATGGCACGCAGCAGCTTTTCTTCCGGAGTCAGTTGGGTCTCGCCTTTCGGAGTGACCTTACCGACCAGGATGTCGCCTGCGCCTACTTCGGCACCTACGTAAACGATACCGGCTTCGTCCAGCTTGTTCAGTGCAGCTTCACCCACGTTCGGGATGTCTGCAGTGATTTCCTCTGGCCCCAGCTTGGTGTCACGTGCCACACAGGTCAGTTCCTGGATGTGGATCGTGGTAAAGCGATCTTCTTGAACAACTCGTTCCGACAGGCAGATGGAGTCTTCGAAGTTGTAACCGTTCCAGGCCATGAACGCGATGCGCATGTTCTGGCCCAGTGCCAGTTCACCCATGTCGGTGGACGGACCGTCGGCCATGATGTCGCTGCGCTGAACGCGGTCACCCTTACGCACCAGCGGACGCTGGTTGATGCAGGTGTTCTGGTTCGAACGGGTGTATTTGGTCAGGTTGTAGATGTCGACGCCGGCTTCACCGGTTTCAACTTCGTCATCGGCAACACGAACCACGATACGGCTGGCATCGACGGAGTCGATGACGCCGCCACGGCGAGCCACGACGCAAACGCCGGAGTCGCGGGCTACGTTACGCTCCATGCCGGTACCTACCAGCGGCTTGTCAGCGCGCAGGGTTGGTACAGCTTGACGCTGCATGTTGGAACCCATCAACGCACGGTTGGCGTCATCGTGTTCCAGGAACGGGATCAGCGACGCTGCAACCGACACTACCTGCTTGGGCGATACGTCCATCAAGGTGACGTCTTCCGGCGCCTTGACGGTGAACTCGTTCAAGTGACGAACAGCTACCAGTTCGTCGATCAGGACTTTCTTGTCGTTCATCGTGGCCGAAGCCTGAGCGATCACGTGATCCGCTTCTTCGATGGCGGACAGGAACACGATCTCGTCGGTAACCAGACCTTCCTTCACCACACGGTACGGGCTCTCAAGGAAGCCATACTGGTTGGTGCGCGCATAAGCGGCCAGGGAGTTGATCAGGCCGATGTTCGGACCTTCCGGCGTTTCGATCGGGCAAACACGACCGTAGTGCGTCGGGTGTACGTCACGCACTTCAAAGCCGGCACGCTCACGGGTCAGACCGCCCGGGCCCAGTGCGGAAACACGGCGCTTGTGGGTGATCTCGGAGAGCGGGTTGTTCTGGTCCATGAACTGCGAGAGCTGGCTGGAACCGAAGAACTCTTTCACCGCGGCAGCCACTGGCTTGGCGTTGATCAGGTCTTGCGGCATCAAGCCTTCGCTTTCTGCCATCGACAGGCGCTCTTTGACCGCACGCTCAACACGTACCAGGCCAACGCGGAACTGGTTCTCGGCCATTTCGCCTACGCAGCGAACACGACGGTTACCCAGGTGGTCGATGTCATCGACAATGCCTTTGCCGTTACGGATGTCGACCAGCGTCTTCAGGACCGCGACGATATCTTCCTTGCACAGCACGCCCGAACCTTCGATCTCGGTACGACCGATACGACGGTTGAACTTCATCCGGCCGACCGCAGACAGGTCATAGCGCTCAGGGCTGAAGAACAGGTTGTTGAACAGGGTTTCGGCGGCATCCTTGGTAGGTGGCTCACCAGGACGCATCATGCGATAGATCTCGACCAGCGCTTCCAATTGGTTGCTGGTGGAGTCGATCTTCAGCGTGTCGGAGATGAACGGACCGCAGTCGATGTCGTTGGTGTACAGGGTCTCGATGCGAACGACCTGAGCCTTGGCGATTTTGGCCAGGATCTCGGTGTTCAGTTCGGTGTTGCACTCAGCCAGGATTTCGCCTGTCGCCGGGTGAACGATGACCTTGGCGGTCGTGCGGCCCAGAACGTAGTCCAGAGGCACTTCCAGCTCTTTGATGCCGGCTTTTTCGATCTGGTTGATGTGGCGCGCAGTGATACGGCGGCCAGCTTCAACAATGACCTTGCCTTTTTCATCCTGGATGTCCAGGACGGCAATTTCACCACGCAGACGCGAAGCGATCAGCTCCAGCTTGAGGGTTTCATCCTTCAGGCTGAATACGTTGGTGGTGTAGAAGGCGTCCAGCACTTGCTCAGTGGTATAGCCGAGCGCGCGCAGCAATACCGAGGCCGGCAGCTTGCGACGACGGTCGATACGCACGAACACGCAGTCTTTCGGGTCGAACTCGAAGTCCAACCACGAACCACGGTACGGAATGATCCGCGCGGAGTACAGGAGCTTGCCGGAGCTGTGCGTCTTGCCGCGGTCGTGGTCGAAGAACACGCCCGGGGAACGGTGCAGCTGGGAAACGATTACACGCTCGGTACCGTTGATAACGAAGGTACCGTTCTCAGTCATCAACGGGATTTCGCCCATGTAGACTTCTTGCTCTTTGATGTCCTTGATCGCTTTGTTCGACGATTCTTTGTCGAAAATGATCAGGCGGACTTTTACCCGCAAAGGTACGGCGTACGTAACACCGCGCAACACGCATTCTTTGACATCAAATGCCGGTTCGCCCAGGCGATAACCGACGTACTCCAGCGCAGCATTGCCGGAGTAGCTGATGATCGGGAAGACGGATTTGAAGGCCGCATGCAGGCCCACGTCGCGGAACTGATCTTTGGTCGCTCCCGCCTGCAAGAATTCACGATACGAATCCAGCTGGATAGCCAGAAGGTACGGGACATCCATGACGTCCGGCAACTTGCTAAAGTCCTTGCGGATACGTTTTTTCTCAGTATATGAGTAAGCCATCAGCGTTCCCCAGCTTGGTCACCTGCTTGTTTGGCCCTCCCGACGGGAGCAGCCAGAAAATCTTGCAAACCCCATGGTTTGCACCACCGCATCGGGTGGCTACAGCGCGTTAATGGCGGCGACCGAGTCGACAGCCAAGAACGGAAAAAGGCCGGTGGCAAGAGCCACCAGCCATCAGCCTTCAGCTTAAAGCGTGGGCTGGAGACGCAAGGTCGATGCTTACTTCAGCTCGACTTTAGCGCCTGCTTCTTCCAGAGTAGCCTTGGCTTTGTCAGCGGCGTCTTTCGACACAGCTTCCAGAACCTGGGCAGGAGCGCCGTCAACTACAGCCTTGGCTTCTTTCAGGCCCAGACCGGTCAGTTCACGTACTGCCTTGATCACGTTTACTTTCTTCTCGCCAGCTTCCAGCAGCATGACGTTGAATTCGGTTTGCTCTTCAGCAGCGACAGCAGCAACAGCTGGGCCAGCGGAAGCAGCGGCAGCGGAAACGCCGAATTTTTCTTCGAAAGCTTTGATCAGCTCAACAACCTGCAGAACCGACATTTCAGCTACGGCGTTGAGGATATCGTCTTGGGAGATAGACATTGCTGTATTTCCTGAATTGGGGGACGGCCTACGCGGCCATCGAAATAAACAAAAATACGCGAGAGAATTTGCTCAGCCTTAGGCTGCGGCAGCTTCTTTTTGCTCGCGAACTGCAGCCAGAGTACGAGCCAGCTTGCTGGTAGCGCCTTGAATCACGCTCATCAGCTGCGAAATAGCTTCGTTACGGGTCGGCAGTGTTGCCAGTACGTCGATTTGGTTAGCTGCGAGGAACTTGCCCTCGAACGCAGCTGCCTTGATCTCGAACTTATCCTGACTCTTGGCGAATTCCTTGAACAAACGGGCAGCAGCGCCTGGATGTTCCTTGGAGAACGCGATCAGAGTCGGGCCGGTGAACACGTCGTTGAGGACACTGTATTCAGTGTCAGCAACAGCGCGCTTGAGCAAGGTGTTACGTACAACACGTACGTACACGCCAGCTTCACGAGCCTCTTTACGGAGTCCGGTCATAGCGCCTACTGTCACACCACGGGCATCAGCCACGACAGCGGACAGAGCAGCTTTGGCAGCCTCGTTGACTTCAGCGACGATGGCCTTCTTGTCTTCGAGATTAATTGCCACGGGTTTAACTCCTGCTTGTTACCGTTTCATCTGGCCGGAGCCGGATGTCGTTTTGGTGTCTGATTCGGTAAGGAACCGGGAGCACCATCTGCGTAGGCTTGTGGTTTAAGACTTGCGTCGCCTACGGTCTTGGATAGCCCCCGCCAGGCAGGGACCCCAATTTTTTGATTGGCGCAATCTCTTGCGCAACCTGTGTCTTATACGTCCAGCGAGCCTTGGTCGATGACCAGACCTGGGCCCATAGTGGTGCTCAGGGTAACGCGCTTGACGTAGATACCTTTCGAGGAAGCTGGCTTGATACGCTTGAGATCAGCGATCAGGGCTTCAACGTTTTCCTTCAGCTTGACGGCATCAAAACCGACTTTGCCAACGGAGGTGTGAATGATGCCGTTTTTGTCGGTGCGATAACGAACCTGACCAGCCTTGGCGTTTTTAACCGCGGTAGCTACGTCTGGCGTTACGGTGCCGACTTTCGGGTTAGGCATCAGGCCACGAGGACCGAGGATCTGACCCAACTGGCCTACAACGCGCATTGCATCCGGGGAAGCAATAACAACGTCATAGTTCAGGTCGCCGCCTTTCATTTCGGCAGCCAGGTCGTCCATGCCAACGCGATCAGCGCCGGCGGCCAGAGCAGCTTCAGCTGCCGGGCCTTGGGTGAAGACAGCTACACGTACAGTCTTGCCAGTACCGTGTGGCAGCACAGTTGCGCTACGAACGACCTGGTCGGATTTACGCGGGTCTACACCCAGGTTCACAGCAACGTCAACGGACTCGCTGAACTTGACAGTCGACAGCTCGGTCAGCAGGGCAGCGGCGTCTACAAAGTTGTAGGCCTTGCCTGCTTCGATTTTGCCGGCGATAGCCTTTTGGCGCTTGGTCAGCTTAGCCATTACACACCCTCCACGTTAAGGCCCATGCTACGAGCAGAACCGGCGATGGTACGCACGGCTGCATCCATATCAGCTGCAGTCAGATCCGCGTTTTTGGTTTTCGCGATTTCTTCCAGCTGAGCACGGGTTACGGTGCCAACCTTAACGGTGTTCGGACGAGCGGAACCGCTGGTCAAACCGGCAGCTTTCTTCAGCAAAACCGAAGCCGGGGTCGACTTGGTTTCGAAAGTGAAGCTACGGTCGCTGTATACAGTGATGATCACTGGAGTCGGCAGGCCTGGCTCAAGACCCTGGGTACGGGCGTTGAAGGCTTTGCAGAATTCCATGATGTTCACGCCGTGCTGGCCCAGAGCTGGACCGACGGGTGGGCTAGGGTTGGCCTGTGCGGCCTTCACTTGCAGCTTGATGTAAGCGGTAATCTTCTTGGCCATGAGGCACTCCAATTACGGGTTCGAACGCCTCGAAAGGCTCCCCGGTTACTTGCGCGTTTATCCCAGTGACGACAAAACCCCACAGCCTAGGGCTGCGGGGTTGGGATGCTTGCTCAGCTAGACCTTCTCGACCTGGCTGAACTCCAACTCTACCGGAGTAGAGCGACCGAAAATGAGCACCGCCACTTGGATCCGGCTCTTTTCGTAGTTAACTTCTTCGACAGTACCGTTGAAATCAGCAAACGGACCATCTGTGACACGAACAACCTCACCCGGCTCGAAAAGTGTCTTCGGCTTAGGCTTGTCGCTACCATCAGCAACACGACGCAGAATCGCTTCTGCCTCTTTGTCGGTGATAGGAGCAGGCTTATCAGCGGTACCGCCGATGAAGCCCATGACACGAGGAGTGTCCTTGACCAAGTGCCAAGTACCTTCATTCATGTCCATCTGTACCAGCACGTAGCCAGGAAAGAACTTGCGTTCGCTTTTGCGCTTCTGGCCATTGCGCATTTCAACCACTTCTTCAGTGGGAACCAGAATTTCGCCGAAGCCATCTTCCATGCCTGCGAGCTTTACGCGCTCCAGCAAAGAGCGCATAACATGCTTCTCGTAACCCGAGTAAGCATGCACAACGTACCAACGCTTAGCCACGGGACACCCTTAGCCAACAATCAAGGAAACAAGCCAGCCGAGCAGGGAATCAAGCCCCCACAACAGCAACGCCATAACCAGAACAACAGCCACAACGATCAACGTGGTCTGCGTGGTTTCTTGGCGAGTCGGCCAAACGACTTTACGTATTTCGGTGCGAGCTTCCTTCACCAGGACCGCAAAAGACTTGCCTTTAGCGGTCTGCAGGCCAACAAAGGCAGCTACAGCAGCGAGGGCGAGCAAAGCGAGAACACGGTACAGGATCGGCGAAGCAGAATAGTACTGATTGCCGACAACGCCTACGACCACCAAGGCGACTACGACGAGCCACTTGACGAGATCGAAACGAGAGCTTTGAGCTTCAGCCTTAGGAGTCATCTATGAAGATCCTGTGAAAAGAAAGCCAGATACACCACGTGAATCTGGCAGGTCAGGAGGGAATCGAACCCCCAACCTACGGTTTTGGAGACCGTCGCTCTGCCAATTGAGCTACTGACCTAAAACAAAATCAGGCCGACCATTATGCAGGCCTGAAAAAGACTTTACAACAACCAACCTCAAGAGACTTGATCACCCAGCAACATCAGGCGTAACACAATCAAGCCAAGGCAGCCGTTAAAACAAAGGCAGATATTTTCATATCTGCCTTGTTATATGGAGCTCTTGAGCGGATTTGAACCGCTGACCTCACCCTTACCAAGGGTGTGCTCTACCAACTGAGCTACAAGAGCAAAACACTTTGCACAACCTGCAAACGTGGAGCGGGTAGCGGGAATCGAACCCGCATCATCAGCTTGGAAGGCTGAGGTTCTACCACTAAACTATACCCGCGGAGCTTGCAGCTCACGCTAAAAATGGTGGAGGGGGAAGGATTCGAACCTTCGAAGTCGTAGACGTCAGATTTACAGTCTGATCCCTTTGGCCGCTCGGGAACCCCTCCTAAGCGAGCCGGCATTCTACATCATGCCGACCTTCTGTCAAGCATTTTCTCATAAAAAATATGAGGTTAGCTGCGTTGACCTTCGCTTTGCACCTTGGACCTTAAAGGTCTTCACTGCGAAGCGGGCGCCATTCTATGCAAACTATCCGAGAGTTGCAACGCCTTCGCACAACATTATTTTGTGTTTTAAGTCATTGAATTCCTTAGCAAGGTTTTCAAAGGACAGATCATCAGCCAGGCGCCGGCTTTCAGGGGCTACGCGAAGCCAGTAGCCAGAAGCGTCAGCGGCATTCAACAACTGAACCTTGACCTTTATATCCAGGCTGGTGAGACGCTGCTCAAGGAGCTGCGCTTGACGCTCATCCGCGAAACCGCCGATGTACAGGCAAGCATTTTGCGCATCAGCCCCGCGCGCACGATCTCGGCGCACCACAGCATCAGATGACTCGCTCAACAGGCGAATATCCTGCTGGGAGCCCTTGTAAAGACTAAGAGGCGTGACATCTTTGGCGCGCAGCGGTGCCTCTTGCTGATGCCAAATGTAGTAGAAGGCGTTAAGGACCAGTAAAAGCAGAAACAGCCAACGCATAATCACCTCAGGATAAAGGGCACGCCATCGCCAAACCGACGAAAACCAAGTCCGGAACGAGTCGCGCCTGGGGCACTGCATCCAACACCAATTCAGCATCTCCACCCGTAAGAAATACGGTGAAGTCATCACCCCAGTAGCTCCGAGCCAACTCCAACTGGGTCAGCACAAACCCCCTGAGCATCAGCGTACAGCCCCGCTCAACCGCCTCTACCGTCGTGCGACCCGGAGAGAGGCGCTCCAGGGCTCTTTCCGCAGATGCGTCGTCGTAGCGTATCTTACGCGTGTGAGTTCGCAGCTGGTTGCGCATGAGAGGCATACCCGGGCATATGAAGCCGCCTAAGTGCTCACCATCTGCCGCAATAAAGTCTGCCGTTGCCGCCGTACCAAAATCGAGCACCAGACAAGCACCTTGTGCCAACTGGAATCCACCCAGCATCGCTAACCAGCGATCAAGCCCCAGGCGCTCGAAATCTTCGTAGCCGTTACGCACTCCAGCCATTTGTCGCGCAGGAGCCGCGCATGAGACGGTCACGCCGAACGTCTCATGCAGAGACGCCACCAGCTTGCTTGTTTCTTCCAGGGCACGAACACTCACCAAGCGGCAACGTGTCAGCAGCAGCCCGGGAAGCGCGACCAGGCTTTCAATCAATGCCAGATCGGAACCTACAATACCCTCAGCCAAGGAGCTCGCCTTTTCCGAATCCAGCACACGCCACTTGATAAAGCTATTCCCACAGTCGAGCTCAAGAATCATCACGCAACCTCAGGCTTAACTCACCACCACTGTATATTTTCTCAACACCCTTCACGCTCAACCGCAGTGCACCCTGATGATCTACGCCCAGCACGACCCCATCAACCTGGTTGGCACCCGCTATAAGGGATACCGATCGTCCCTGCCAGGCGTGATTGTGCTCCCACTCTTCTTGAAGGGAGACAAACCCGCCAGCTTTATGGCGCTCAAGATAGGCCTGCAGTTGCAGGCTCAGTTGTGCCACTAAAACGTTCCGGTCAACAGGAGAGCCTGTCTCAAGCTGTACCGAGGTCCATTGCTGGTCTACCTCGTCAGCCTTACGCATGTTCACGTTGACTCCTATTCCCAGGACAACGTGACAGATGTCAGCAGGGTCCCCGACCAACTCGAGCAAAATTCCAGCAATTTTTTTCTGACCTACCAAGACATCGTTCGGCCACTTCAGTGCAGCCCCCTGCACGCCCAATACTCGCAAGGCATGCAGGACGGCCAAGCCCACGACAAGGCTCAGGCCTTCCAACTGCCTAAGACCCGATTCGATACGCAAGACAAGGCTGTAGTACACATTTTGCGCGTAAGGACTGACCCACTTCCGCCCTCTTCTGCCTCGCCCTGCTGTTTGCTGTTCCGCAAGCACTAGAAATGGCGCTGGACATCCTGCATCCGCCAGGCGCAAGGCTTCGGCATTAGTGGAGTCAATCGAGTCAGAGATGTGTATAGGCCACGCCAGGGAGGGCGCATTCAGCGTTATGTTCTCGGCACTCAAAAACACCAGCGGCGATGCCAATTGATATCCCTTGCCACGAACCTTATGGATGGGCAGATTCAATTCGGCTTCGAGATGCTGGAGCTGCTTCCAGACAGCACTGCGACTGACGCCCAGGGCGGCGCCAAGGGCTTCTCCGGAATGGAATCGGCCATCTTTCAAAAGTTTTAACAACGTCAGCATGCAAGTATCGCCTCACGATGAGGCACGCATGATAGCCATGCGCAGGGGCATTGCATAGAAAGGGCGGAGGTTAACCTCAAGACGACTGACGACTGCGGTGAACCCGCTAATGTTTTTCTAGCGCCCAAAACAAAACCCCATCTGCTTTCGCAAATGGGGTTTTGGAATTTAATCTTGACGATGACCTACTCTCACATGGGGAAACCCCACACTACCATCGGCGATGCATCGTTTCACTGCTGAGTTCGGGATGGGATCAGGTGGTTCCAATGCTCTATGGTCGTCAAGAAATTCGGGTACTGAATCGTGACCAGATGGCCTCGCTTCAGCAAATTGGGTATGTGACAGCTGTCGGTGTTTTGTGAGCGTCGAACTTTCGGTTCATCTCGTCTTCACACACCGCAATCTGGTGCTCTTTCGCTTTTCAGCTTCAATGCCTGCAAATTGCTTGGGTGTTATATTGGTCAAGCCTCACGGGCAATTAGTATTGGTTAGCTCAACGCCTCACAGCGCTTACACACCCAACCTATCAACGTCGTAAGTCTTCGACGGCCTTCAGGAACTCAAGTTCCAGGTGAGATCTCATCTTGAG
>JAFHKH010000001.1 GCA_016937595.1 Pseudomonas cedrina subsp. fulgida | reverse complement strand
TGTCCTATGCCCAGGAGCGCCAATGGTTCCTCTGGCAACTGGACCCGCAAAGCACCGCGTATCACATCCCCAGCGCATTGCGTTTGAAAGGGCACCTGGACCTGGCTGCATTGCAACGCAGTTTCGACACCTTGCTGGCACGCCATGAAAGCCTGCGCACCCATGTGCGTCAGGACGCAGCCGGCACGGTGCAGGTCATTGAAGACTCGGGACTGATCGAAATAGCGCTGGCGGGCACTGATGAATCCAGCCTGAAAGCGCGTGTCGCTGAGGTGGTTGCGCAGCCGTTCGAGCTGCTGCGCGGGCCGCTGCTGCGGGTCACGTTGCTGCGCCTGGCCACCAATGATCACGTCCTGGTGCTGGTGCAGCACCACATCGTCTCCGATGGCTGGTCAATGCAATTGATGGTCGAAGAGCTGGTGCACCTGTATGGCGCTTTCAGCCAGGGCCAAACGCCAGACCTGCCGGCCTTGCCGATCCAGTACGCCGACTACGCCCTGTGGCAGCGCAACTGGATGGAAACCGGCGAGAAGGCCCGTCAACTGGGCTACTGGCAGGCCCGACTGGGGGGCGAGCAGCCAGTGCTGGAGTTGCCTTTGGACTATCTGCGCCCTGCCGTACAAAGCCATCGTGGCGCACGTTTGGGCATCGAGCTGCGCCCGGAGCTTCTGTTGGGTTTGCGTCGCCTGGCACAGGGCGCCGGAGTCACCTTGCCGATGGTGCTGCTGGCGTCCTACCAGGCGTTGCTGCACCGCTACAGTGGCCAGGAAGACGTGCGGGTCGGCGTGCCGATAGCCAACCGCAATCGCCTGGAAACGGAGGGGCTTATCGGTTTCTTCGTTAATACCCAGGTGCTCAAGGCCGATATCCACGGGCAGATGAGCGTGGTGCAATTGCTTCAACACGGTGCGCCAGCGTTCCCTTGAGGCCCAGGCTCACCAGGACCTGCCCTTCGAGCAGTTGGTAGAAGCGCTGCAGCCCGAGCGCAGTATGAGCCTGAGCCCGCTGTTCCAGGTGCTGTTCAACCATCGCGTGACCTCGGCCGATCATCATTGGCAGCGCCTCGCCGGACTCGACGTCAACGTGCTGAACTGGGATGAAGGCGTGGCCCAGTACGACCTGGCATTGGACGTGGAGGAAAGCCAGGCGATGCTGCGTGCATCCTTGAGCTACGCCACCGACCTGTTCGCTCCCGCGACCATCGAGCGCATGGCGGGTCACTGGCAGAACCTGTTGCAGGCGATGGTTGCCGACCCACAGCAGACCATCAGCCAATTGAACCTGCTGGGCGAGGATGAGCAACAGCACATCCTGCAGCTGTGGAACCAGACGGACGCGGGCTTCTCGTCCGAGCGTCTGGTCCATGAACGTGTCGCCGACCGCGCCGCTCAAACCCCCCAAGCAGTGGCGGTGAAGTTCGACGCGCAAAGCCTCACCTACGGCGAACTGGACCGCCAGGCCAACCGCCTGGCCCATGCGCTGATCGCCCGTGGCGTCAGCCCCGAAGTGCGCGTGGCGATTGCCATGCCGCGCAGCGCCGAGAGCCTGGTGGCATTTCTGGCGGTGATGAAAGCCGGTGGCGTCTACGTGCCGCTGGATATCGAATACCCGCGTGATCGCCTGCTGTACATGATGCAGGACAGCCGTGCGAAGTTGCTGCTGACCCACAGCCGTGTCTTGCAGCAACTGCCAATTCCCCCAGGGCTGGATACTCTGGCAATCGACCGCACCGACATCTGGGCCGATTACAGCGACACTGCACCTGAGGTGAAGCTGGACGGCGACAACCTGGCCTACGTGATCTACACCTCGGGTTCGACCGGCATGCCCAAGGGGGTGGCGGTGTCCCACGGCCCGTTGGTGGCGCACATCATCGCCACTGGCGAGCGGTATGAAACGTCCCCGGCCGATTGCGAACTGCACTTCATGTCGTTCGCCTTCGACGGCGCTCACGAAGGTTGGATGCACCCACTGATCAATGGCGCCAGCGTGTTGATCCGTGATGACAGCCTGTGGCTGCCCGAATACACCTACGCGCAGATGCACCGCCACAACGTGACCATGGCGGTGTTCCCGCCGGTGTACCTGCAGCAGTTGGCCGAACATGCCGAGCGTGACGGTAACCCCCCGAAGGTTCGTGTTTACTGCTTCGGCGGTGACGCCGTTGCCCAAGCGAGCTACGACCTGGCCTGGCGCGCACTCAGGCCGACCTACCTGCTCAATGGCTACGGCCCGACCGAAACCGTGGTGACGCCACTGCTATGGAAGGCGCGCCAGGGCGATCCGTGCGGCGCCGTCTACGCGCCGATCGGCACGCTGCTGGGCAACCGCAGCGGCTACGTGCTGGACGCGCACCTCAATCTGCAGCCGATTGGCGTGGCCGGCGAGTTGTACCTGGGCGGCGAGGGCGTGGCGCGGGGTTACCTGGAACGTGCGGCCCTGACCGCCGAGCGCTTCGTGCCGGACCCGTTCGGCCAGCCCGGCAGCCGGGTGTACCGCAGCGGCGACCTGACCCGTGGCCGTGCGGATGGCGTGGTGGACTACCTCGGCCGTGTCGACCATCAGGTGAAGATCCGTGGCTTTCGCATCGAACTGGGCGAGATCGAAGCGCGTCTGCGCGAGCAGGACAGCGTCGGCGAAACCGTGGTGGTTGCCCAGGACGGCCCGACCGGCAAGCAGTTGGTCGCTTACGTGGTGCCCGCAGACGCCAGACTGGCTGACCAGGCCGAGTTCCGCGACAGCTTGCGCCGCGCCCTGAAAACCCGCCTGCCGGATTACATGGTGCCGGCGCATTTCATGTTCCTGACGCAAATGCCGCTGACCCCCAACGGCAAGCTGGACCGCAAGGGCCTGCCCGAACCGGATGCGAGCCTGCTGCAACAGGCCTATGTGGCCCCCGAAACCGAGCTCGAGCAGCAGGTCGCCGCGATCTGGGCCCAGGTGCTGCGCCTGCCGCAGGTGGGCCTGAACGACAACTTCTTCGAGGTGGGCGGCCACTCCCTGCTGGCGATCCAGATCACCTCGCGGGTCCAGGCCGAACTGGGGCTTGAAGTGCCGTTGGTGGAAGTGTTCCACACTGAAACGCTGCGCGCCTACGTGCAGGCCGCCGCCACCTTCCGCGCCGGCAGCGCGGAAGATTTTGATGACCTTCGTGACTTTTTGAGCGAACTAGAGGCGATTTGAACCATGCTTTCCAACCCTAATATCGATCTGGTTTCGCGCTTTCTTCGCCTGCCTCTGGAACAGCGTCAGCAGTTTTACCAGCGTCTGCAAAGCCGCGGCATGAGCTTCGCTCAATTGCCGATTGCCTCGATCCGCGAGGACGGCGAGCACCTGCCGCTGTCCTACGCCCAGGAACGCCAGTGGTTTCTCTGGCAATTGGACCCTGAAAGCGCCGCCTATCACGTCCCCGGTGCCCTGCGCCTGAGCGGGCGCCTGGACAAGGTCGCCCTGCAACGCAGTTTCGAGGCCCTGGTGGCGCGCCACGAAAGCCTGCGCACTCGTCTGGTACAGAACGGCGAGCGTCTGCTGCAATACGTCGTGCCCGAGGCTCACGTCGAGATCCACCAAGACCTTGCCGATGAGCCGCAACTGATGGCGCGGGTCGAAGCCGAAGTCGCCCGGCCTTTCGATCTGCAAGCGGGACCGCTGTTGCGCGTAACCCTGCTGCAATTGGCTGGACATGAACATGTACTGCTGATGGTGCAGCACCACATCATTTCCGATGGTTGGTCGATGCAGGTGATGGCCAACGAACTGGTGCAGCTCTACGCCGCTTTCAGCCAAGACCAGGATGTGCAACTGCCGGGCTTACCGATTCAGTACCCCGACTATGCCCTGTGGCAGCGCAGTTGGATGGAAGCCGGGGAGAGTGCCCGTCAACTGGTTTACTGGCAGGCGCTGCTGGGCGGTGAACAACCGGTGTTGGCGTTGCCTTTCGACCACCCGCGTCCGGCGCAGCAAAGCCATCGTGGCGCCAGCCTGCAAGTGCATTTACAGCCGGAGCTGGTGGCCGGTATCAAGCGCCTGGCGCAGCAAGAGGGCGCGACGCCGTTCATGTTGTTGCTGGCGTCGTTCCAGACCCTGCTCTTTCGCTACAGTGCCCAGTCGGATATTCGCATTGGCGTGCCGAACGCTAACCGCAACCGCGTGGAAACCGAGCGGCTGATCGGCTTTTTCGTTAATACCCAAGTGCTCAAGGCCGACCTCGACGGGCAGATGACCTTTGCCGAGCTGCTGCAACAGGCCAAGCGTCGCTCCCTGGAAGCGCAGGCGCACCAGGATTTGCCGTTTGAGCAGTTGGTGGTGGCGTTGCAACCTGAGCGCAGCCTGAGCCACAACCCATTGTTCCAAGTGATGTTCAACCACCAGACCGACACCCAAGGCGGGCGCGGCGAGCAGCAATTACCGGGTCTGCGGGTCGCGGAGCTGGACTGGCAGAGCCCGACCACGCATTTCGACCTGAGCCTGGACACTCACGAATCGGCCGAAGGCCTCTGGGCGGCGCTGACCTACGCCACCGATTTATTCGAAACCGCAACCATCGAGCGCTTGGCGCAACATTGGCAGAACCTGCTCCAGGCCGTAGTCAATGCCCCGCGCAGCCGTCTTTGTGAACTGCCGATGCTGGGTGAGCCGGAACAGCACCTGATGCTCACGCACTGGAACACCCCAGCCACCGCCACTGCGCCCCAAGCCGTGTACCAGCTGTTCGAAGCCCAGGCCCGCGAACATCCGGCACGTCAGGCGCTGGTACTGGATGACCAGACGCTCAGCTACGGTGAGTTGAACCGCCAGGCCAATCGCCTGGCGCACTATTTGATTGCCCAGGGCGTAGGCCCGGAAGTGCTGGTAGGGATCGCGGTTGAGCGTTCCTTTGCCATGGTGACCTGCTTGCTCGCCGTGCTCAAGGCGGGTGGCGCCTACGTGCCCCTTGACCCTGAGTACCCGCGTGAACGCTTGGTGCATATGATCGAGGACAGTGGCGTACACCTGGTGCTGACCCAATCCCACCTGCGTCAACGCTTACCGCTGCCGGCGCAGTTGGCGGTCCTGGAGATCGACGTGGCCGACGCGCAGTTGGCACGGTGTGCCGATCACGATCCCGCTGTCGATTTCGAACCGCACAGCCTGGCCTACGTGATCTACACCTCGGGCTCCACCGGCAAGCCCAAAGGCGTCGCCATCAGCCATGCGGCGCTGAGCGAGTTCGCCGGCATCGCTGCCGATTACTCGTGTCTGGTCGCGGATGATCGGGTGTTGCAGTTCGCAACCTTGAACTTCGATGGTTTTGTCGAGCAGCTCTATCCTGCGTTGACCCTGGGCGCGACCGTTGTGCTGCGTGGCCCGCAACTGTGGGACGGCGCTGACCTGTACCGGCAGATCATGGCCAAGGTATCACCCTGGCCGATTTGCCGACGGCTTACTGGAGACTGTTCCTGCACGATTGCCTGGCAGCGAGGCCGCGGCCGTACGGCGCGTTGCGCCAGGTTCATATCGGCGGCGAAGCCATGCCGCTGGACGGGCCGGCGATGTGGCGTCGTGCGGGGCTGGGGCATGTGCGTCTGCTCAACACGTACGGACCTACCGAGGCCACCGTGGTGTCCAGCGTGCTCGACTGCAGCGCCGACCACGCGGTGACCGGCGCCACTGCCAGCCCAATCGGCCACGCGTTGCCGGGACGGGCCCTGTATGTGCTGGACGGCGACCTTAACCTATTGCCCGTCGGAGCCGTGGGCGAGCTTTATATTGCAAGTGCCAGCGGCTTGGCTCGCGCCTATTTGCACCGTCCAAGCCTGACCGCCGAGCGTTTTGTCGCCGACCCGTTCAGCAGGCTGGGCGAGCGTCTTTATCGCACCGGCGACCTGGCGCGTTATCGTGTTGACGGGGTGATTGAATATGTCGGCCGCATCGACCACCAGGTGAAAATCCGTGGTTTCCGTATCGAATTGGGTGAGATCGAAGCGTTGCTGCTGGCTCAGGCGGCTGTTCGCCAGGCGTTCCTGCTGGCTGCCGACAATCAACTGGTGGCTTATCTGGTACCGGCGCAGCCGCTGTCCGAAGAGCAGCAACGTGCGCTCGGTGAGCAACTTAACGCCACATTGCGTGAGCAACTGCCCGATTACATGGTGCCGGCGCACCTGATCTTCCTCGACCGCATGCCGCTGAACCCTAACGGCAAGCTCGACCGCCAGGCGCTGCCCAAACCCGGTGCCAGCGTGGCGCTACAGGCGTGGCAGGCTCCGGTTACGCAGCTGCAACAGCAGGTTGCGACGATCTGGGCCGGTATCCTTGGCGTCGTGCGTGTGGGCCTGACGGATCATTTCTTCGAACTGGGTGGGCATTCCCTACTGGCCATGCAGGTGGTGTCGCGCATTCGTCAGGCCATGGGCCTGGAAGTCCCGCTCAAGACGCTGTTCGAACAGCCGTGCCTGGCTGGGTTTGTCGCCGCGCTGACGACCCAGGACCCTGCTGTACCGAAAGCGCCCCCCCTGGTGCCGGCAGGGCGAGACCAGCCATTGCCGCTGTCCTATGCCCAGGAGCGTCAATGGTTCTTGTGGCAACTGGAGCCGCAAAGCGCCGCGTACCACATCCCCAGCGCCCTGCGTTTGAAAGGCCAGCTTGACCTGGCGGCCTTGCAACGCAGTTTCGACGCTTTGCTGGCGCGCCATGAAAGCCTGCGCACCCATTTGCGCCAGGAGCGCGACCGCACGGTTCAAATCGTTGAACCACAGGTTTCGTTGCAGATCGCGCGCGATGATGTGACAGAAGGTGAACTCAAGGCGCGTGTCGAAGCCGAGATCGCACAGCCTTTCGACCTGCAACAGGGGCCGTTGCTGCGGGTGTCGCTGCTTCGTCTGGCCATTGACGAGCACGTGCTGGTGCTGGTGCAGCATCACATCGTCTCCGACGGTTGGTCGATGCAATTGATGGTCGAGGAGCTGGTGCAACTCTACGCGGCTTACAGCCAGGGCGAGGTCCTTGAATTGCCGGCGCTGCCGGTTCAATACGCGGACTACGCGTTGTGGCAGCGCACCTGGATGGAGGCGGGCGAGAAAGAGCGTCAACTGACCTACTGGCGCGACATGCTGGGCGGTGAGCCGAGCGTGCTGGAGTTGCCCTTCGATCACCCGCGCCCGGCCGTGCAAAGCCACCGTGGTGCGCGCTTGGCTGTCGAGCTGGCACCCACGCTGACCCAGGACCTCAAAGCCCTGGCACAGCAGCAGGGCGTAACCCTGTTCATGCTGCTGTTGGCATCGTTCCAGACCTTGCTGTACCGCTACAGCGGCCAGGAAGAGATCCGCGTCGGGGTGCCGATCGCCAACCGCAATCGCAGCGAGACCGAGCGGCTGATCGGTTTCTTCGTCAACACTCAGGTGCTCAAGGCCGATCTTCATGGCCAGATGAGTGTCGAGCAGCTATTGCAGCAGACCCGGCAACGCGCGCTGGACGCGCAGTCCCATCAGGACCTGCCGTTCGAGCAACTGGTGGAGGCGCTTCAACCCGAGCGGAGCCTGAGCCACAACCCGCTGTTCCAGGTCATGTTCAACCACCAGACCGATGTCGGCCAGGCGCAGGTCCAACACCAGCTTCCCACGCTTTCGGTAGAAGGGCTGGAGTGGGAAAGCAAGACCGCGCATTTCGACCTGGACCTGGATATCCAGGAGTCCATCGAAGGCATATGGGCCACGCTGGGCTATGCACAGGACCTGTTTGAAGCCAGCACCGTGCAACGCATGGCACGCCACTGGCAAAATCTGTTGCAGGGCATGGTTGCCAACCCACGGCAACACCTCAGCCAATTGAGCCTGCTGGACCCCGCCGAGCAGCAGCAGATTCTTCAACTCTGGGATCGCACCGGCTCCGGCTTCTCGGCTCAGCGCCTGGTGCACGAGCGGGTGGGCGACCGCGCTCGGGAAACCCCTGACGCGGTGGCGGTAAAGTTTGCCGAGCAACACATGACCTACGGTGAGCTGGACCGCCAGGCCAACCGCCTGGCCCATGCACTGATCGCCCGTGGTGTAGGCCCGGAAGTGCGCGTAGCGATTGCCATGCCGCGCAGTGCCGAGATCATGGTGGCGTTCCTTGCGGTCATGAAGGCCGGCGGCGTGTACGTGCCGCTGGATATCGAATACCCGCGTGATCGCCTGCTGTACATGATGCAGGACAGTCGCGCCCGACTACTGTTGACCCATTCGGCGGTGCAACAGCGGCTGCCGATCCCCGACGGGTTGGAGGCGCTCGCCGTCGACCAGGCGCAGGCGTGGTCCGATTACAGCGACACCGCGCCAGCGGTGAGCCTGGACGGCGACAACCTGGCCTACGTGATCTACACCTCCGGCTCCACCGGCATGCCCAAGGGCGTGTCGGTGTCCCACGGTCCATTGGTGGCGCATATCATCGCCACTGGCGAATGTTATGAAACGTCACCGGCCGATTGCGAGTTGCACTTCATGTCGTTCGCCTTCGACGGCGCCCACGAAGGCTGGATGCACCCGCTGATAAACGGCGCGAGCGTATTGATCCGTGACGACAGCCTGTGGTTGCCGGAATACACCTATGAACAAATGCACCGCCATAACGTGACGATGGCTGTGTTCCCGCCGGTATACCTGCAGCAACTGGCCGAACATGCCGAGCGTGACGGCAACCCTCCAGCCGTTCGTGTGTATTGCTTTGGCGGTGACGCGGTAGCCCAGGCCAGCTACGACCTGGCTTGGCGCGCACTGAAACCGACCTACCTGTTCAACGGCTATGGCCCGACCGAAACCGTGGTCACGCCATTGCTGTGGAAGGCACGCAAAGGCGACCCGTGCGGCGCGGTTTACGCCCCCATCGGCACGTTGCTGGGCAACCGCAGCGGCTACGTGCTGGATTCGCAACTCAACCTGCAACCTATCGGTGTCGCCGGCGAGTTGTATTTGGGCGGCGAGGGCGTGGCCCGCGGTTACCTGGAGCGTGCGGCACTGACCGCCGAGCGCTTCGTGCCGGACCGTTCGGCAAATCCGGCAGCCGCGTGTATCGCAGCGGTGACCTGACCCGGGGCCGCCCGGATGGTGTGGTGGATTACCTGGGGCGTGTTGACCATCAGGTAAAAATCCGTGGTTTCCGTATTGAACTCGGCGAAATCGAAGCGCGCCTGCGCGAGCAGGACAGCGTGGGCGAAACCGTGGTGATTGCCCAGGAAGGCCCGAGCGGCAAGCAACTGGTTGCCTACGTGGTACCGTTGGACCCGCTGCTCATCAACGACTCAGTCGCCCAGTCGGCATGCCGCGAAGCCCTGCGTCGCGCCCTGAAAGCCCGTCTGCCGGACTACATGGTGCCCACGCACCTGATGTTTCTTGAACGCATGCCGCTGACGCCGAACGGCAAGCTCGACCGCAAGGGCCTGCGGCGTCCGGATGTGAGCCAGATGCAGCAGGTGTATGTGGCGCCGCAGAGTGAACTGGAGCAGAAAATCGCCGCGATCTGGTGCGACGTACTACGCCTGCCACACGTCGGTGTGCATGATAACTTCTTCGAATTGGGAGGCGACTCGATCATCTCGATCCAGGTGGTCAGCCGTGCCCGCCAGGCCGGTGTGCACTTTACGCCCAAGGATCTGTTCCAGCATCAGACGGTGCAAAGCCTGGCGGCGGTCGCCCGGGAAGGTGAGGGCGCGGTCGTGCTGGACCAATCGCCGTTGACGGGCGAGTTACTCTTGTTACCGATTCAGCAGGCATTTTTCGCCGATGACATTCCCCAGCGCCATCACTGGAACCAGTCCGTAGTATTACGGCCACATCAGGCATTGCAGGCGCCGGTATTGGTGGCGGCGCTAGAGGCTTTGATCGTGCATCACGACGCGCTGCGCATCGGCTTCGTGCAGGGCGCCGCAGGCTGGAGCGCGGCGTATCGAGGGCCGCAGCAACATCAGGCCGAGCAGGTCCTGTGGCAGACCACGCTGAATACCGTTGAAGAACTGGACGCCTTGGGTGAAGAAGCCCAGCGCAGTCTCGACCTGAGTGAGGGGCCGTTGCTGCGTGCGGTGCTGGTCGGCATGGCCGATGGTTCCCAGCGCTTATTGCTGGTGATCCACCACCTGGTGGTGGACGGCGTGTCCTGGCGCATTCTGCTGGAAGACCTGCAAACGGCTTACCACCACATTGCGCAAGGTGCCCCAGTGACCCTGCCAGCCAAGACCAACGCGACCCGAGCCTGGGCCGAGCGCTTGCAAGCCTATGCGCGCAGCGCGAAGCTGGAGCAGGAACTGACCTGGTGGCAGGTGCAGTTACAGGGCTGCCGACGGGCCTGCCCGGCGCTGATCCGCAGGCCAGCTTGAGCAACCGGCATGCGCTGAGTGTGACGACCCATCTGGATCAGGCATTCACTCGGCGCCTGTTGCAGGACGCGCCGAGTGCCTACCGCACCCAAATCAACGACCTGTTGCTGAGCGCGCTGGCTCGCGTGATTGTGCGCTGGACCGGCGACGAGTCGATGTTGATCCGCCTTGAAGGCCATGGCCGCGAAGGCCTGTTCGATGAAATCGACCTGACCCGTACCGTTGGCTGGTTCACCAGCCTCTACCCGTTGAAGCTGACCCCGACCGAATCTCTGGCCGGTTCACTCAAGCAGATCAAGGAACAGTTGCGGGCGATTCCCGACAAGGGCTTGGGCTTTGGCGCCCTGCGTTACTTGGGCAATGCCGAGGCACAACAGGCGCTGAGTGAACTGCCGCACCCTCGTATTACCTTTAACTACCTGGGCCAATTCGACGGCAGCTTTGAAGGCGGCGGACAACAAGGACTGTTTGCGCCCTCGGGCGACGCCAGTGGTGCCGAGCAGAGCGCTGAGGCGCCATTGGGCAACTGGCTGGAAATCAACGGTCAGGTCTACGCTGGCGAGTTGAAGTTTAATTGGAGCTTCAGCCAGCAGATGTTCAGTGAGACGACCGTGCAACGCCTGGCGGACGACTATGCCGCGGAACTCAAGGCATTAATCGAGCATTGCTGCGTGCACCAGGGTGTGACGCCCTCGGACTTCCCTTTGGCGCGACTGTCCCAGGTAGAACTGGACGCGTTGCCGCTGGCTCTATCTGATGTCGAAGACCTTTACCCGCTGTCCCCCATGCAGCAAGGCATGCTGTTCCAGTCGCTGTACGGCGAAGGCTCGGGTGACTACATCAACCAGATGCGCATCGATGTCGAAGGGTTGGATGTACCACGGTTCCGCCAAGCCTGGCAGTCGGCGGTCGACAGCCATGAGATTCTGCGCAGTGGTTTCCTTTGGCAGGCCGAGCTTGAGCAGCCTTTGCAGGTGGTCTACAAACAGCTGCGCATGCCGTTTGCCGAGCTTGATTGGCAGGGACGCGTGGACAGCGATGTGGCGCTGGGTAGCCTGGCCGAGTCGGCAAGAGCACAAGGGTTTGTGCTGGAACAGGCGCCCTTGTTGAGCTTAACGGTGGTGCGTACCGGGCCGTCCAGCTATCACTTGATCTATACCAACCACCACATTCTGATGGATGGCTGGAGTGGTTCACAGCTGTTTGGTGAGGTGTTGCAGCATTACGCCGGCGAGCCGCCGCGTGCGCCTGTCGGCCGTTACCATGATTACATCGCATGGCTGCAGGCTCAGGACAAATCGGTCAGCGAGGCGTTCTGGAGAGAGCAACTGCGGACCTTGCAGGAGCCGACGCGTCTGGCCCGTGGTCTGCCGGCTGTGCAAGGCGAAACCCTGGCAGTCAACGGCGAGCATCGTCTGAGCCTGGACGCGAACCAGACCGAACGCCTCAAAGCATTCGCCCAAAGTAATAAGGTCACCCTCAATACGCTGGTTCAAGGCGCCTGGCTGTTGCTGCTGCAGCATCACACCGGGCAGGCCACTGTGGCGTTTGGCGCTACCGTCGCCGGTCGTCCGGCGCAACTGCGGGGTATCGAACAGCAGGTCGGGTTGTTCATCAACACATTGCCTGTGGTTGCGACGCCGGACGCACACCTGTCAGTCAGCCAATGGCTGCAGCAGATCCAGGCGCAAAACGTGCGCTTGCGTGAGCAGGAGCATACGCCGCTGTTCGAGATCCAGCGCTGGGCGGGGTGGGGCGGTGAGGCACTGTTCGACAGCATCCTGGTGTTCGAGAACTACCCAGTGTCCGAAGCGCTGGAACAGGGTGCGCCTTCGGGGCTGAAATTTGGTGCGGTCCACAGCCTGGAACAAACGCATTACCCGTTGACCGTGCTGCTTGGCATCGGTGACACCCTGGGCCTTGAGTTCAATTACGACCGTCAGGCGTTCACCGCGACACATATTGCACGACTGGCCGAGCACTTCCAGCAGTTGCTGCAGGTAATGGCGTTGGATGGCGCCCAGCGTTTGGCGACGCTGCCATCGTTGGCCGAGACCGAGCGCCACAGGGTTTTGCACGCCTGGAACGCCACCGCTGAGGACTATCCTTTACACCTGGCGGTGCATCAACTGATCGAGGCCCAAGTCGTGCGCACGCCACACGCGGTCGCCTTGGTATTTGCCGGGAAGGCACTGAGCTACGCAGAGCTGAACCGCCGGGCGAACCGCTTGGCGCATCGCCTGATAGCCGTCGGGGTGGGGCCGGATGTACTGGTGGGGCTTGCAGTCGAGCGTTCAATCGAAATGGTCGTCGGCCTGCTGGCAGTGCTCAAGGCGGGGGGCGCTATGTGCCGTTGGACCCCGACTACCCCCGTGATCGGTTGGCGTACATGCTGCAAGACAGTGACGTGAAACTATTGTTGACCCAGGCCCACCTGCTGGAGGAACTGCCGATTCCAGAGGGCGTGCAACCTGTGGTGCTGAAGGAGGGCGCGGAGTGGTTACAGGCTTACCCCGAGCAGAATCCGGATGTCACCGTCCATAGCGAAAACCTCGCCTATGTGATCTACACCTCAGGCTCCACCGGGCAGCCCAAAGGGGCGGGTAACCGTCATTCGGCACTGACTAACCGACTGTGCTGGATGCAGCAGGCGTATGGCCTGGAGGCGAATGACGCCGTGCTGCAGAAGACGCCTTTCAGTTTCGACGTGTCGGTGTGGGAATTCTTCTGGCCGTTGATGACCGGTGCGCGCCTGGTGGTGGCAGCGCCGGGCGACCATCGTGATCCGGCCAGGCTGGTGAGTCTGATCAACGCCGAACACGTCACGACGCTGCATTTTGTGCCGTCCATGCTCCAAGCGTTCTTGCAGGATGCTGGCGCAGGCTCTTGCCACAGCCTGCAACGAATTGTGTGCAGCGGCGAAGCGCTGCCGGTGGACGCCCAGCAACAGGTGTTCGCCAGGTTGCCAGGCGTGAATGTATACAACCTGTATGGGCCGACTGAAGCGGCCATCGACGTTACCCACTGGACCTGCGTGGATGAACGGGCCGATGCCGTGCCGATTGGCCGACCGATCGCCAACCTGGCGTGCTATGTGCTGGACAGCAACCTGGAACCTGCACCCATCGGTGTGCTGGGCGAGCTTTACCTGGGAGGCGTCGGGCTGGCGCGAGGATATCATCGTCGGCCAGCGCTGACCGCCGGATGCTTCGTGACCGACCCGTTCGGCAGCGGTGGTCGCCTGTATCGCAGCGGCGACCTGGCGCGCTATCGCGATGACGGCGTCATTGAATACGCCGGGCGCATCGATCACCAGGTCAAGCTGCGTGGCTTGCGCATCGAATTGGGTGAAATCGAGGCGCGCCTGCTGGAGCATGAGTGCGTGCGCGAAGCAGCAGTGCTAGCGGTCGACGGGACGCACTTGGTCGGTTACCTGGTGTTGCAGGAGCCGCGTGATGACTGGAAAGCGCGAGTGGGTGAGCACCTGGTCAGGCAGTTGCCGGACTACATGGTACCGACGCAGTGGGTCGTACTGACACAGATGCCGCTGAGCCCCAACGGCAAGCTGGACCGCAAAGCGTTGCCTAAACCCGAGGCGCAGGGATCGCAAGCGTACCAGGCTCCCGACAGTGCGCTTGAGCGGCAGGTCGCGGCGATCTGGCGTGATGTCCTCGATGTGGAGCGAGTAGGGCTGAACGACAACTTCTTCGAGTTGGGCGGCCACTCCTTGCTGGTGTTGAGGCTCAAGGAACGCATCAGAAAAGTCAGCGGTGTCGGTTTGTCTGTCAGCCAGTTGATGCTCAACCCGACAGTCCGTGGGCAGGTCAACTGTCTGCGGGGCGAGGCCGGTACTTCGTTGATCGTCAAACTCAACAGCCAGGCCGAAGGCACCCCGCTGTTCATGTTCCACCCAAGTTTTGGCTCGGTACATTGCTACACCGCGATTGCCCTGGCGCTCAGGGAGCAACGCCCGGTGTTCGGGGTTATCTGCCGCGCATTGGCCGAAGACGGCGCAGAGGTGCCCGAATGGCAGGCCATGGTCGAGGACTACGCTGGGCAGCTCATGCTGGCGCGACCCCAGGGCGCCTTCCGTCTGGCAGGCTGGTCACTGGGCGGTAACCTGGCGATGGAAGTCGCCTACGTGCTGGAGCAAGCGGGACGCGACGTGGAGTTTGTCGGATGGATCGACGCCGCGCCGCCGCAATGGCTTAAGCCCTATTGGCAGGCGGTGGTCACGGAGGATGATCGCGACGTATCGACCAATGAGCGGCGTGCGGCTTTGCTGGGCGTGATGTTTCCGGCGTTTGCCGAGCAGATTCAGGCAGCCTGGCAGCAGTGCCTGCGTGACATCAACGATGACGCTGCCCAGTGGCATGCCTTCGTCGCCTGGGCCGGACAGCACTTGGGCGAGGCTTTCATCGACATCAAGGAAGAGTTACTGCGCGGTAACGAGGCGCAGATTTCCTGGGCGATCGACCATGCGCTCAGTGAGCGTCTATCGGCAGCGGACTTCAAGCCTATCAAGGCTCCGGTCAGCTGTTGGTGGGCGTCGCTGAGCCGCGCCGGACAGTTCAAGGACCTGATCGAGCAGAACATGGCCAACAGAATTATTCAGGGGCGAATCGAGCGTTCGGTGGTGATCGAGACGGATCATGACGGCATCATCGACAGTGCCGAGTTTATCGCCAGCCTGGTGGCCGCCATGGCGTAACGCGCCGCTCCAACAACAAACCCGGATCATGGATCCGGGTTTTTTTTCGCTTGGTTTCGGTCAGGGCAAGGCCTGAAAAAGCCCGGTGAAAGCAGGGCTCTCATCGGGCTCGGATCAGGCATCGTAGACGATCAAAGTGTTACGTCAGAAGTCCCAGCGAGTGCTGAACATCACGTTGCGCGGCTCGCCGTAGGCCGCCGAGTTATAGAAGCCAACGTTGGTGTAGTAGGACTTGTCGAAAATGTTATTGACGTTCACGGTCGCCGACAGGCTCTTGGTGATCTGGTAGCGGGTCATCAGGTCAACCAGCCAGTAGGCTTCCTGGGTGATGTCCTGGTTTCTGTCGAGCGGAGAATTGTAGATCTCGTACCAGCCCTTGCTCTGCCAGCGCAGCCCTGCGCCGACGGTGAACTTGTCCAGGTCGCCCTTGAGCTTATAGGTGGTGTTCAGGTTGACCTGATGCTCCGGCTCGAAGGTGGAGATTTTCTTGCTGTCTGCGTCCCGTACGATCTTGTGGGTGTAACCGCCCTGTACTTGCCAGCCCGGGCTCAACTCGCCGGAAATCTCTGCTTCGTAGCCCTTGGTGACGGCCTTGGAACTCTTGAACGCGTAGTTCTGCGGGGCCGGGGTCTGGTTATTGTAGGCATCGTCCGGGATGGCGCGGTTGTCTTCATGCACTTCGAAGTAGGCAAGGCTACTGTTCAAGCGCCCTTCGAAGAATTCGCCCTTCAGGCCCAGCTCGTAGTTTTGCCCTTCGTCCGGTTCCAGCAGCGTTTGGTTGCGGTCCTTATACGTACTCTCCTGAGGCTGGAAGATATCGGTATAGCTGGTGTACACCGAGAAATTGTCGTTCAGGTCGTAGATCGCGCCGGCGTAAGGTACGAACCGCCCGCTTTCCTTGTAGGACGGGTTCAGGCCTGTGACGTGGTAGTTGGCGACGCGTCCGCCGAGGATCACGTTCAGGTCGTCCATCACGTTGAACCGCGCGGTCATGTAGGTACCGGACTGGCGGATGGTGTCGTCGGTGTACTGCTGTGCGGGACCATAGATCGGCCTGTCGATCTTGCCGTTCCAGTTGTAGAAATCGACGATGTTGCCCTGCGGCCAGGTTGGGGACCAGTAACCCTTGCCTTTCCAGTGCGAAGTGCCGATCGACCCACCCACCACCAGCTCATGCTCACGGCCAAACAGGCTGAAAGGCCCGGTGGCGTAGAGGTCTGCGGAAGTACTTTTAGTGTCGCCGGTATATTTCTGGCCGTTGATCTGCGCGGTGCCATCCGCCTGGGGCTCCACGAATTGGATGGAGCCGAGGTCGGCATGGTAGCTGTTGATCTTGTGGTCGAGCTGGAACTTGGTCACCCAACCATCACCCAGGTCATGCTCAAGCATGGCAAAGGCGGTTCGGGTATTTTGTTCCCAGGAACTCCAGGTGCTGCCGTTGTTGTAGGAGCGGGACATCTTGTTGATGCTGCCGTTGGAGTTGACCAGCGGGAAGGAACCGGACCAACTGGAGCCTTTAGGCGTGTTGTCCTGGTAGTCGAAGCCGACGGTCAGCAGGGTGTCGGGCGACAGGTCGAACTCGGTAATGCCGTAGTAGGTTTCGGTTTTGCGCGAATAGTGGTCCATGAACGAGTTCTTGTCCTGGTACGCAGCCACCGCACGGCCTCGGACATTGCCGCTTTCGGTCAGCGGCCCGCTCACATCCACTTCGCTGCGATAGTTATCCCAGGACCCCGCGCCTAACTGGACGTGGCCCTTGAATTGCGAAGTCGGCTTCTTGCGGATCAGGTTGATGGTCGCGCCCAGCGAGCCGGCACCGTTGAGCAGGCCAGTGGCGCCCTTGAGCACTTCGACGCGGTCATAGATCGCCATGTCGCTGAGGGTGTTGCCCGCCGAATAACCGACGTTGCGCACCGTGGACGGGATACCGTCGTACTGGAAACTGTTGACCGAAAAACCACGGGAATAATAGTTGGTACGGTCGGTGTCATACGCCGACACAGTGATGCCTGGTGTGTGGCGCATCACGTCATCAACGTTATTGAGGGCGAAATCCTCGATATGTTGACGGGTGATCACGGTGATCGACTGCGGGGTTTCCCGCGGTGTCAAGGTGAGTCGCGTGGCCGTGGCGATAGTCCCCGGCGTATACGACCCGGAGTCCTCGGTGATGTTGCCCAGCACGTTGCCCGTCACCTGGGTGGGACTCAGCTCCAGCCCGGCGGAAGCGCCGGCGGCGGTGACGGTCAGGGCGTTGCCGCTGAGTGTATGGATGGTCGATGTGCCTGCGAGCAAAGCATTGATTGCCTGCCGAGGATCCAGCTTGCCTTTGACCGTCGTACTTTTTTTCCCCTCCACGTCAGTCGGGCTATACAGCACCTGCAGGTTGGCCTGGCGGCCAAATTCCTGCAGTGCACTCCCCAGTGCCTGTGCGGGAATGTCCAGCTCGATCTCCTGCGCCTGCACATAGCCGGCAACCGGCAGCGATACCGCAAGGGCAAGCGCGCTCGGAAGGAGGTTGATGTTCAGGGCCCGGCGCATGGTTAGCGCTTTGCTCAGGGGGCTGAGACCGAGTCGTGCTGGCATGAATGGTTTCTCTTCTATGTTTGAAGTGGGCAAATTATAAGCGAATTGAGGTTGGTTCTCATTTGACATTAGTGAGACGTTCCTCCTTCGAAAAACCGGAAAAGAAAGTTCACGCGGTTGCCATTTCATGCACCACTTTGCCGGCGCGCAGGCGCACCAGTTGATCGGCGATGTCGAAATAGCGGTCGTCATGACTGATCACAATGAGGGTCTTGCCCAGCCGCTTGAGGTCCGGCAGCAGCTCGGTGTAGAAAATCCGGCGGAAGGCCGGGTCCTGATCGGCGGCCCATTCGTCGAACACCAGCACCGGACGTTCCTCCAGCCAGGCATTCACCAGTGCCAGGCGCTTGCGTTGGCCGGTGGACAGGTCGGTGGTGCTTGAACACGCCGTCCTTGACGCTGACCTTGTGCGCGATCTCCAGGCGTTCCAGGTATTTAGTGGCGCTATCCAGGGACTGGGTGGCACTGCCCTGTACCAGGTCATCGAAGAGGTAATAATCAGCGAATACCGTGGTATACAGCTGGCGGTAATCATCGCGTTGGAGATCGGTGACGGCCTCGCCGTTCAGCAGGATTTCGCCGGACAGCGGTGGGTACAGCCCAAGCAGCAGTTTGATCAGGGTGGTCTTGCCGCTGCCGTTTTCGCCGACGATAAACACAATATCGCCCTGGGCGATGCTCAGATTGATCGGCCCAAGGTGGAACGGCTCGCTGCCATCCACTGCCGGCGGGCTGTAGCTCACATTCCGCAGTTCGAGGCTGTTGACGATCCGGGTTGGCGCTTCGCTGTCATCCATCAACAGGTGCGGCTCGGGCGAGGAAAAACGCTCCGACAACTCGCTGATACGGCCGAAGGCAATCTTCGCTTTGCCCACCACCGGCAGATAACCCAGCAGGTGTTCCAGCGGGCCTTTCATGTACAGCAGCACCAGCACGAAACCGGTGATTACACTCGGGTCCGGGTTTGGGTTATACGCCTGCATGGCGAGGGCCAGGCCGATGACCACGAAGAACAGCATCGAGCCAAACGTCTTGGCGAGGATGTAGGTGTTGACCGAGCGCACTTGAATATCAGCGATGAGATCTGCAGTTGCCTGGATACGTTGGGTGTTCATGCGAAAGCGCCGCGGCCGGTGCATGCGCAGTTCCTTGGCGCCGGAAGCGAGGGCGCTGTAGTAGCGCTGCAGCTCGTCCTCATGGCTGCGTGCCAGGTCGAAGCCCTGGATGCCTTTGCCTCCGGCGATGAACTGCACGGCGCTGCCAATCACGATGGCCACCACCATCATCAAAAACATCGGTACCGACAGGTACGCCAGGTAGCCCAGGCAGCCGAGCGTTACCGTGGTCGCGATGGCCAGCGGGGTGAACGCGAAGGAAAAGTCACTGATGGTGTCGACGTCGTGGGTCAGAACCGGAATCAGCCGGTGCGAGCGATACTGTTCGATTTGCTCGATGGGCGCCGATAGCACTTTTTCGCCGAGGTCCTTGCGCAGCGCCGCAATGATCCGCTGCCCCACGTAGTTGGTGCCGATGTCGGACACAATCGAACTGGTCAGCGCCAGCACACACAACGCTGCAAACGTCAGGATCACCCCCTGCGTCATCCCGGTGGAGGCGTGCAAGGCGTTATTGATGGTCGCCAGCAGCAACGTGATCGCCAGGCCACCGGCCATGCCCAGGGCAACGGAGACGCTCACGATGGTGCGAAAGGGCCTGAGCAATGCGAGCAGGCCTTTGAAGGCGCCGCGCTTGGGGTCGGTCATAAATACTTCCCGGAATAATGAAAAAGAGGGGGCTGGGCACACAGACCCTTACCCATGACAAACGAAGGACTGGCGCGACTATTTAGCGCCGCGTGCCCGGCGGTGGGCGCGGCGGATAAATTGCCAGGGGGCTGGCTCGTTCTTGTGGTGTAGGCGCACGCGTATCGGCGCGTGCCTGATCTATCCAGCGAGAGCGAAACAATGACGAAAAAGAATCTGGTGTACGTGTGGTCCCTGCGCAACGCCGCAGCCGACAAGGCCGGGCAGCCGGTGGCCTACAAGGACCACGAGCGCTATATGATGTCGGTGCTGGAATCCCTGGCGGGGGCGCTGAACGACACGCCGCTGGGCGAGGCCTACAACCTGGTGGGCGTGGTGTACGACGATGACGAGCAGAACCCGCGGGACCAGCAACTGGTCAGCGATTACGGGTTTGCCTATAAGCCGGGCCGGCAGTGGCTGTACCCGGCCGACCTGCGGGTGCAGGGGCGGCTGGTCAATGATTTGCTGCTGAGCGTGCCGTCCACCTACCGGCGCCTGCCGCGGGGCAGTGCGGAGCACATCGCCGGCAAGCAGGATTTCGAGCGTCGCCTGCACGACACGCTGGTGGAGTTGAAGGCCGATATCGTGGTGCTGGACGGTTTGCTGGTGATCCTGGATGAACTGGTGCGCCCCGGTGCGCCGTTTGCGCGCCGCATCATGAATATCCATCCGGGCATTACCCGCCTCGAATCGCCTTACGAACGCCGCGGTGCCTATGCGACCTGGAACGCGTTATACGGTGCGCGCGGGCAAACGGTGGTGGATTGGGCGACCAAGGCCACCCAGCCGTCGGAGCCGCTGTACCTGACCGGTGCTTCTTTCCACTACGTGGACAACGGGATTGATTCGGGCGAGGTGTTCCACGACGTGCTCAAGACCGAGATCTCGCCGGACGACACCATCCTTGAACTGCGCTGGAACAACTTCAACAACAGCCTGTTCCCGGCGTTGCATGAGGGGTTGGCGTTGTTGGCGCAGAAGGGCTGAGCCCCGACCTATTGATGCATGCGGTTTAAATGTGGGAGTTCCCACTACCTCTTCGACGTAGCGCTGTCGCGCAGCAAACTGGGACCTCTGTGGCGAGCGCTTGCCCGCGATAGCGGTGGGCCACTCAACATCAATGTTGGCTGGACTGACGCCTTCGCGAGCAAGCCCGCTCCCACATTTGATCTTCATTGCTTTGAGCATTACGTTTGCTTAACTGATCGGCATTGGGGTTTTCCCCGGCGTTGGCCTGGCCGGACACTGATGTCAGCAGGTTCAGCAACTGCGAGAAGAACGCCAGCAAGGTGATGGCAACCCTGTGGATCAAGCCGGCGATGCCTTCCCGTGATTTATCCTCCAACGTGACTTGGACTGGAGCGGGGGGCGCCGGTGCAGGCGG